>NZ_CP074380.1:2666250-3010625 GCF_022695595.1 Streptomyces sp. MST-110588
CCTCGGGCGAGCCGCTGCTGGTCGCCGAGGGGCTGACCAAGCACTTCCCGATCTACGGCGGCTTCCCGTTCAAGCGGCGGGTCGGCGCGGTCCAGGCAGTGGACGGCATCGACCTGGCCGTCCGGCCGGCCGAGAGCTTCGGCCTGGTCGGCGAGTCGGGCTGCGGCAAGTCCACCACCGGCCGGCTGCTGACCCGGCTGCTGGAGCCCACCGCAGGCAAGATCACCTACGCCGGGCGGGACATCACCCACGCCGGCCGCAAGGAGCTGGCGCCGGTCCGCTCCGAGATCCAGATGATCTTCCAGGACCCGTACGCGTCCCTCAACCCGCGCCAGACGGTCGGCGCGATCATCCGCGGCCCGATGGAGATCAACGACATCCGGCCGCCCCAGGGCCTGGAGGCCCGGGCCCGCGAACTGCTGGAGATCGTGGGCCTGAACCCCGAGCACTACAACCGCTTCCCGCACGAGTTCTCCGGCGGCCAGCGCCAGCGCATCGGCGTGGCCCGCGCGCTCGCCCTGCAGCCGAAGCTGATCGTCGCCGACGAGCCGGTCTCGGCGCTGGACGTCTCCATCCAGGCCCAGGTCGTCAACCTGCTCCAGGAACTCCAGCGCGAGATGGGCATCGCCTTCCTGTTCATCGCCCACGACCTGGCGGTGGTGCGGCACTTCAGCCAGCGCGTGGCCGTCATGTACCTGGGGAAGATCGTCGAGGTCGGCGACCGGGAGTCCATCTACGACCACCCTCGCCACCCCTACACCCACGCCCTGCTGTCCGCGGTGCCCGAGGCCCGGCTGGTGGAGTCCGAGGAGGAGACGCGCGAGCGCATCCGGCTGGCCGGTGACGTGCCCTCGCCCGTCAACCCGCCCTCCGGCTGCCGCTTCCGCACCCGCTGCTGGAAGGCGAAGGAGCGCTGTGCGACCGAGGAGCCGCCGCTCGTACAGCTCTCCGGCAACCGGGACGGGCACCTGACGGCCTGTCATTTCCCCGAGGAACCGACGACCGCGGCGCGGGAAGAGGACATCGTCCTGGACCCGGCACTGGCCGCGATCGAGGAGGCGAACGCCGAGGAATCACCGGCCGGTCCGGCCGGTGAGGAGCCCGGCAAGACCCCTTGACCCGGTCTCGACAGCCTCCGCTCGGAACGGGCCCCGCCTCCCACACCCCCGCACGAGGGAGGCGGGGCCCGGTCTCGCGGTGCTCACCAGGGGCCGGCGTCCCCACTGCCGTCCGGCCGTGGGCCGGCCTGCGGACCCGCCCGTGTGCCACCGTCCACCTGCGTGCCGTCCTCCGTCCGCATACCGGCCCGAGCGCCGTCGTCCGCCGGCGGACCCGCCGGTGTGCCACCGTCTGCTCGCGTGCCCTCGTCCGCCGGCGGCACCACGTGGCGCTCCTCGGCGAAGTGACAGGCCGAGTCGTGTGCCGCGGGCCCGCCCAGCAGCCGGAACTCAGCCGGTACGGCCAGCGCCGGCACCTCCAGCGCGCACCGCTCCCGGGCTTTCCAGCAGCGCGTACGGAAACGGCAGCCGGAGGGCGGATCGGCCGGCGAGGGCACGTCCCCGGCCAGCAGGATGCGCTCCCGGCGGGCGCGCGCGTCGGGGTCGGGCACCGGTACGGCGGACAGCAGGGCCTGGGTGTACGGGTGGGTGGGGTGGTCGTAGATCTCCTCGTCCGTACCGGTCTCCACCAGGCGGCCGAGGTACATCACCGCCACCCGGTCGGAGATGTGCCGGACCACCGACAGGTCGTGGGCGATGAAGACGTAGGAGAGGTCGAACTCGCGCTGGAGCTGCTCCAGGAGGTTGACGACCTGGGCCTGTACGGAGACGTCCAGCGCGGAGACCGGCTCGTCGGCGACGATGACCTCGGGGCGCAGGGCCAGGCCGCGGGCGATGCCGATGCGCTGGCGCTGGCCGCCGGAGAACTGGTGCGGATAGCGGTTGATGTACTCCGGGTTCAGACCCACGACGTCCAGCAGCTCCTGGACCTTCCGCCGCCGGTCGCCCTTCGGCGCCACCTCGGGGTGGATCTCGTACGGCTCGCCGATGATGTCACCGACCGTCATCCGCGGGTTGAGCGAGGTGTAGGGGTCCTGGAAGACCATCTGGATGTTGCGGCGTACGGCCTTCAGCGCGCGCCCCGACAGCCTGGTGATGTCCTCGCCCCGGTACAGGATCCGGCCGGCCGTCGGCGCTTCGAGGCCGACCAGCATCCTGGCCACCGTCGACTTCCCGCAGCCCGACTCGCCGACGATGCCCAGCGTCTCGCCCCGGGCCAGGTCGAAGGAGACGCCGTCCACGGCCTTGACCGCGCCGACCTGCTTCTTGACCACGATGCCCCGGGTCAGTGGGTAGTGCTTGACCAGGCCCCGTACCTGAAGGACCGGTTCGCCGGCGGCCGTACGCGCCACCTGCGGCTCCCGCGTCACCTCCCGCTCCGCCGCCGCCCCGCCCCCTCCCTGGTCACCGCGCCGCATCGAGCGTCTCCTTCCAGAAGTGGCAGGCGCTGGCCCGGCCGTGCGCCACGTCGTACAGCGGCGGCCGGTCGGTGACGCAGACGTCCTGGGCCATCGGGCAGCGCGGGTTGAACTCGCACCCCGGCGGGATACGGGTGAGGTTGGGCGGCAGGCCCTTGATCGCGTACAGGTCCCGGCCCTTGCGGTCCAGGCGCGGGATGGAGTCCAGCAGGCCGCGGGTGTACGGGTGGGCCGGGGCCTTGTAGAGGTCGTGCACGGGAGCCGTCTCCATGATCCGGCCCGCGTACATCACCGCGATCTTGTCGGCCACGTCCGCGACCACACCCAGGTCATGGGTGATCAGAATGAGTCCCATGTTGTACTCGCGCTGCAACTCCGCGAGCAGATCCATCACCTGGGCCTGCACCGTGACGTCCAGCGCCGTCGTCGGCTCGTCCGCGATGATCAGATCCGGCTCCAGCGCCAGCGCCATCGCAATCATGATCCGCTGACGCATGCCCCCGGAGAACTGGTGCGGGTAGTCCCCCACCCGCTGCCGGGCGGCCGGGATGCGGACCCGGTCCATCAGCTCGGCCGCCCTGCCGCGCGCTTCCTTGCGCGACAGGCCGGCGTGCACCTCGTACATCTCACCGAGCTGCGCCCCCACGCTCAGGACGGGGTTGAGCGCGGAGAGCGCGTCCTGGAAGATCATCGCCATCTTCGCGCCGCGCACCTTGCGGCGCTCCTCGGCGCCGAGCTTGAGCAGGTCCCGCCCCTGGAAGAAGATCTCCCCGCCGGTGACGAACCCGGGCGGGGAGTCCAGGATGCCCATGACGGCCTGCGCGGTGACGGACTTGCCCGAGCCCGACTCCCCCAGGACGGCCAGCGTCTCCCCGGCGGCCACGCGGTAGCTCACGCCGTTGACGGCCTTGGCGACCCCGTCGCGCGTACGGAACTCCACCTTCAGATCCCGTACGTCCAGCAGCCCGGCCGGCGGCGTCCGCGACGAGCCCGATTCCTGCGGCGTATCCGGCGTACCTGGTGTGCCCGGCGTACGCGGTCCGTCCGGCGTACGCGGTCCGTCCGGCGTGTCCTGCGTCGTCATCTGCCGGCTCCTCAGCGCAGCTTGGGGTCGAGGGCGTCGCGCACCGCGTCGCCGAGCATGATGAACGCCAGCACGGTGACGCTCAGCGCGCCCGCGGGCCACAGCAGCATGTGCGGGGCGTTGCGGATGTGGGTGGAGGCCGTGGAGATGTCGATGCCCCAGGAGACGGTGGGCGGTTTCAGGCCCGCGCCCAGGTAGGAGAGCGTGGCCTCCAGCGAGATGTACGTGCCCAGCGCGATGGTGGCCACCACGATCACCGGCGCGACGGCGTTGGGGGCGATGTGCCGCAGCAGCATCCGGCCGTTGCCGGCGCCGAGGGCCCGAGCGGCCTGTACGTAGTCGTGCTGTTTCGCGGTCACCACCGAGCCGCGGGCGATCCGGGCGATCTGCGGCCAGCCCAGCAGCACGATGAAGCCGACCACCGGCCACACCGTGCTGCTGGTGACCACGGACAGGAAGACCAGGCCGCCCAGGATGACGGGGATGCCGAAGAAGATGTCGGCGAGCCGGGAGAGCAGGGTGTCCCACCAGCCGCCGAAGAAGCCGGCCAGGCCGCCCAGCAGGCTGCCCAGGATCGCGGCACCGGCCGTGGCGCAGACGCCGACGGTGATGGAGGCGCGGGCGCCGTGGACCACGCGGGTGTAGACATCGCGGCCCTGGGTGTCGTAGCCGAAGGGGTGGCCGGGCTCGGAGCTGTTCTGGGCCTTGGCCAGGTCCCCGCGGTAGGGATTGCCGTCGGCGATCAACTGCGGCCAGATCGCGATCACGATCAGAAAGAGGATGACCAGGGCCGAGATGATGAAGACCGGGTTGCGCCGCAGATCGTGCCAGGCGTCGCTCCACAGGCTGCGCGCCCGGCCGCTCGGCGCGCCGCCCGGCGGTGGCGGCTGCGCCAGCGAGGACGCCTCTTCCATGGCCAGCGCCGCGGTGCCGCCGTCCCCGTGGGTGACGGCTTCTTTGGGTACGAAGGACTCAGGCATAGCGGATCCGCGGGTCGAGGACGGCGTACAGGAGGTCGACGAGGAGATTCGCCAGCAGGAAGACCAGCACCAGGATCGTCACGAAACCCACGACGGTCGGCGAGTTCTGCCGCAGGATGCCCTGGTAGAGCTGGTATCCCACGCCGTGGATGTTGAAGATGCGCTCGGTGACGATCGCCCCGCCCATCAGCGCGCCGATGTCCGTACCGATGAAGGTGACGACCGGGATCAGGGAGTTGCGCAGCAGGTGCCGGGTGATCACCCGTCGTCTGGGCAGTCCCTTGGCCACGGCCGTACGGACGTAGTCGGCGCGGGCGTTCTCCGCGATCGAGGTGCGCGTCAGCCGGGTCACGTAAGCGAGTGAGACCAGCGCCAGCACCACGCCGGGCAGGATCAGTTCGCCCAGCGCGGCCTCGTAGGAGACCGCGGGTTTGACCCAGCCCCATTTCACGCCGAGCAGGTATTGCAGGACATAGCCGCTGACGAAGGTCGGAATGGAGACGACGACGAGGGTGAAGACGAGGACGGTGGTGTCCACCAGGCGTCCGCGGCGCAGCCCGCTGAACACCCCGAGCACCACACCGACGACCATTTCGACGACGATGGCGACCAGGGTCAGACGCAGGGTGACGGGAAAGGCCGAGGACATCAGTTCGGTGACCGGCTGGCCGTTGAAAGCGGTCCCGAAGTCACCGGTGAAGATCTGACCCATGTAATGCAGGTACTGCTTCCACAGCGGCTGATCGAGGTAGAGGTCCCGGCGGATCTGCGCGGCGGTGGCGGGGTCGGGCGCCCGGTCGCCGAACATCGCGGCGACCGGGTCGCCCAGCGCGTACACCATCAGGAAGATCAGGAGCGTGCTGCCGATGAACACGGGGATCATCTGGAGCAGCCGCCGGATCACATAGCGTCCCATCAGGGCTCCGGGGTAAGGGGAACGGGGCGGCCCGCGGTCGGTGGCGTTCCGCGGGGCTCCTCGGGCCCTGCGGTCAACTGACCTTGATCTCGTTGTAGACGGGCACGCTGAAGGGGTTCAGCGCCACCTCGCTGATCCGGTCGGAATAGCCGCCGCTGCCGTTCTGGTACCACAGCGGAACGGACGGCATCTTCTGCGCGAGGATCTTCTCCGCGTCCTGGAATTTCTCCACTGCCTTGCCCTTGTCCGCCTCGGCATTGGCCTCGTCGACCTTCTTGTCGAACGCGGGGTCGCTGAACTGACCGTCGTTGGAGGGCGCACCGCTGTAATACAGCGGCTGCAGGAAGTTCTGGATCAGCGGGTAGTCCATCTGCCAGCCCGCCCGGAACGGACCGGTCATCTCGTGCTTGGTGATTTTGTTGCGGAAGTCCGCGAAGGTGCCGACCGGGCTGCCGACGCACGCCTTGTCGTTGCCCAGCGCGTTGTTGATGCTGTTGCAGACCGCGTCGACCCAGTCCTTGTGCGAGCCGGTGTCGGCGTTGTACGAGATGGTCAGCTTGCCGCCCGGAATGCCGCCGCCTTCCTGGACGAGCTGCTTGGCCCGCACCGGGTCGTACGCGCACGCCTGACCGCACACCCCCGATTTGTAGCCGCCCTCTTCCTTCAGGACGGGAGAGGTCCAGTCGCTCGCGGGCGTCCGTGTCTGCTGGAAGATCTGCCGGGTGATCTGTGCCCGGTCGATCGCCATGGAAAGCCCCTGGCGGACCTTTTCCCTCCCCGCCGCGTTCCACTGCTCGTCGTACATGGGGAACGTGAGGGTCTGGATGATGCCGGCCGGCTGATTGATGTAACGGTCGCCCAGGTCCTGCTTGGCGTTCTTCAACTGCGCGGCCGGAACGTCGTCGACCAGATCGAGGTTGCCGGCCTGGAGATCCGTGTAAGCGGTGTTGTTGTCGGTGTAGACCCGCAGGTCGATTCCGCCGTTACGGGCCTTGTCCGCACCGGGGTACCCGTCCCACTTGCGGAGCTTCATCACCGTGCCCTTGTCGTAGGACTCCACCTTGTACGGCCCGTTGCCCACCGGCTTCTTCAGCCAGCCGTCGTGGTCGTCGAAGAACGCCTTCGGCAGCGGGGCGAAGGCGACGTACCCAAGGGTGTCCGGCCAGGTGGAGAACTTCTGGCCGAGCTTGACGGTGAAGGTCCGCTCGTCCTTCACCTGAAGTCCCGAGAGTGTTTTGGCACTCGCCGACCCGCTGTCCGGGTGGACCTTGTCGTAGCCCTCGATGTACTGGAAGAACGGCGCGTTCTTCTGTTTGTTCTCCAGCAGCGCCGCATAGTTCCAGGCGTCCACGAAGGATTTGGCGGTGACCTTCTCCCCGTTGCTGAAAGTCCAGCCGTCCTTCACGGTGACCGTGTAATTCTGCGCGTCGGAGCTCTCGATCTTCTCGGCGAGCACGTTCTCGGCGGCGCCGGTCTTCGGGTTGTAGCGCTTGAGCCCCCTGGAGATCATTTCCAGGACCTTGCCGCCCTGCACCTCGTTGGTGTTTGCCGGCTCGACCGGGTTCTGCGGGTCGCCCCAGGACGAGCTGACGATCCCCGCCTCGTTCCCCCCACCGCCGTCACCGCCCCCGCCGCAGGCCGTCGCCGCGAGGGCGATGGCCACCGCGCCCACGGCCCACTTCGCGCACGTGGCTCCACGCATGGTGCCTCCTCAGCTCTCACGACGCACTTAGATCCACATAAGAGCGCAAAACGGTACGTATCGCACTCGTACGAGGTCCGTCCGTGAGCCGGAGGCCCCAGAAACCCCCCGTATGCCCGAGCCCGGTTGCCGCAGCGGGCGGCCGAGCACCGGCGACGGCGCGGATGCGCGGGCAGGAGCAGCAGCACACCGTCCTCCGCCTCGCACGCGCGTACGGCCCCGAAGGCGGGATCGGTGAGCAGCCCGGCGGGTCAGCCGTTGCGAGGCGTGCCGTGAGCCCTCAGGTACGACACGAAGGCGCGCAGGGCGGCGGGGGTGGTGGTGATCACCGTGGCCGGGGCGGCGCTCTCGCGCAGGCGCGGGGGCCGGCCGGGTCCCGGGCGATCTCGACGCAGGTGTCGGAGCCCGCTTCACTGAAGCCGGACCTCTGCCACTCGAGCCTGCACATGGGCGCCTCCTCTGGATCCTCTAGAGCATCGGGTACAGGATCCGCTGGACCAGCCCCAGCGAGTCCTTCGCCGGACGGCCTTCGGGCCGCTGCCCGACGTCCACCGGAGCCAGCGCCACTTCGCTCAGGCCGGCGAACCACCCGTTGTACCGGGCCAGTGAGCCGCAGTCGCCGAGGTAGAGGGACTTTTCGAGGTGCGGGACGACGACCGTGCCGAGTTCCGCGACCTCGGGCTCGATCACCACGAACGACGTACCGAACGGCACGGGCCCGTCGAACGGCACGATCTGGATCGTCACGTTCGGCAGCTTCGACGCCTCGATCAGCCGCAGCAACTGCTCCCGCATGATCGCACGACTGCCGAACGTCATGTGCAGTGCCGCTTCGTGGACGATCGCGTGGAAGTGGCCGATCGTGCCGTCCTCCAACAGGCGCTGCCGGCGCATACGGAACTCGATGTCCACCTCCCGCTCCGCCCGCGTCGCCCCGGAGTAACCGCCGCGGAAGTTGGCCGCCGTGTACGCGCGGGTCTGGAGCAGGACCGGGATGAACGTCGGCTCGTAGGTCGTCAACCGGGCGGCCTTGGACTCCAGTTCGGCGATGTCCAGGCGGGAGGGGGCGAGCCGGCTCCGGTACGTGGACCACCAGCCCTTGCCGTGGTGCCGCCCCAGGGCCACCAGTGCGTCGACGTACGCGGGCGGGACGCCCTCCACCCGGCGGGCGAGCCTGCGCAGCCGCTCCGGGGACAGGCTGGTGCGCCCGGTCTCCACGTTGCTGATATGCGACTGGTGCATCCCCATCACCTCGGCGCTCTCGCCGACGGACAGACCCGCCCGTTCGCGCAGCTTTCGAACTTCTGCGCCAAAGCGCCGCTGACGGTACGTGGGATCGGCTCTCAGCCCCATTCACCCCTCCCTCGGCCAAAGCCCGTGGTGTCGCCTAAGTCAGCATTTCACCAACCCTGTTGTGGATCCACAACCCATGTCGCTACGGTGAGTACCGAGTCAGTCACGGACTGCATTCACCTGGAGGCTGTCACCTTGCATACGCCGGCCGAGACCTGGTCCTACGGACTCTTCATCCCCCACGACCCGCGGGCGGTGGGCGTCGTCCGAGCCACCCTGCGGCAGATCCTCAGCGGCGCCGGACTCAACTGTCTCGTGGAGGCGACCGAGTTGATGGTGTCGGAGCTGGTGACCAACGCCTACCGGCACACCCGTACCGACGCGTACGTGAGCATGGAGCGCTCCCCGCACGAACTGACCGTCGCGGTATGGGACACCGGGGCCGGGCAGCCGGAGCCGCGCCACCCCGAACCGGAGGACGAGTGCGGGCGCGGCCTGGGCATCGTGCAGGCGTGCGCCGACTCCTGGGGCGTACGCGATCACCCGAACGGGAAGTCGGTGTGGTTCACCCTGGTACCGAAGGCGGAGTGAGAGGGCCCGCAGCCGGTCCGGGCCGGAGCGTCCCGGTCGCAGTCGGACCACCGGGCCACCGCTCCGTGCGCCCACCGCTCCGTGCGCGAGCGCCCCAATGACGAGGGCGCCCAAGGCCGTCCGGCCCCGGGCGCCCTGGCGCGTCAGTACATCACCGTACGACTACGCCGCGCCGACGACGTCCTTCTCCTCGGCGAAGTGGCAGGCCGACTCGTGGGCGGCCGGCGAGTCCGAGCCCTTGAAGCGCTCGGGCACCGCCAGTACCGGCATCTCCTGCGCACACTTGTCCTCGGCCTTCCAGCACCGCGTACGGAAGCGGCAGCCGGAGGGCGGGTTGGCCGGCGAGGGCACGTCCCCGGTCAGGATGATGCGCTCGCGGCCGTTGCGGGCCTCGGGGTCGGGCACCGGCACCGCGGACAGCAGGGCCTGGGTGTACGGGTGGGTGGGGTGCTCGTAGATCTCCTCGTCCGTACCGATCTCCGCCATCTTGCCGAGGTACATCACCCCGACCCGGTCGGAGATGTGCCGGACGATGGACAGGTCGTGCGCGATGAAGACGTAGGAGAGGTTGAACTCGTCCTGCAGCTTCTCCATCAGGTTGATGACCTGCGCCTGCACCGAGACGTCCAGCGCGGAGACCGGCTCGTCGCAGATGATGATCTCCGGGTTGAGCGCGAGGCCGCGGGCGATACCGATGCGCTGGCGCTGGCCGCCGGAGAACTGGTGCGGATAGCGGTTGATGTACTCCGGGTTCAGACCCACGACGTCCAGCAGCTCCTGGACCTTCCGCCGCCGGTCGCCCTTCGGCGCCACCTCGGGGTGGATGTCGAAGGGCTCGCCGATGATGTCACCGACCGTCATCCGCGGGTTGAGCGAGGTGTAGGGGTCCTGGAAGACCATCTGGATGTTGCGGCGTACGGCCTTCAGCGCGCGCCCCGACAGCTTGGTGATGTCCTGGCCCTTGTAGAAGACCTCGCCGGCCGTGGCCCGCTCCAGGTTCATCAGCAGCTTGGCGACGGTGGACTTGCCGCAGCCGGACTCGCCGACGATGCCCAGCGTCTCGCCCTGGTAGAGGTCGAAGGAGACGCCGTCCACGGCCTTGACCGCGCCGACCTGCTTCTTGAACAGCACGCCCTGGGTCAGCGGGAAGTGCTTGACCAGGTTGCGGACCTGGAGGATCGGCTCACGGGCGGATGCGTCCCGTACGGTCGTCTCAGCCATTGACCGTCTCCTTCCAGAAGTGGCACGCGCTGCCGCGGCCGTCGTCGACCGTGTGCAGCTCGGGGACGTCCGTACGGCAGACGTCCTGTGCCTTGGGGCAGCGCGGGTTGAAGGCGCAGCCCGGCGGGATGTTCAACAGGTTGGGCGGCAGACCCTTGATCGCGTACAGCTCCTGGCCCTTCTGGTCCAGGCGCGGGATGGAGTCCAGCAGGCCACGGGTGTACGGGTGCGCGGGGGTCTTGTACAGCTCGTGCACCGGCGCGTGCTCCACGATCCGGCCCGCGTACATCACCGCGATCTTGTCGGCGACATCCGCGACCACACCCAGGTCATGGGTGATCAGGATCAGACCCATGTTGAACTCGCGCTGCAACTCCGCGAGCAGATCCATCACCTGCGCCTGCACGGTGACGTCCAGCGCCGTCGTCGGCTCGTCCGCGATGATCAGATCCGGCTCCAGCGCCAGCGCCATCGCGATCATGATCCGCTGACGCATACCGCCGGAGAACTGGTGCGGGTAGTCCCCCACCCGGCTCTTCGCCGCCGGGATCTTCACCCGGTCCATCAGCTCGATCGCCTTGGCCCTGGCGTCCTTCTTGGACAGGCCCTGGTGCACCCGGAACATCTCGCCGAGCTGGTAGCCCACGCTCAGCACCGGGTTCAGCGAGGACAGCGCGTCCTGGAAGATCATGGCGATCTTGGCGCCCCGGATCTTCCGGCGCTGCTCGGCGGACATCTTGAGCATGTCCTGGCCGCGGAAGAGGATCTCGCCCTGCGGGATCTTCGCCGGCGGCATGTCCAGGATGCCCATGATGGCCTGCGCGGTCACCGACTTGCCCGAACCGGACTCGCCGAGCACCGCCAGCGTCTCGCCCGCGGCGACGCTGTAGTTGACGCCGTTGACGGCCTTCACCACACCGTCGCGGGTGTGGAACTCCACGTGCAGGTCGCGCACCTGGAGCAGCGGCGCGTTGCCGCCGTCCCCGGAGCGCGGCGCGGGCTCGGCCGCGGTCTTCTCGATGGTGGTCACGTACGCCTCCCTCAGCGCAGCTTGGGGTCGAGGGCGTCGCGCACCGCGTCGCCGAGCATGATGAACGCCAGCACGGTGATGCTCAGCGCGCCGGCGGGCCACAGGAGCATGTGCGGGGCGTCACGGATGTAGGTCGCCGCCGAGGAGATGTCGATGCCCCACGAGACGGCCGGCGGCTTGAGGCCGACGCCCAGGAAGGACAGCGTCGCCTCCAGCGAGACGTACGTACCCAGTGCGATGGTCGCCACGACGATGACCGGCGCCAGCGCGTTGGGGGTGATGTGCCGCAGCAGCATCCGCGGGGTGCTCGCGCCGAGGGCGCGGGCGGCCTGTACGTAGTCCTGCTGCTTGGCGGTGATCACCGCACCGCGCGCGATACGGGCGATCTGCGGCCAGCCGAGGATCGCCATCAGCAGCATGACGGTGAAGATCGAGCCGCCCTTGATGACGGACAGGAAGACGATGCCGCCGAGCAGGATCGGGATACCGAAGAAGATGTCCCCGATCCGGGAGAGGATCGAGTCCCACCAGCCGCCGAAGAAACCGGCCAGACCGCCCATGAGGCAGCCGATGACACCGGCGAGGAGGGTGGTGCCCACACCGACGACCACGGAGGCACGGGCGCCGTAGATCGTACGGGCGTAGACGTCACACCCTTGCGAGTTGAAGCCGAAGGGGTGGCCGTCGCTGGGCCCCAGGCGGGCCTTGGTGACATCGCAGGCGTACGGGCTCGTGCTGGTCAGCAGGGACGGCCAGGCCGAGATGACGACCAGGAAGACGATCAGCACCGCGGAGACGTAGAAGACCGGATTGCGTCGCAGGTCGCGCCAGGCGTCGCCCCACAGACTGCGGGCCTTCTCCTCCTGCTTGACGACCGGTTCGACGGCGGCCACGGCCTCGTCGGCGGCGGTCTTGAGCATCTCAGGCATACCGGATCCTCGGGTCCAGGACCGCGTAGAGCAGGTCGACGAGCAGGTTTGCGAGGAGGAAGACGACCACGAGGATGGTCACGAAGCCCACCACGGTCGGCGAGTTCTGCCGCGAGATGCCCTGGTAGAGCTGGTAGCCGACGCCCTGGATGTTGAAGATCCGCTCGGTGACGACCGCGCCGGCCATCAGGCCGCCGATGTCGGTACCGAGGAAGGTGACGACCGGGATGAGCGAGTTGCGCAGCAGGTGGATGCTGACGACCCGGCGGCGCGGCAGACCCTTGGCGGTGGCCGTACGGATGTAGTCCGATCGCATGTTCTCGGCGATGGACGTACGGGTCAGCCGGGAGACGTACGCCAGCGAGACACCCGCCAGCACGATGCCCGGCAGCAGCAGTTCGTCCATGTTGACGTCGATGGACACCGCGGGGGCGGTCCAGGCGAGCTTGATGCCGATGAAGTACTGGAGCACGTACCCCATGACGAAGGTCGGGATCGAGATCACCAGCAGGGTGAAGATCAGCACGCCGGTGTCCGCCAGCCGGCCGCGGCGCATACCCGCGACGACACCCAGCGACACACCCACCACGAGCTCGATGACGAAGGCCACCAGCGTCAGCTTGATCGTGTTGGGGAAGGCGGTACCCATCAGCTCGGTGACCGGGGTGCCGTTGAAGGACGTACCGAAGTCGCCCTGGAAAATACCCGCCATGTACTGCAGGTACTGGCTCCACAACGGGTCGTTGAGGTGCAGGGACTCCCGGATCTGAGCGGCGGTGGCCGGGTCCGGTGTCCGGTCTCCGAACATGGCGGCGATGGGATCACCGATCGCGTAGACCATGACGAAGATCAAGAATGTGGTGCCGATGAAGACGGGCACCATCTGGAGCAGTCGTCGCAAGACGTAGCGCCCCATGTGTCCTCCAGAGAAGCGCCGACGCGGGGACAGCCGGCCCCGGTGGGCCGGGTGCCGGCTGTCCCCTGCAGCCGTGAGCGGTTATGTTCCGTGCGCCCCGCTCAGGGGCGTGCGCGTCGGGTCAGTCCTTGACCGAGATGTCGCTGAAGACGGGGACGCTGAACGGGTTGAGCTTGACGCCGGAGACCTTCTCCGACCAGCCGACGGTGCCGTTCTGGTAGAAGAGCGGGATGTTCACGACGTCCTTGAGGACCACCTTCTCGGCCTGCTTGTACAGGTCGGTGGCCTTCTTGATGTCCGGCTCGGCGGCGGCCTGCTTCATCAGGTCGTCGAACTCCTTGTTGCTCCACTTGCCGTCGTTGGAGCTGGCGCCGGTGGCGAAGAGCGGGGTGAGGAAGTTCTCGATGTGCGGGTAGTCCATCTGCCAGCCGGCGCGGAACGGCCCGTTCATCTCGCCCTTGGTGATCTGGTTGCGGAAGTCACCGAAGGTACCGACCGGGTTGCCCACGCACGCCTTGTCATCGCCCAGCACCTTGTTGATGCTGTTGCAGGCCGCGTCCGCCCACTGCTTGTGGGAGTCCTTGTCGGCGTTGTAGCTGATGGTCATCTTCCCGCCGGGGATGCCGCCGCCCTCTTCGATGAGCTTCTTGGCCTCGGTCGGGTTGTACGTGCAGACGTCGCCGCAGATGTTCTTGTCGTAACCGTTGGCGTCACCGAGCACCGGGGAGGACAGGTCCGTCATCGGCGTACGGGTGCCGTTGTAGATCTTCTCGGTGATGCTCTTGCGGTCGATCGCCATGGACAGGCCCTTGCGGACCTTCTCCATGCCCGGCTTGGTCCACTCCTTCTTGTAGAAGGGGAACGTCACGCCCTGGTAGATGCCGGCGGGCTGGGTGAAGTAGTTGCCCTTCAGGTCGGTCTTGGCGTTCTTGATCTGCTCGGCCGGGATGTCGTCGTCGATGTCGAGCTGACCGGACTGCAGCGCCACGTATGCCGCGTTGGAGTCGGTGAAGACCCGGAGCAGCACGCCCTTGTTCTTCGCCTTGTGGTCACCGGAGTAGTACTTGTTGGGCACCAGCTTCATCTGCGTGCCCTTCTTGTACTCCTCGATCGCGTACGGACCGTTGCCGACCGGCTTCTTCAGGTACGCCTCGTGGTCCTTGAAGAACTGCGTGGGCAGCGGCGCGAACGCCTTGTAGCCCAGGCGGATCGGCCAGGTGGAGAACTTCTTGTTGAGCTTGACCGTGAAGGTGTGGTCGTCGACGATCTTCAGGCCCGAGAGCGTCTTCTCGGTCGGCTTGCCCTCGGCGGGGGAGGTCTTGTCGTAGCCCTCGATGTCGGCGAAGAAGTAGGCGTTCTTCTGCGCGTTGGTGGCCAGCGCCGCGTAGTTCCAGGCGTCCACGAAGGACTTGGAGGTGATGGCCTCGCCGTTGGAGAACTTCAGACCCTTCTTGATCTTGATCGTGAAGTTCTGCGCGTCCTTGGACTCGATGGACTCGGCGGAGGCGTTCTTGGCCTCACCGGTCTTCGCGTCGTACTCCTTGAGGTTGCTGAAGATCATGTCCAGCACCTTGCCGCCGAGCACCTCGTTGGTGTTCGCGGGCTCCAGCGGGTTCTGCGGGTCACCCCAGTTGGCCCGGATGAACCCGGCCTCGTCGCTCTTGCTACCGCTGTTTCCACCGCACGCCGTGGCCCCCAGGGCCACGACTATCGCACCTGCGACCCAGGTGGCGCTCTTGGCACCGCGCATGGGACTGCCTCCTCATGAGTCCATTCACTACATGGAAAGGAGCCGGCCCCGGCTGACACCCCTGACAGACAGCGACCAGCTCCGATGCTCGTGAGTCGGCGCTCCCCACAGCGCGTGACCCATTGACCCGAGCTCGAATGGGCCCAGTCTCAGTCACATGGGCCCCGTAAGCCACGCGTAAGGGGTCTCAGTTTGGTCACATCACGGCGTTCAGGGTTCGAAAACCGGACAAAAACAATCCATCCAGACAGTCACGAAAAGGACTCAAGGTGCAGTTCACCCGAGGTGTGTTCGGCATCCGGACGCCTTACGAACCCGCCTGCACCGAGGCACCCTTGACAAGCGACCCCCCGTTCAGTACGCGCCGTACCGGCAGGGGCGCACTCCGCGGCACCGTATCCGACGGGCCTGCCGAAGGCGCCCCCAGGGCCGTGGACCATTCACTCCAGGCCCGGTTGTCAAAATAGCGTCGTCCGCCCGGAGGGCGGGCGGGATTTTGACGACCGGCCCTAGAGGCGGGCAGGTCCGTCCTCCGCGGTGGTCATGGAGTGCACCGCAGCCAGCAGGTGGGACATGAGCCGGCCGGGCAGTTCCGCACCGAAGCGGTTCACGTCCGCGGTCACGTGCAGACTCAGCCCCTCACCCTCGGAATCGTTGAGCGCCTCGATCCGCACCGGCAGGCTCGTGTGATCGCGCATGTCCTCCTCGGCCCCCACCAGACCCGACCTCAGCAAGGCGTTCCGGGGGTGGAAGTGCACGTAATTGAACATGACCTCGAACGGATTCCGCCCCAGCACCCTGCGGAACTCCGCGTGCGGGAAACGTCGGTGCGGCAGGAGCCGGTTCTCCGCGTCCAGCGCTTCGCGGGCAGCCTTCTGCCAGGTCGCCCCCGACAGGTCCAGCCGCAGCGGCAACTGGTTCAGGAACAGGCCCAGCGTCACATCGGACCCCGTGCGTTCGGGGCGGCCGTTCATCAGCAGCCCGACGACCGGTGTGTCGGTCTCCCAGGCCGCTCCGACCGCCACGCAGCCGACGGCCAGTAGCAGGCTCTTGACCGGCAGACCCCATCGGGTGGACAGCTCGAACAACCGCGCCGCGTCGGGCTCCGGGACCGCGGCGGAGACCTTGCGGTGATCAGGGACGTCCAGGATCTCCTCCCGCTGCGCGGGCAGCAGTTCCTTCATGGCCTCGAAGAACCGTACGGATTCCTCGTCACGCAGCGCCTCCCGTTCCAGCCGCACGAACTCGGCGTACGGGAGCGCCGCGGGGAAGTCGGGGCGGGTCCCCTCCAGCAGCGAGGCGTACGCACGGACCAGCTCGCTGAAGAAGACCGCCTCACTCCAGCCGTCCATGATCGAATGGTGGAAGGCGTAGGACAGGCGGAAGGCCGCCGGGCCGGTGGCGGCGGCATGGACACGGAGCAGCGGGGCGCTTTCGGGGTCGAAGGGGACGCCGAGTTCCGCCATCACCTGTTCATACCGCTCGCCGACGACCGCTTCGTCGAGCCCCTGGTGATCAGCGGTGACCAGCGGGATCCGGGCCTCCTTCACCACAAGCTGCATCGGCTCGCTGAAGGTGCCGAAGTCGAACCGGGTACGCAGTACGGAGTGGCGCCGCGACATCAGATCCAGGGCCTGGCGCAGCGTCTTCGGTACCAGCGGACGGTTGACCGTGCGGGATATCACATCGAGGTAGAAGGCCCCGTCGCTGACCAGGCTCTCGTAAACCAGACCGAGTTGGAGCATGGCCGCCGGAAACGCATCCACCGCGTCGGCGGGGACCCTGGCCCGGTCCAGCACCGAGAGCTGGCCCAGGGCACCGGGCTCCTTGGAACGGTCCGCCGCCTGGGTACCGGCCTGGCATGCGCCGCGTGGCGTCGGGTTGGTGAACAGGTCGATCAGCGACAGCGGGAGCCCGTGCTCCTGCGCGGCACCGATGACCTTCAGTGCCAGCAGCGAGTCACCGCCCAGGGAGAAGAAGTCGTCATCGGGACCGACCCGGTCCACTCCCAGGATCTCCTTCCAGATCCGCGCCAGCAGGGTCACCGGATCCGGCGCCGTCCTACCGTCAGTCATCGGGGCATCTCCTTGTTTCGTGGTGTGGACACGCATGCGGGGGTTCCGTACGCGCGGGGGTCGTACAGCTCGTGACCCGGCTCACAACGCGCCCAGTTCGGCACCGGTGACGGAAGATTCCGTGACCGCGGCGCCCGGTTCGTCGGCGAAGGCGAAGCGGTAGCGCAAGGTGGCTTCCACTTCCTTGGCGATGGTCGCCAGCTCGGTGACGTCCGGGGCCTCCCCCATCACGATGTCCAGCTCCTGGGTCTGGACACCGCCCGGCAACCGGGCTCCCGCCTTGGCGTACGGCCGGTAGAGGGTCACCCCCGCGTTCCGTTTGACCTCCTCCACCCCCTCGATGCCCAGGAGGGTGCTCGCCCGGCGTGGTGCCGGATGGAAGAGCTGGAAGTAGGCACGGCCGCGGTAGAAGTCCGGTGTGGGCACCGCCTCACCGAGCGCGGTGCGCCCGGCCAGTTCGATGAGGTTCAGGCCCAGTGCCCGTACGGACAGTTCGTTGATGCCGCCGCCGAGCCGGCCGTTGACCTCGATGAGCCGCGGCCCGTCGGGGGTCAGCTTGATCTCCGTGTGGGTCAGGCCGGATCGGACCCCGAGCGCTTCCACGGAGCGCCGCGCCAGTTCGCGCGCCCGCTCCTCCTCCTCGTACTCCAACGGCGACGGCCAGAACCGCCCGGTCTCCCGGAAGGGCGGCACCATGGGGAACTTTCCGGTCACGGCGATGTCGGTGACCTGGCCCTGCCGCACGATGCTCTCCACCGACACGTAGTCGCCGAACGGGCCGAGGTCCCGGCCGGGCAGGTACTCCTCCAGTACCAGGGCACCGCCGGCCACCAGGCCCGGCCGCTCCTCGCTCAGCAGGCCGCGTACCAGCTCCAGGCCCTCCCCGACGTCCGTGACCAGGAAGGTGTTGCGGCTGCCGCCGCCGTGCGCGGGTTTGAGCACGGCCGGAAGTCCCGTATCGGCCACCGCCCGCGCCCAGTCGTTCTCGGTCGCGATCCGGTGGCAGCGCACGGTGTCCACACCCGCGGCCCGTAAGGCGTCCCGCTGCAACCACTTGTCGGTGAGCCGGCCGACCGTGGGCCGGTCGTGGAAGGGCAGTTCCAGCGCCGAGGCGACCTCGGCCGCGAATCTCAGTGCCCTCTCGCTGTAGGTGACCAGGCCGTCCGGGACGTACGGACGCAGTCGCGCGGCGGCCTCCGCCGCCGACCCGGTCGTGATCACGGGGCCGAACTGCGAGAGCAGCGGTTCCATCGCCCGTGTGTGGTCGGCGGGCTCGGTGACGAAGACGCACCGTGCCCAACTCGCCAGGCCGACGGCGATGTCACCGGGGTGTGCCGCACCGTCGGCGTACACCACGATCAGGGTCTTGGGCATCATTCCTGCTTTCCGGATCGCTGTGCGGGCACCGGGAGCGGTACCGGGGCGGGCGGCAGTGCGTCGCGGACCAGCCGACAGAATTCCGGCGTCCGCTCCCGGTAGTAGAAGTGGCCGCCCGGCAGCGAACGGGTGGTGAACTTTCCGGTCGTCCACCGTCCCCAGGCGTCCAGGCAGTCATGGGTGACCCATGGATCGGCCGTACCGCCCATCGCCAGCAGGGGACACGACACCGTCCGGCGCGTATCGCACCGATAGCGGGCCAGCAGCAGGTAGTCGGCGCGCAGTACGGGCACCAGCAGATCGACGATGTCGGCATGCGTGGCGCCCTCGATGCCCGCACCGTCCCCGGTCGCCAGTTCCTCCAGCCAGTCCTCCCGGCTCATCCCTAGGACGGCCGCCGGATCCAGGCGCTGCATGTCCGGTGGCCTGGCGGCCGAAACGGCCAGCAGCTCCACCTCACGCCCCAGGCTTTCCAGGCGCACCGCGATCTCGTACGAGAGGACCGCGCCCAGGCTGTGCCCGGCCAGAACCAGCGGCCCTTCGGTGTGGGCGGCGACCTCGCCGGCCGCCTGCCGCGCCAGTTCCTCCAGCGACCGCGCGTGTGGTTCCCCCGCCCTGGGGCCACGCCCGGGGTATTGGAGAGCCAGTGCGGTTTCGCCCTGGTGCAGGAGTGCCGGAAGCCACTCGGCCAGTGCGTAGGCGCTGCCGCCGCCGAACGGAGCCAGCACGAAAGTGCGCCCCGCCCCCGGTGCGGTACGACCGGTTGCGGCACCGCCGAACCTCCAGAGCAGCTCGGTCATTCGCTGGCGCATGGTGCGTACGTCCCTCTGTCTAGACGGTGGCCGTTCGCCGGGCACTCCGCGCCCCTTGCCGGGACCGCGGTGCCCGCTCCGTCGGCGTTCACAGCTCGATAACCGTTCCGGCGTCCGGGGCGGCCGGTGGCGGGGTCCGGCCCGGCTCCCCCTGGTCCAGCGCCGAGGCCAGCGCGGCGACGGTGGCGTGGGTGTAGAGCTGGGCGATGCCCAGCCGTGGGTGGTGGCGGCGCAGCCGGGCGAAGACCGTGAGCGCCTTGAAGGAGTCGCCGCCGATCTCCAGGAACCGTTCGTGCCGACCGACCCGGGCCCGTCCCAACGCCTCGGCCCAGATGCCGGCGACCAGCCGCTCGGTGGCCGTACACGGGGGGTCCTGCGACGCGTCCTGCGCCGCGGTCCCGGAACCGGCCGCCGCCCGCACGGCCGCCCGCAGGGTGGCGAAGTCCGCCTTGCCGTTGAGGTTCACCGGGATACCGGGCACGACGTGCAGCCCGCTGGGGACCAACGCCGACGGCAGGGCCGCACGTAGCCGGCGGGTCAGTTCCCGTGGGTCGGCGTCCGCGACGACATAGGCGACCAGTTCCAGTGGCGCGTCGGGCACCGGACGCTCGCCCGTCACGACGGCCTGCCGGACCCCGGGAAGAGACAGCAAGGCCGTCTCCACCTCACCGGGCTCCACCCGGTTTCCTCGGATCTTGAGCTGACGGTCGGCGCGCCCCAGGTAGTCCAGCAGGCCGCCCGGCTCCCGTACGACCAGATCGTCGGTGCGGTAGAAGAGCCCGGCTTCCGGGCGGTCCTCCAGAGGGACGAAGACGGTCTCCGTGAGTGCCGCCTCGCCCAGGTATCCGGAGGCCACACAGGCCCCGCCCAGGTACAGGACGCCGGGCGTGCCGTCGGCCACCGGACGGCGGTTCTCGTCCCGTACGCACGCCTCCACGCCGGCCAGCGGGGTGCCGACCGGCACCCGGGGCCGCCGGGCGTCCTCGGGCCCGACCCGGTGCATCGTGGCCAAGATGGTGGCCTCGGAGGGACCGTACCCGTTGTAGACCTCCAGGTCGGGCCGTGCGCGCAGGACCGCGCCCGCCAGCCTGGGCGGAAAGGGCTCCCCCGCCACCACCAGCACCCGCCGTGGCAGCAGTGCCGCCAGGCTGCCCTGGGCTGCCAGCGCCTCCATCTGCGAGGGGGTGTAGGTCAGGCAGTCCACGGGGTGTGCCGAGAGTTCCGCGCCGAGCGCCACCGGGTCCAGCGTGGTCTGGCGCGGGTACACGTCCAGGCGGGCACCCGACAGGAGCGCTCCGTACACGGAGACCTTGCCGAGGTCGGCGGCGAAGGTCGTGACCAGTCCGAAGCTGTCCAGGGACCGCGCCTGTACCCGCTGCCGGAACGCCCGGCAGTAGTTCAGCAGCGCGCGGTGCCGGACCACGACGGCTTTGGGCGTGCCGGTCGAACCGGAGGTGCAGACCAGGTACGCCACGTCCTCGGCGTCCAGCCCCGGGTCGATTCTGTACTCGGCTCCCTGGTCCGTGCCGTGCAGAACGCGCAGCGGGGGCCCGTCCCCCGGGACGCGCCGCTCGTTGCGCTCGTCGGTGATCACCGCGCGGGCCCGGGTCGTCTCCAGCAGCGCCGTGACCCGCGGATCGGGATCGGTCGCTTCGATGTGCACGTACGCGGCACCGACCGCCCAGGCCGCCAGTACGGCGATCACGCACCGGTGTGAGCGGTCCATCAAAGTGGCCACGACGTCGCCCCGTCCGACCCCCTGTTCACGCAGCCAGTCGGCGACGCCGCCCGCGGCCCGGGACAGCTCCTCATAGGTCATATGGGCGGAACCCTGCCGCAATGCGGGCCGGGTGGCCGCGCGGACGGCCGAGGTCCTGAAGACGTGCGCCGCGGTGCCGGGCGGCTGCTGGGCCGGCGAGAAAGACATGGGACGTTCCTTTCTTGACGTCATGCGCAGGGACGCGTCGAGCCGACCGTGATCATGGCCGCCAGTTCGTCCACGGTCTCGGTCCGGAAGTACTGCCGGAGCGTCAGTTGGACGCCGAAGTGGGCCTCGACAGTGGTGAGCAGCCGCAGCGCGACCAGGCTGCTCCAACTGTCCAGGTCGCGAAAGCGTGAGCTGCCGGTGAGCGTGTCGGCGGGGACGTCGGTCACCGCCGAGATGATCCGGGTCAGTTCGGCCTGGTGGTCAGGGGTGTCGGGCACGGGAGCCTCATCCTTCGTCATCTACGGTGATCCACGCCGGGGCGAGTACCGGCGGGGGGTCCAGCGGGAGCACGCGCCGGGCCGTTCCCTGCGGACCGGGCGCGGCGTGCGGCAGTTGGGCGAACCCCGCCTTGGCCAGGAACCGCTCGGCGGGCCCGTTGCGGCCGCTGTCGCGGAAGGCTGCCTCCAGCCGGTTCATGCCCGCGGCACGGGCCGCGTCCGCCACGGTCTGCAGCACCGCGAACTCGATGCCCCGGGAAAAGACCCGGCAGCTCATCACGGCGTTCTCGATGAGCCAGTGGCCGGGGTGCCGGGACAGCCATACGGCACCGACGACACCTTCCTGGCCGAATCGGTCGCTGACCTCGAACGCCAGCACCTGATGGGTGTCCGACTCCGCCATCCGCCGGGTCTGCGCCTCCGGGAACGCCCGCCCGACCAGGTTGAACTGATTGGTACGTTCGCCGAGCTGGACGACCCGGGGCAGCAGATAGGCGTCGGCCGTACGGATCCTGACCCGCAGACCGAGCCCTGCCAGGTAGTCCTGGGACGTCTCCCGGCCCGCCGACCACTGCCTGCGGCGCGCCCGGGCCCGGTACAGCTCCGTACGCCGCTGATCGGTGCCGGTCGTCGTCAGCACGTCGAAGTGCCCGCCGGCCAGGAGGCGGTTGACGTGCAGGGCGGGGTCGTTGTCTGCCCGCACGACGTCCACCTGCGGCAGCGCACCGCGCACCAGGTCGCATTCGAAGGGGGAATCGTCGAGGAAGACCATGGCGTCCAGACCGATGTTGAGTTCAGCGGCGATCTCCTTGATGCTGCCGTCCTTGGCGTCCCAGCTCGCCCTGACCGCCACGAAGTCCTTCTCCCGCAAGACCAGTTCGGGGTGCTCGGCGAACACGCGGGACACCAGGGCGGCGTCGTTCTTGCTGGCGACCGCGAGCAGGACGCCCTGTCGCCTGAGCGCGAGGACGGTGCGCTGGAGGGCGGCGTAGGCGTTCCCCGGATACATCGGCCCGATGTCGATGTTCTCGGGCCCGTCGTCCCCGAGCACGCCGCCCCACAGGGTGTTGTCGAGGTCCAGTACGAGGCACTTCTTCGCCAGTCCGGTCACGGCGCGGGCGAGCCCGGCCGCCTCCCTGGCGTACAAGTGCTCGACGTCCGGTGACCACGCCATGCCGGCGAAGAGGTGCAGCCGCTCGTCCCGCAGCGGAGCCGCGAGGCCCGTCAGCAGCGTTTGGAGGTCCAGCACCTCCACCGGTCCGAGCCGCTCGGCGAGTTCGAGCATCCGCGTATTGAGGTCGTACCAGATGCGGCTCACACCGGAGCGGGACCGGTGGGCGACGACGGTGTGCAGATGGTGCACCGGCAGTGGGACGGTGTGTACCGCCAGGACGCCGGCACCACGGTCGGCGAAGGCGTGCACCGCCGCGGCGAACGCCTCCCACCGCTCCCGTACCGCGTCCCGGAGTGCCGGAAGGTCCGTCGGATCCCACTCCTGGGGCAGGAAGACGTGCTCGTGCACCAGGCACAGGGTCAGTTCGGGGTCGAAGTCGGCCAGCCCGGAGTCGGCCCCGCCCAGTTCCATGAGCTGCTGGTCCGGCGCGGTGAGGTGGAACTCGGGAGTGACTCCGGCCGCCAGGAGGAACACCCGTAACAGGGGCAGCAGGTTGTCGGCGGTGAATGAGGAGACCACGGCCACACGCAGGTCACGCGGCTGACGGCCGGGCGGGACCAGCAGTCGGCTGTCGGCACCGGCCAGGCGCCGGCCGGCCTCCCGGACCAGGGCGACGTCGGGCGTACGGGTCAGTTCCGCCGGCAGGGCCGGATCGGGTACGGCATCGGGGGCGGCCAGTCGCCGTACCCGCGCCAGCAGGTCGTCCACAGCGATCGTTTCCTTCCAGGTGGGTGGCGCACGGGTTCACGGTTGTGCGTAGGCGGGAGTGCCGCGAGTGCGCGGGGAGTACGGCGACCCGGGGGTGCCGGTCACACGCGCAGCAGGGTGCAGGTCCAGTGGGCGCCGCTGCCCATGCTCAGCAGGGCCACGACGTCGCCGGTCACCAGTTCTCCGGTGGCCAGCAGCCGCTCCAGGCTCAGGAGCTGATCGGCTGTCCCGAAGTGGCCGAACTCCATGGCGATGCCGGCGTTGGTGCGATGCAGCGGCACGCCCAGTTCCTTGGCCAGGTCGTTGAACGACTTGAGGTTGTCGTGGAGGTAGAGCACCCGTTCAACCGACCCGAGAGGCGTCCCCGTGCGGGCGCACACGCGCTCCAGGACCTCGCGGTTGCGGGTGTGCATCAAGGTGACGAACTCGTAGGTGGCCGCGCCGTCACCCTCGAAGAACGTATCCATCCGGTCGAGGAGAGGGGCCACGCCCGGGGCCTTCCGGTCCGGGGCGAAGGGGTGGGCGGCTCCCCCGCTCTCCATCCGCATGAAGTCCGCGTACCGGCCGTCGCTGATGGTTTCGGTGGCCAGCCAAGCGCACGCCGGGTGGTCACGCCGCAGTACGGCCGCCACCGCGCCGTCCGAGGACAGGGACGTGCCGGTCTCCGTACGGTCCCAGTACGCATCGACCACCCGGTTGGCCGCGACGACCAGCGCCGTCCGGTGGCCGGGGTGCGTGGCGAACCGGCCGGCCACCGTGTCGAAGGCGCTCACCCCACCGCCACACGCCTGGTTGATCAACAGCGCTTCCGCCCGACGGGCCGCCAGTCGGCCCTGTAGGGCCGCCGCGGCGTCCCAGTAGAGGTACTCGGCGACGTCCGGTACCGCTACCACGACGAGATCAAGTTCTCCGGCGGTGACCGCCGCCCGGCGCAACGCGGCGTCGGCGGCCCGGGTGGCCAGATCCGTGATCCCCACGCCGTCCTCGGCCCGGTACAGCCGCCGGTAACCCCAGCCCCGCAGTTTGTCCGCGTCCGCGCCGGTGGTCGCGACCAGCTCGGCGACGGTCACCGGACGGCCCAGCGCGTGGCCGGTGGCCACGATCCCGAATGACATCACTCCTCCTTCCCCAAGTGGTGGCCGGGGCCCGCCGCCACACAATGCGGCGGGTCCCGGCCGGCGCGCGGAACGGCGCGCCCTGGCAGCTACTCGGCCGCGGTGCCCGCTCCGTTGATGTCGGAGGTGTCGACGGCGAACCGGCCCATGGCCCAGGCCATCGCCCGGCCGTTCTGGTCGAAGATCGTCTTGTTGACGTTGTCGATGGTGTCGCAGCTCTGGTGGTAGCACGGGTCGAGCATCTGTCCCGCCGTGCCGCCGAACAGCTCCGCCCACTGCGGTGACTTGACCGTGTCGCTGCCCGCGTTGACGCCGCCGGCCGGTATCCCGGCGGAGACGAACGGGGCGTGATCGGACCGGCCGTCGAGATTCAGTCCGACGGTCGGCAGGCCCTGCTCGGCGAAGTGGCCGCTGACCAGCTCGTGGATCCGCTCGGAGCCGGCCGGGCCGGGCCCGGTGTCGGTGCGGCCGTTGTAGACCTGGCGGGCGAAGTTCGGTGAGCCGATCATCTCCAGGTTCAGGTAGAGCGCCGTCTGACGGCGTTGCTCGGTGGTGAGCTGGTCGACGTAGTACTGGGACCCGGACAGTGCCTTTTCCTCACCCGCCCACCAGGCGAAGCGAACCCGGTTCTTGAGGTGACCGGCGTACGGGCGGAGCTGGACGGCGCTCTCCAGCAGCATCGCTGCCGCCGCGGCGTTGTCGTTCATGCCGGGTGTGGTGTCCACGCTGTCCAGGTGGGCGCCCATCACCACGGTGTTCTCGGCCCTGCCGGTCGGGGTGTCGGCCAGCAGGTTGTAGGTCTTGGTCGTCTTCTCGGTGCCGCGCAGATCCACGGTGAGTCTCACGGGTCCTGCGGCGGCGTCGGCCCTGAGCTGCTCGGTCTCGGCACGGGAGAGGGTCGCGGTGGGGATCCTGGCGTCCTCGGGCGGCACCATGCGGTACCGGAGGTTCAGTTCGGGGTTGGGCGAATTGACGTTCATCAGCATGGCGGTCGCACCGGCCTGCGCCGCCACCATCTGCTTCTGCGTGATGAAACAGTCGCCCACGTCGACCAGGACGATCTTTCCCCTGACGTCCGTCCCGGCGTAGTCCTGCGGACCACAGCCCGTTTTCTTTCCGGACAGGCCGGAGAGCTGGGCGGTCAGGCCGCCTTGCGGGGTGGAACGTGAGAAGCGGGCGATGACCGGATGCAGCTTCCGTGCCGACGGCGCGAGGACGGATCCCGTCTCCGACTCGATCCGGTAGTCCCGGAACGTGAACTCCTGCCGTTGCACCTTGTATCCGGCCTTGGTCAGGACGCGGGTCACGTACTCGGCGGACTTGTCATAGCCCGCCGATCCCGAGTCCCTGTGGCCGGCGTTGTCCGTGGTCGCCTTGCTGATCGCCCGCAGGTGACGCCAGGCGCCGTCGCCCGTGACGGCCCGGGACATCGTCCAGGCCAGGTTCTCAGCGGTCGGGCCGGTGTCCGCGTGCGCCGGCAGTGCGGCGAGCAGAGGTGCCAGCAGGGTGCCGGCGGCCAGTGTGACCAGTGTGTTGGCACGCAAGGGCGTGTGCCGGGGTGTCTTCGTCATGTGCGGTGGCTCCTGGATGTGTGGGTGCGGTGCGTGGTGATCACGCGGTCGGGTGGTCTGCGAGGGCGGCGTCGAAGGCGTTCGCCAGGTCCTGGATCCGCTGCTTGCTGAACACCTCGCCGCTGTACTGCCAGCGGACGCGTACCCGTCCGTCGACGACGCTGGGGTAGATCTCCAGCGGGCAGGGGCGTTCCATGTCGAAGGCGCGGTCCCGCCCTACGAGTTCGGTGCGTACGTCGGTGAGCACGCCGTCGGTGTCCGCGCCCCACCCCGCTTGAAGGAACGCCGGTGTTCCCCAGAAGGAGAAGAGCACCTGCGGAACCGGCACGGCCGCCAGCGCCCGGCGTACCGCGGCGTCCGGGTGGAACCACCGCAGCGCCTCGAAGTCGAATCCGCGCCGCGGCACCGACCGCAGCTCGCCCGCCACGTACGCCGTGTGCGCGGCGCTGTCCCGGCGGCCCGGCAGGGCCAGGGCGAACGGGAAGGCTGTGTTGAAGTAGCCGACGGTGCGTCCCAGGTCCAGACCGGGGACCAGGTCCTCGCGTCCGTGGCCGACCAGCCGGACGGCGACTTCCCCGCCTTTTGCTCCCAGCCATTCCTGGAAGGCGCTGCCGGCCGCGGCCAGCAGCCGCTCGTACGCGGTGATCCCCGCCCCGGTGGCCGGGAGTGCCCCGCAATCGGTGACCAGTTCCCGGGTGTTGCCTTCGACCCCGCGCGCGCCGTCCGGGACGACCGGCACCTGCGAGCCCTCACCCCAGGTGCGGTCCAGCCAGTACGATCCGTCCAGTTGCCCGGGGCGGCTGCGAACATGGTCGGCCAGCCGGCGTGCCCACTCCAAGTAGGAAGGGCCGGTCGGGCCGAGGTGCGTCTCCTGGCCGTCCCGCAGCAGCACGGACAGTTCCTCGGTGAGGATGTTCCAGGAGTACAGGTCGACCACGGTGTGGTGGACGACCAGCAGCAACTGGTCGGGCAGTCCGGCCGGCAGCCGGAACAGCCCGGCCCGGCACACCGGTCCCGTACGCAGGTCCAGCGACTCGTGCAAGCCGGTGGCCAGCTCGTCCAGCTCCGCGGACACCCGCTCCGCGTCGGTTCCGCGCAGGTCGAACGCGGTCACAACGGGTGCCACGCCGTCCGCCGACTGGGTCCATGTGCCGTTCGTGTGGTGGTACCTGGCGCGCAGTACGGGGTGCCGTCGCGCCAGGAGGCCCAGTGCCTGCTCGACGGCGGGCAGGTCCAGCGGCCGTCGCGCGCTGTAGAGCACGCCATGGTTCCAGTGGTCGGGCCGCACCGCGCCGCGCTCCAGGAACTCACGCTGGGCGGGGGTGAGGTCGACTTGGCAGGAGTCCGTCGTCACTTCGTCCGGCGTGCCCGCCGTCTCCTGCGCTCCGGAGGCGCAGGAATCGGTCGGGGAGGCGTTCCCGCCGTCCTGGCTGCGCACCGTACGAGCGGCCACCGCGTGCAGTGTGCGCAGGTCCAGGATGGTCCGGGGCCGTACCATCAGCCCCTGGCGCCCGGCTTCCGATGCGACGGCGATCGCGGTGACGGAGTCTCCGCCCAGATCGAAGAAGTCATCGGTGCGGCCCACCCGGTCCTGCCCGAGGTGCCGCGCCCACAACTCGGCCAGGAGCTGTTCGGCTTCGGTGTCCGGTGGGACGTACGGCCCTGCTCCCCGCCCGGGGCGGCCGACGGCGTTCCCGTCCGCCGGTCCGTCGTCGGCGCCGGGATCCGAGAGCGCCGATGTCCGTGCGTCCGGTCCCTGGTCGGCCAGTCGTGCCAGTAGCAGGCGGTACGCCTCCAGCCAGTCCCGCACGGTTGCGGATGCGAACAGCTCGGGGTCGTACTGGAAGCGGGCCCGCATCTCCCCGCCGTATTCGAGCACCACCACGCTGAGCGGGAAGGCCGCCGCTCCCTGGCCGACGTCGAGCAGTTCGACCGCCGGCCCTGCCTCTCCCAGCCGGTGCAGCGGTTCCACGTCGCTGTTGAAGCCGAACATGGTCGGGGCCAGCGGATCGGCGGAACCGGGCCGGGCGATCCGCCGGATCCGGTCGGTGGGCAGCCCTTGGTGCGCGAGGGTGGTCAGTGAGGTTTCCCGCACCGCGGCCAGCAGGGCGGAGAACGGCTCGTCCGGCCGGACCCGGACCCGGACCGCGATGACGTTGGCGTAGTTGCCGACCACGGTCTCGTCCGCGGGCGCGCGGCCGGCCGTCGGCACGGCGACGGTGACGTCCCGCTCACCGCCGATCCTCCACAGCAGTGCCGCCCACGCGGCCAGCATCACCATGTGCGGTGTGCAGCGCTCCCGCCGTGCCAGGCCGCGGATGGATTCCGCCAGTTCCTGATCGATGGGCGAGAGGAGTTCGGTGCCCACCGCACGGTCCCGGGTGCCCGTGGCCTCCCGGTCCGCCGGCAACGGTACATACGGAGCGCCGTCGAGGTAGTCGGACCAGAAGCGCTCCAGGCGGCGTCCCGCTTCCTGTCCCAGCAACTCCCGCTGCTCGTGCACGTGGTCGAGGTAGCCGCGCTTGGGCTCGGGGGGCTCGCCGCCCGTGTCGTCGGCCAGGTCCCGGAACAGCAGCCGCCAGGACCAGCCGTCGACGAACAGGTGGTGGTAGGTCAGCAGCAGTACGGTGCGCCGGCGGTCCGCGAAGTGGACCCGTACCAGTTGATGGCGGCTGGGAAGCCGGTCGTACAGCGACAGCGGCTGTGCGACCAGGGCGCGGAGGCGGTCCAGGAGTTCGGCCCTGCCGTCCGCCTCGGTCCAGGCGGTCAGGTCGAGTTCCCGGTGCTCCAGTTCCACGCGGACCTCGTCGGCCGGTGTGATCACCTGCCGGGGTCCGTCCGGGGTGTCCCGCAGACCGGCGCGGAGCATGGGGTGGCGGCGCGCGAGCCGGGTCAGGCGGTCGGCGAGTTCCGCCGCGCCCAGGTCCGCATCGAAATCCGCGTCGAGCAGCAGTGCCGCAGGCACGTTGTAGGTGCCCGACTCCGGGTCGAGCCGGTCCGCCGCCCAGATCGCTGTCTGCGGGCCGGACAGCGGGCCCTGTTGGCCCGTCTCACGGACCGGGGCAGGGGTGGGCGCGGAGTCCGTGGCGGACGGCACCGCGGTGGCCGGCGCGGGGGTGGCCGGTGTCGTGATGACCGGTGTGGCGGTGGCCGGTGCGGCGCTCTGCTCGGCCACCCACTCGGCCAGGGCACGCAGGTCCGGCAGGTCGAAGAGGTCGAGCACCTCAAGGTTCGTGGCGAAGCGCTCGTTGATACGCGAGATCATCTGCGTCCCGTTCAATGAGTTGCCGCCGACCTGGAAGAAGTCGTCCGACAGGCTCAGCCCCGGCTCCTTGAGCACGTCGCGGGCGAAGGCGAGCACGGTCTCGGCGACCCCGTCCGCCGACGAAGCCGCCCCCTGGGCCGCCACCGCCGGGCCGGGCACGGACGCGGGCACGGTGTCCGGTACGTCGTCCGCCGCGGGAGTGTTTGCGGCCGGGCCGTCCGCCGGTGCCACCACCGGCCAGCAGTGGTCCTCCCGGAGGGCGGCGACCGGCAGTTCGAGCCGTCGGCGCGGGGCGCGCCCCAGCCCCGCACGCCAGTCGACGGTGTGTCCGTGGAGATGGACTGCCAGGAGCGCCCGCGCGGGTGAGGTGGCCAGTGCGGCGTACGGCTCCTGCGCCACGAGGCCGGACAGCGCGCTGCCCTCGGACAGGTCGGTGATCACCGGCTGCGCGCCCAGGCCGGCCAGCGCGGTGCGCAGCGCGTCCGGGTCCGGTGGCTCGGGCGGCGCGGCCGGGGCCGCCACCGCGTCCAGGGCACGGAACAGGTCGCCCTCGCCCCGGAGCACCCGGGCCGCCGTCGCCCCGGTGCCGTGCGTGAGGGTCAACTGCGGTCGCAGCCCGGCTGCCGCCAGGACCCGCGCCCCGCCACCAGCCACAGGAGCGCCCGCTGGGCGGGGGACCAGTCATCGGCCGGTATCCGTTCCGCGGCCTCGGAGACGACGCGGGCGAAGGCCGGGTAGGCAGTGGCGTACTCCCGCAACCTGTCGAGCCGCACGTCCGGGACATCGCCCAGGACCGCCACCAATGGGGGCGGCGTGCCCTCGGTGGGTGCCGGCGTCCGAGCGGGGTCGTGCAACGCCGTGCCGAGCCTGTCGAGCAGGTCCGTGCTGTCACGGACCACCCAGCCGCACCGGTACGGGAAGTGCTCGCGGCCCGCGGTCAGCACCTCACAGGCCGCTGCCAGGTCGAACCCGGCCACATCCTCGGCCACTTGCCGGCGCAGCCGCCGCACCTGCTGGTGGAGTGCGGCCGTGTCGCGGGCCGACAGGACGACCAGCCGTTCCGCGGGTTCGTACGCGGCCGACGCGGCGGGGACCGGGCCCTGTTCGAGGACCATGTGCGCGTTGGTGCCGCTCAGCCCGAAACTGCTGACCGCGGCACGCCGGGGGCCGTCGGTCGTCGGCCAGCCCTCACGCCGGTCGGCGATCCTCAGCGGGACCCGCTCCATCGAGAGCAGCGGGTTGGGCTCGGTGAAATTGGCCGTGGGAAAGACTTCCCCGGCCCGGAACTGGGCGATGACCCGCAGCAGCCCCGCGAAGGAGGCCATGCAGCCCAGGTGCCCGAAGTTCGCCTTGGCCGAGGAGACCGGAACCACGCCCCGGGAATGCGCGGTCCATGCCTGGGCGAGCCCCTGGATCTCGATGGGGTCGCCGATCTTCGTACCGGTGCCGTGGGCCTCGATGTACCCGATCGTGCTCGGTGGGACACCCGCGTCTTTCCAGGCAGCCGCTATCACCTCGGTCTGCGCGGCCGGGCTGGGAGCGGTCAGCCCGGTGCTGCGCCGCGCGTCCTGGTTCACGGCACTGCCGCGGATCACCGCGGAGATCGTGTCGCCGTCCCGCAGCGCGTCCGCAAGCCGTTTGACCAGGACGAACCCGCCGCCTTCGCCGTAAGCGGTGCCGTCCGCGGCGCTGTCGAAGGGGCGGCACCGGTCGGTGGGCGACAGGACGCCCATGCCCTCGGCGCTGGTGGTGCGCCGCGGCACCGGGCCGAGCACCAGCTCGTACCCCCCGACCAGGGCCAGGGCGCTCTCGCCCCGGGCCAGCTTCCAGCGCGCCTCGTGCAGGGCGACCAGGAACGAGGAGCAGGACGTGTCGATGACCTGGGCCGGTCCGCGCAGATCCAGGTGATAGGCGATGCGTCCGGCCGCGTACGCGTGGAGGCTGCCGGTCCTCGCCGCACCGGTCCGCCGCTCGTGGGCGGGCAGCAGGTCGGAAAGGCTCGGGTGCGGGCCACCGTACCCGGCCACCAGTACCGCGGTGTCGCTGCCCGCGAGTTCCGAAGGCCGGTACCCGGCCTCACCGACGGCCCGTACGGCGAGGTGCAGCATGCGCCGCTGCCGTGGATCGATCAATTCGGCCTCGGCCTTGGAGAGGCCGAAGTAGCGGTGGTCGAAACCGGTGACGTCATCGATCCAGCCACCTGCCCGGCCGGCATCGTCATGGCGTACGCCGGTGGCTTCGGCCCGCTTGCCGGGAAACGGCCGAAGGGTGTCGCGCCCCTCGCGCAGGAGAGCGGTCAGTGCCCGCCAGTCGGTGCACTGGGGCAGTTCGAACGCGGCACCGATGACCGCCAGTGTCGCGGACTCTTCTGTGGTGTTCATGTGTCCCGCCAATTCAGCGATAGCTCACGAGGAAGGAACATCGGCTTTGGACCGGCCGCGGATCGCCCGCGCGTCGGGCAGCGCGATGACGGCCAGGTTGGCGGCCACGACGAGGCCGGCCGCGCTAAGCAGCGGTGCCGCCATGCCCGTCACGGCGGCGACGGGCGCCGCCACCGCCAGGCCCAGCGGCCGGGCGGCGAAGGACAGCAGCGCGTCGTAGGAGTCGGTCCTGGCCAGTGCGTGTTCCGGGATGTGGCGTTGCATGGTGGTCTGCCACAGGGTGTTGAGGATGCCCAGCCCGAACATGGCGATCCCGTACGCCACCGCGTTGATCCACGTGGTCATCGGTACGGAGAAGGTGATCAGTGGCAGCGCGAAGAGCGCTCCGCAGACCGAGGTGATGATCAGCGGACGTCGAGCCCGCAGCCGAGGCGCCAGGAAGGCGCCGGCCACCATTCCGGCCATGCCCGCCTGGTAGACCACCACCCAGGCGACCTCTCCGCCCAGCCGTTCCACAGCGATGAGCGGTCCCAGGGTCATGAGCACCCCGGCCGCGAGGTTGGAGACGCCGTGGGCCAGCAAGTTGGTCCAGAACCACGGGCGGCTGCTGACCTCCTGCCAGCCGTCGGCCAGGTCCCGGAAGAAGGTGCCGGGATCGTCCCGCGCGGCCCTGGGCGCCGTGCGCAGCCCACCCAGGGTCACGGCGGCGACGGCGAAGAGCAGCGCCGTCAGTACGAACGCCCAGCCGGGTCCGGTCGTCACCACCAGCACACCCGCGACACCGGGCCCGGCCACCAGGGCGATACCGCGGGCGACGCCCAGGTGCCCGTTGGCGCGCAGCCGCGCGCTCTCCGGGACCACGGCGGTCACCAGCGGGGACATCGTGGGCGTCCCGAAGGCGATGGCCGCACCGGTGACCGCCGACAGCACGGCGAGGTCGGTGATCCGCGCGGTGCCGAGCAGCAGCTCGACGCCGATGACGAACTGGGCCACGCCTCGGACCAGGTCGGCGAGGAACGCCACCCGCTGGGCGGGGTACCGGTCGGCCAGCACGCCTCCCACGGGCAGGAGGAGCAGTTGCGGCACGAGTTCCGCGGCCAGGACGATGCCCAGGTCGCCGGCGCTGCCCGTCTCCTTGATCACGGCCAGGGTCAGTGCGGTGGGCACCAGGGCGGTGGCCAGGAAGGACAGGGTGCGCCCGGCCAGCAGACGCCGGAAACCGGGGACCGCGAGCACGGGGACGGGCGCGGCCGGAGCGTCGTCCCTCATGGCCGGGGCCCGGGCGATGCCGTGAACGCGTCGGCCAGTCGCCCGAGAAGCGGTGGGGGTGCCGACAGGAACGCGTAGTGGCCACCGTCCAGAACGGTGAAGTCCACCTCGTCCCCGTAGTGTTGCCACCCCCGGAGTTCCTCCAGGGTGACCTCCGGGTCGTCCGCCCAGTGCAGGACGCTGATGCCGAAGGGTACGGTGACGGGCTCGGTCATCCGGTACTGCCGGTTCGCGTCCAGGTCCTCGCGCAACACCGCCAGCCCCAGATCGATCAGCGCCGGATGCGGGCTGCCGCCCGGGAGACCGCGAGGATCTCCAGTTCGGCCCGCAGTTCGTCGTCCGTCATGGTCAGGAACCGGTCGTGGGGGCAGTGGTGCGGCGCGACCTGGGCGGAGACGAACAGCCGGGTGGGCACGGGCAGTCCGCGGCGCACCAGCAGCCGGGCCGTCTCGAAAGCGGGCAGCGATCCCGCGCAGTGGCCGAAGAACGCGAACGGCCGGTCCAGGTAGGGCAGCAGCGGTTCGACCAGGTCCTGCGCCAAGCGCTGGTACGAACCGTAGTGCGGCTCCCGCATCCGGTTCTCCCGGCCCGGTAACTGGATGGAGCACACCTCCACGTCACCGAACCGGCGGGGCCAGGCGTTGAACATCGACGCCCCCACCCCGAATAAGGGAAGCAGAAGACACGGGCCGCCACATCGTCGGCGGGCTCTCTCAGCAGCCAGGTACCGAGCGCTCCGGTGGCACCTGTCATGGATGGGGAAGGCATACGTCACACGACTCGCATTTCTTCGGCTCTATGGGGAGTGGCACAACACCGCAAGAAAGAACTTGCGAAAGTCAGCGCCTGTGGGTCAGCGCCTGTGGGTCAGCACCGGAAGACGCGTCAGTCCCGCGACGAACACGGATTTCAGGTGCTGGATCGGACCCGCGAGTTCCACCGCCCGGAAGAGCCGGAAAAACTCTTCGAAAAGGATGCGGAAGGTGAACCGGGCGAGAGTGGCGCCCAGACAGTAATGGGGGCCGTGACCGAAAGCGATGTGCCGATTGTCCTCGCGCAGGATGTCGAAACGGTACGGATCGGCGAAAACCCTTTGGTCCCGATTGGCGGAACCGATCCAGACCGCCACCGCGTCACCCGCGGCCACCTGTCCGCCGCCCAGCGCGGTGTCCGCGACGGCGTACCGCAGGAAGCTGCTGGCCGGCGAGGTCCAGCGCAGGCCCTCCTCCACGAGGGAGGGGATCAGCGTCCGGTCCGAGGCGGCCTTGCGCAACTGGTCGTCGCGTTCGGCCAGCGCGAGCAGGAGCCCGGAAACGGTGTGCGGGGTGGTCGCGTTGGCGCCCAGCAGCAGGCTGTAGCAGTTGTAGACGACTTCTTCCTCGGTCAGCTTCCCGGTGCCCGCATCCATCGTCATCAGATGACCGATGAGGTCCTGGCCCGGCCCGTCCCCGCGACGGCGGGCGCGGAACTGTGCGGCGAAGTACTCGAACAACTGGTGGTGTGCGATGGCCAGAGTGGCCGGTCCGCTGCCGATCCGGAACAGGGGGTCCTCCGGTGCAGCCGCCATACCCGTCCAGCGGACCAGGTCCTCCCAGTCCGGCTCGGGCACTCCCAGCAGCGCCCCCGCCACGGTCATCGGCAGGTGGTAGGCCCGCTGTGCCACGTCCCAGACGCCCCCGTCCAGTCCGGGGGCGAGGAAGTGCCCTACGGCCCGCCTGATCCTGGACTCCCAGTCGGCCAGCGCCCGCGCGGTCAGCCTCTTGTTCATCGGTCGCCGTAGTTCACCGTGCCGTGGCGGGTCCGTGGACACCAGCATCTTTCCCGACGAGACGTCGTCGTGGCCGAGCTGGGTGAGGATACTGCCCCGCTGCGAGGTGAAGGACCGGTGGTCCGCCAGCACGCGGCAGGCGTCCTCGTACCGGGTCACCGACCAGAAGGCACGTCCGTCGGGGAGCACCTGGCGGTGCAGCGGCGCGCGGTCCCGCATCGCGGCCCAGACCTGGTGCGGGTCGCCCGCGGCGTGGAACTCCGGGTCGAAGAGGTCGATCGCCGCCAGGTCGACACCGTCGGTGACCGGGGCGCCGTCGGTGATCCTCATGCCGCCTCCCGTGCCGCGTCGATCGCCGCGGCCAGACCCGCCGGGGTGGGATCGAGGTAGAAGGTGACCGGTGAGATCTCGACGCCGTATTCACGCCGTAGGTCCGCCGTGATCCGCACGCCGACCAGCGAGTGGCCGCCGAGTTCGAAGAAGTCGTCGTCGGCGCCTATGCCCTCGATGCCCAGCAGGTCGCTCCACAGCCGTACCACCACGGTTTCCGTCGGGGTGCGCGGCTTGCGGTAGGCCGCTCTGAGGTCGGGCCGGCACGCTGTCTCCGCCGCGGCCAGCGCAGCGCGGTCGATCTTGCCATTCGTGGTCAGCGGCAGCGCGTCCACCACTTGGATCAGGGACGGGACGGCGTACGACGGCAGGGTCCCGGCCAGTTGGCGGCGCAGGTCCAACGTGGCGGGCAGGCTTGCCGGTCGCCCGGTGACGTAGGCGACCAGCCGCTTCCCGCCCGACGGCTGCGACTGCGCGACCACGGCCGCGGCCGTGACGCCGGGCAGTTGGCACACGGCGGACTCCACCTCGCCCGGCTCGATCCGGAAGCCACGGATCTTCACTTGGCCGTCGGCGCGCCCGTGGTACTCCAGCGTTCCGTCTTCAAGCCTGCTGACCAGGTCTCCGGTCCGGTACATCCGTCCTCCGGGGCAGGGGGAGAACGGGTCGGGCAGGAACCGCTGGGCGGTCAGCTCCGGGCAGTTCAGATATCCGTGGGCCAGTCCCTCTCCCGTCGCGAAGAGTTCGCCGATCCGGCCGTCGGCGACCGGGCGCAGGGCCGCGTCGAGGATGTACACCCCGGTGCCACGGATCGGACGGCCTATGGGTACGGAACCGGAGACCGGCTCGGTGACCGTGTGGCAACAGGTGAACGTGGTGTTCTCGGTGGGGCCGTAGCCGTTGATCAGTACGGTGTCTCCCAGGGCTGCCAGCGCCCGGTTGACGTGCGCGGGCGACAGGACGTCCCCGCCGGCCACCAGGTAACGCAGACCCTGCAGGTCCTCCAGGCCGTTGTCGACGACCTGCTGGAACAGACCGGCGGTCAGCCAGAGCACCGTGACACCCGCGCACCTGACGTGTTTGGTGAGTTCACCGGCCGACAGTTCCCGCTCGGGGGCCAGTTCCAGCCGGGCGCCGTTGAGCAACGGCCCCCAGACCTCCAGGGTGGAGGCGTCGAAGGCGAGCGGCGCGAACTGGAGGAAGACGTCGTCGGCCGCGACCGGCAGGAAGTCGCTGTCCACCACCAGGCGCGAGACCGCCCGGTGCGGTATACAGACGCCCTTCGGGGCACCGGTCGAACCGGAGGTGTAGGCGAGGTAGGCGACATGGTCCGCGGTCACTTCCGTCGGCCGCGGCAGCAGGTCGGGAAGCTCGCCCTCCAGTGACACCGGTGTGCATGACGACGGCAGCTCCGCCGGCCGTTCGGCACTCACGTCGGCATGGGTCAGGACGAACCGGACCCCCGCGTCGCGGAGCACCAGGCGCCTGCGCTCGGCCGGATACCGGTGTTCGAGGGCGAGATAGGCGGCGCCCGCCTTCAGGATGCCCAGCAGCCCGATGACGGTGGTGACCCGCCGCGCCCCGTCCAGGGCCACGACGTCTCCCGGGACGACACCCAGGTCCTGCAGGCGCCGGGCCAGACGGTCCGAGCGGTCGTCCAGTTCACCGTACGTCAGCTCACCGTCCTCCCCGCTCACCGCGACCCTGCCTGGGGCGCTGCGGGCCCGCCGGGCGAAGATCTCGCCGATCGGCAGCGGGCGCGATCGGTTCGGCACGTCCATGGATCAACCTCCACCCCTGGTCATCCAGGTGACATGTGCGGCTGTCGGCACCACGGCGGGACACCGGATGCTCGGCCGGAGTGGGCGGTGACCGTGCCCACGGGCCCCATCCTCAACACGCGTCTACTGAACCGCTGTCATAACGGGATCGGTGCGTCAGTAGTGCCGTGATAGTCCCGGTGTACCGGACCAGTGGTGCGGCGGCAGCGCGCCTGGTCAGCACCCGTGCCACTCGCTTGAGGTGATCCGCGGCCGGCCAGGGGCGACCGCAGCGACGTACTGTCCGGATCTCGTCAACGGCACGCGGAAGTGGACCCACGGGGGCCCTCTGCCGCGTCCCGCCCACCGCCGGCCGGTCGCCGGTTCCGGAGCCGGGCCTGGACGCGCATCAGCTCCAGACGGGCACCGGCCGCCGCTCCCCAGTCCGCGTTGCGCTCGTACGCGGTGATCGCCTCCCGCAGTATCAGCCGGCCGACCGGGACCCGGCCGAGTTCGGCGTCCGCCAGCCCCGTGCAGGGCGGCCTCCGGGGCACGGCCGCCGGGTCGCACCGCGCGCGTACGTGCTGGAGGACATCCGACAGGATGTCCTCGGCCTGCTGGAAGCATCCCTGCTCCTGCAGGAGGCTGCCTCGCACGTAGCGGGCTTCCGCCTCCACCTGCCAGCAACCGGTGGCACGGCACAGTTCCAGGGCTTCGTCCAGGTGACGGTGCGCGGTCCGCGGGTCGTTCCGGTCGCTCGCCCCACGTGCCATGTGGATCAGGACGCGGGCCGCGCCGGCACGGTCACCGACGTGACGGAAATCCTCCAGGGCGGCGGAGAACCCGGCCGCCGCCGTCCCGGTGTCCCCCCGCCGTTGTTCCAGCAGCGCCAGTGCGCACCGCGTCAGAGCCCGTGCGTGTATACCGCCGATTTCCTCGAAGAGTTCCAGGGCCGACACCAACTGCTGCTCGGCCGCGTCCGTCTGGCCTCGCCTCAGGTGGAGCAAGCCCATGGAGTACATCAGCGCGGCGTGTCCACGACGCAGCCCCTTCGCCCAGACCCTTTCGATCGTCTCCAGATGGGTTCGTTCCCAGTCGTCGAAGTAGCGCCGGTCCTCGAAGAGCGGCACCAGACCGACGGCGAGTTCCCAGCTCGCTTCCTCGTGACCGTGGGCCGCGGCGAGCGCTATGGCGGAGTACAGATTGGCCCGCTCGGAATCGAGCCAGTCGAGCGGGTCGACGAGGAGCCGTTCGAGGGCGTCCGGCGGCACCGGCCGACGTGGTGACCTTCCGCGCAGTACGGTGAAGTCCCCGTGGGAAATCCTCCGGTGCAGCTCGTCCATCGCGGTCAGCCAGCAGCCGACCACCCGGCCGATGGCCGCGTGCAGGGTCGCGGCATCCTCCCGCCTTTCCAGTTCCTCGCGGGCGAACAGCCGGACCAGCCCCGGCATCTTGTAGTAGGGACTGCCGATCCGGTCGATGCCGACCGTTTCGAGCACCTGGGCGTCGACCAGTGTTTCGAGCAGGTCACCCGCGCGGTAAAGGTCGACGTCCAGCAGTTCACCCGCCTCCCACACCCCTGTCGTCGGCCCTTCCACGAGGCTGAGGAGCCGCAGCAGTCTGCGGGCTTCCCCCTCAAGTCCGCCGTACGTCGCGGACAGCCGCGTTCGCAGGGCCAGGTCGCCGTGCGCCAGCTCGTCCAGCCTCCGGTGTTCCGGCGACAGACGACCGGCCATCCACGCCAGCGACCAGTGCGGACGGGCGGCCAGCCGGGCGCCCACGATGCGCAGGGCCAGCGGCGACCGGCCGACCAGACGGCACAGCCTTTCGGCCTCCTTCGGCTCGCGGGAGACCCGGTGTTCCCCGATGTCCCGCGCCAGCATCCCGAGCGCTTCGGTGTCGTCAAAAACATCCACGGTGAAGGACTGGGAGCCGGGGAGGCCCACGACCCGCGGACTTCCCGTGATCAGTACGGCGCACGAGTCGTCGTCGGGCAGCAGATGGCGCAACTGGTGCTCGCCGGTGACGTCGTCCAGCACCATCAGGATCCGCTTGCCGGCCGTCAGCCGACGGAACATTTCCGCCCGCTCACCCACCGTGGCCGGCAGTGAGGCCGCCGGCACACCCAGTGTCTCCAGGAACCGTGCGAGTACCTCCTCAGGTGGCTGCGGCTGCCCGTGGGAGCCGCCGAGACGGCAGTGCAGCCGACCGTCGGGGAACCTGTCGGCCAGCCGGTGCGCGATGTGCAGCGCCAGCGTGCTCTTCCCCACCCCCAGCGGTCCCGTCAGCACCACCGCGCGCAGGCCCCGTCCGCCGTCGCCGCCCAGCAGTCGCGTGATCCGATCGACCAGTTCCGTGCGGCCGATGAACTCCTCGCACTCGGGCGGGAGCTGGGCGGGGCCGTTGCATTCGCCCCGCGCCGGCGCTTCTTGGTGTTCCTGGGCCCTGGCAGGGGGAGACGGAGGCGCCTGCAAAGTGGCGTCGCCCGACAGGATGGCCCGTTCCAGACGCTTGAGTTCCTCCCCCGGCTCCAGGCCCAGCTCAGTGACCGACAGCCGCCGCCCGGCACGGTAGACGTCCAGGGCCTCCGCCTGCCGGCCGGAGCGGTACAGAGCGAGCATCAGCAGACGGCGCATCCCTTCCCGCAGTGGGTGTTCCTGGACCAGGGCATGCAGTTCCCCGACCATCTTGTGATGCCGGCCGGCCTGCAACTGGAGTTCCGCGTAGGTCTCCAGGGCCCACAGCCGGCTCTCTTCCATCTGCGACACCTTCGACCGCAGTTTTTCGCTGCTGGTACCGCTCAAAGCCCGGCCACGCCACAGGCCGATGGCTTTGTACAAAACCTTCCGCGCCTCGTCGGTACGCCCTTCGCGGATGAGCACGCTCGACTCCGCGATTTTCTTCGTGAACACTTTGCTGTCCAGGTGACCATCGGCGACGACGATCATGTAGCCGGGTTCCCGTGTGACGATCGCCGCTCCTTGACCGATTCCCGCGAGAACACTCCGCAAGGCGGAAACACAGGTCTGTATCTGCGTGCGGGCGGTATTCGGCGGATTTGCCCCCCAGACGGCGTCGATGAGGAATTCGGTACTGACGACCCTGTTGGCCTCCAGAAGCAGGGCCCCCAATACCACCTGCTGACGACCCCGCGGTAATCGGCATGCCCGCATGTCATGGCCGACGACCTCCAGTGGGCCGAGAATTCGATAGTGAACGATTCCCTTCGCCACCACGGGGACCCCCTTGAGTGAAATGCAAACAGCGAAGACTCGTCGGCGCAGTCTCTTCAGCCCATGCGGAAATTCTGGTGCACAGCGACAGAACCAGCCCACCGATGCACCGCGCACATCCCGTACGGGAACCCCTTCACCGACAACCTCCGCCTGGCGATGAACTGCGAAAAGACTTTGACATCGGCCCTGGTCCCCGTCAACGCTTTCCTTTTGCAACCGCCTGCGGACAGTCTCGGCACCCGAGGCCCCGGCGTCCTCCGGGTACGCCGACGCCCCTTCGGGCACAGGGCTCGAAGGGGCGTTCGTTCAGCCGTGGAACGGGACGCGGTATTCAGGATTTACGGCGATACCCTGGTCACCGCTTGGCGCGGGAGGCGGCGCGACCGCGCTCCTTCTGGTCCAGGACGACCTTGCGGATGCGGACCGCCTCCGGGGTGACCTCGACGCACTCGTCGTCGCGGCAGAACTCCAGGGACTGCTCCAGGGAGAGCTTGCGCGGCGGGACGATCGCCTCGAAGGAGTCGGCGGAGGAGGAGCGCATGTTGGTGAGCTTCTTCTCCTTGGTGATGTTCACGTCCATGTCGTCGGAGCGGGAGTTCTCGCCGACGATCATGCCCTCGTACACCTCGGTGCCGGGATCGACGAAGAGGACGCCGCGCTCCTGGAGATTGGTCATCGCGAAAGCGGTGACCACGCCGGCCCGGTCGGCGACCAGCGAGCCGTTGTTACGGGTCGTCAGCGTGCCGAACCAGGGCTCGTGGCCCTCGTGGATGGAGTGGGCGATACCCGTGCCGCGGGTGTTGGTCAGGAACTCCGTACGGAAGCCGATCAGACCGCGGGAGGGCACCACGAACTCCATGCGGACCCAGCCGGAGCCGTGGTTGGACATGTTGTCCATCCGGCCCTTGCGTACGCCCATGAGCTGGGTGACCGCGCCCATGTGCTCCTCGGGCACGTCGATCGTCATGCGCTCGACGGGCTCGTGGACCTTGCCGTCGATCTCCTTGGTGACGACCTGCGGCTTGCCGATGGTCATCTCGTACCCTTCGCGGCGCATCTGCTCGACCAGGATGGCCAGCGCCAGCTCACCGCGGCCCTGCACCTCCCAGGCGTCGGGGCGCTCGGTCTCCAGCACGCGCAGCGAGACGTTACCGATCAGCTCGCGGTCCAGGCGGTCCTTGACCTGGCGGGCGGTGACCTTGCGGTCCTTGACCGCGGCCTTGGCGTCCGCGCCCTTGCCGGTGCCGCCGCGGCCGACCAGCGGGGAGGTGTTCGTACCGATGGTCATCGAGATCGCGGGCTCGTCGACCGTGATCAGCGGCAGCGCGATCGGGTTCTCCGGGTCGGCCAGGGTCTCGCCGATCATGATGTCGGGGATGCCGGCCACCGCGCAGATGTCGCCGGGGCCCGCCACCTCGGCCGGCTTGCGGGTGAGCGCCTCGGTCATCATCAGCTCGGTGATGCGGACGTTGGAGACGCTGCCGTCGCGCTTGATCCAGGCGACGGTCTGGCCCTTCTTCAGCTCGCCCTGCTCGACGCGGAGCAGCGCGATACGGCCGAGGAAGTTGTCCGCGTCCAGGTTGGTGACGTGCGCCTGGAGGGGGGCGGACTCGTCGTACTCGGGGGCCGGGACGTGCTCCAGCAGCGTGGAGAAGAACGGCTCCAGGTTGTCGCTGTCCTGCGGGACGGTGCCGTCCTCGGGCTTGGTCAGCGAGGCCACGCCGTCACGGGCGCAGGCGTAGACGATCGGGAACTCGATCTGCTCCTCGGTCGCGTCCAGGTCCAGGAACAGGTCGTACGTCTCATCGACGACCTCGGCGATCCGCGAGTCGGGGCGGTCGGTCTTGTTGATGCACAGAATGACCGGCATCTTCGCGGCCAGCGCCTTGCGCAGCACGAAGCGGGTCTGCGGCAGCGGGCCCTCGGAGGCGTCGACCAGCAGCACGACCGCGTCCACCATCGACAGGCCGCGCTCGACCTCGCCGCCGAAGTCGGCGTGGCCGGGGGTGTCGATGATGTTGATGGTGATCGGGTCCCCGCCGCCCTTCGGGTGGTACTTCACCGCGGTGTTCTTGGCGAGGATCGTGATGCCCTTCTCACGCTCCAGGTCGTTGGAGTCCATCATCCGGTCGTCCAGATTCTCCGCGGCGTGTGCGGCGAAGGCTCCGGCCTGCTTGAGCATGGCGTCGACGAGGGTCGTCTTGCCGTGGTCGACGTGGGCGACGATGGCGACGTTACGAATGTCGTGGCGCGTGGGCATACTGGCGGCGCTTCTCCCGGAATCGTGGATGGCGGCACGTACGGTCCGGTACGCCCGCCCGCCGGGCATGAGGACGCCACGGCCTTATCCCATGGTACGGGTCCGGGGCGACCACGGCCGCCCCAGCCCGCTCACACCCTGCCTGACCTGCTCTTTCTCGTGCCGGTTGGGGTTATTTCCGGTAGCCGATGTCCTGGTAGCGGGGGGTGGCGAAGCCGAAGGCACCCGCGTTGGCCAGTCCTTCCCGGGCCGCGACCAGCTCCGGGCGCTGATACAGGGGGATCGATCCGGCGGCGGCCCAGATACGGGCGTCCGCACGGTCCACCAGCTCCCGGGAGGCGTCCGGGTCCAGTTCGGCGGCGGCCTGGTCGAAGAGCTGGTCGATGTGGTCGGTCCCGACCCGGGTGTAGTTCTGCTCGACGGTGAGCAGGCCGTCGGGGGCCGGCCGCGGCTTGGCGTAGACGGGGCGGGCGTCGGTGGCGGGGTAGGCGGAGCCGGGCCAGGTGTAGAGCGCCAGGTCGTAGTCGCCGGAGGAGATGTGGTCCTGGAAGTAGCTCTGGTCGGCGACCTTCTGGACCGTGGTCCGTACGCCGATCTTCTCCAGCATCGCCGAGATGCGCTCGCCGACCGCGCGCACCTGCTCGGAGCCGGGGCCGTCGGGGAGCACGAAGCGCAGGACGAGCGGCCGGCCGTCCTTCTTGACGGCGGCGGGGCGGGCACCGCGCGCCGCGGCGCCGGCCGCCGCCGGGTGCCGCTGCTGGCCGCCGCGGTGGGCGTGTGCGTCCGCGCGGGAGGCGGGTGAGCCTTCTCCGGCGGGCCCGGCGGGCCCGGCGGCAGCGGGCGGCGGAGCGGCGGGCTTCGGAGCGGCGGGCTTCGGTACGGCTCCCCGTGCGCCCGCCGGGACCGCCGAGACCGTGTCGGGGGCCCCGAGCGCCTGTGCCGCCTCGATCCGTACGGCGGCCCGCGCCGCCCGTGCCGCCCGCCTCTTGTACTTCACGTACTTCCGGTACGCCGTACTGTCCCGGTCCCCGTGGGCCCTGCGCTTCTGCTTGCGCGCGGCCTTCCGGTAGAGCCCGGCGCTCTGCCGCAGCAGCGCGGCCCGCTGGGTCGCGGCGGTGCTCCGTACGGCCGCGGACAGCGGCGCCGGGCCGGCCGCGCGCCCCGGGTCCGGGGCGTTCTGGTCCGCGGCGGCCTCCCGGTTGTCCGCGCTCGCCTCGGCCCGGGCACCGGCGGCATCGCTGTGGGCGCCCTTGCCGCCGCCGGGCCGGCCGGCCTCCTGGGCGTCCGCCTTCCCGCCGGACGCCTGCGGGGACCTCGGGGTCCGCGGGCTCTCCTGCGCGCCGCCCACCGGCCGCCAGCCCGCGTCGGCCAGCAGTGCCCGCGCGGCCACGGTGTCCTGCTCCCCCAGCGCCGCGCTGTGGTCCGCGTACCCCTCCTGCCCGGCCATCAGCAGATGGCTGCCGAGCGGCTCGGCCGGCAGCCCGAGCGGCTTGAGTACGGAGGCGGCCAGCGCCTTGCGGTCGATGGCGCGGGCCACCGCCCGGCGGACCCGCTCGTCGGCGAGCGGTCCGCTGCCGCCGTTGACGGCGAGCTGGGTGTAGGCGGGCTCCAGGGCCTTGCGGACGGTGTAGCGGCGGAGGCCGTCCCGCTCCGCCGCGCGCCGGCCCTCCCCCAAGCCCGCTCCTTCGGCCCCGGGCCGGGTGCCGGAGCCCCGCGTACGGGAGCCCCGGGCGCCGGACTCCTGTGGGCCGGGATTCCCGGAGCCGGAACCCGGCGAGCCGGACGGCGGGGGCCGCCGCGCCTCGGCGATCCGCCGGGCGGCCATCGCGTCGACGCCCGCCAGGTCGATGCTCCCGTCGGCCAGCGCGGCGGCCCGCTTCCCGCGCGGCAGCGCCGCCAGCACGATCCGGTCCAGCCGGGCCCGCTCGCCCCACCACTTCGGATTGCGTACGAGCGTGACCGTGCCGCGCGCCGCGTCCCGCCCGTGCAGGGTGAACGGGCCCGCGTCGGCGACCAGTTGTTCGCGGGCGCCGTCGTTGAAGGCGTTCGCCCGGCCCATCACGCTCTTCGGGTACAGCGGCGTGAACAGGGACTCCCAGTCCGCGTACGACGCCCCGAAGGTGACCTCGACCTCGTGGGGGCCGGCTCCCCGCTCGACCTTGGCGATCCGGTTGTAGCCCGCGTTGCGCGCGGTCCAGTACGCGTTGTCCTTGCCGCGCAGCGCGTTCCACTGCGCGGCGAAGTCCTCCACGCCGATCGGCCGGCCGTCGCTCCAGCGCGCCTTGGGGTTGATCCGGTACCGCACGACCTGCCGCGGGTCGCGCTCGACGACGTCCGCGGCGTCGAGGTAGTCGGGGTTGCGCTGCGGGGTGCCCCGGGCGTCGAGGGTGAACAGCGCGGGCAGTACGGCGCCGGTGACCCGCGCGGTGTTCGCGTCGGCGTCGGCCTGGAAGACGTTGAGGGTGCCCGGCATCGCGTCCATCGCCCAGCGCAGCGTGCCGCCCTCGCGCAGCCCGTCCCGGGGCGTGCCGGCGATGTCCTGCGAGACGGGGCCGGACGTCTGCGCGTCGCTCCCCGGGCCACAGCCCGCCAGTACGGGCAGCGGGAGCAGCGCCCCCGCCGCGATGAGGGCGGCGCGGCGGCGCCTGCGGCCCGCCGCGCCGGCCGGGCTGTCGTGGTCGGTCATGGCTGTTCCCTCCGGGGCTCGCCCGTGCCGCGCCGCCGCCTTTGTCCGCGGATCACCTTCGGCCGACTTTGCGGCTCATCACATCTATGCCTCCACCACTGAAGGGGACCGACCGGGGCGCGGCCCGCCGACACGTCGGGCGCCGCCCCAAGGCCACCCGCCCGGCCCAACGAGCCGCCCGGCAGGCACGTACGGCCCCCGGACGTGCACGGCAGCGCCCCGCCACCGCCACCCGTACACGCGCCCGAACGTCCGGCAGGGCATGCGAAGGACACCCGGACAGGCGCCATGTACCCACCGAAATGCGCCGGTCCGGTTCCGCAATCGCGGCGGATCCCTTCCCAACCGCGACTGTGACGCGCGACACTCGCAGGCGCATGAGATGGCCGACCACGCCCGCGGAGGTGAGGCAAGTCATGTCCCTCAAAGACGATTTGACGGCTGCTCAGCAAAGCCTGGAAGACCTGGTGCGGTCGGTGGGACGGCTGGAGCAGCAGGTCGGCGGCGGGCTGGAGATCCGCCGCGTACGCAGCGACACCGACCATCTGCGCGAGAGCCTGGAGCTGCTGCGGGAGGGCACCTCGGACGCCCCCGCCGCACGGTCCGCCGACCCCGCTCCGCGCCTGGCGTCCGCCCCGGGTTTCGGCGCCGGCCACCGTCCGGCCGCCGGCCCCGCCGCCGTCGAGATGGTCACGATCCCGGACACGCCCTACGACGCCGCACTGTGGCGGGACGCGGAGGACGAGGGCCTGGGCGCACGCGACCGCCGGGCGCCGTAAGAGCCCCGTACGTCCGCCGGGCGCCGTGAGCCGAAGCGACAACCCTCACGAGACCGCACGAGACCATGCGAGACCGCGCGAGACCGTATGAAACTGCACGAAGCGGCGCGAAACGGTGTGAGACCGCACGAGACCGTACGAGACCGCAGGACAAGCACCGCCGACCGCACGCGAAGCCCGGCCGCGCGGCCCGCCCCGCGCCCCGCCGCCCCGCCGCCCTGCCCCCTACGGACAGCCGTCTACGGAGACCGACGTTGGCAACTGGCACCGAACCCCGACCACAGGCGGGCGCGACCGGCGTGCACGACGCGTCGCGTGCCGCCATCCCCGACCGCCATCTGCGGACCGACCGCTGGTGGCTGGCCCCGGCCTGTACGACCGCGGGCCTGCTCGCCTTCGTCGTCTACTCGACCTGGCGGGCGTTCGCGAACGCGGACTACTACAGCGCCCCCTACGTCTCGCCGTTCTACTCGCCCTGCCTGTCCGAGAACTGCCGCGCCATGCGCGGCGGCCCCAACTGGGAGGTCTTCGGGAGCTGGTGGGGCCTGTCACCCGCCCTGCTGATCCTGATCTTCCCGCTGGGCTTCCGGCTGACCTGCTACTACTACCGCAAGGCGTATTACCGCGGCTTCTGGGCCTCCCCGCCGGCCTGTGCGGTCGCCGAGCCGCACCGCAAGTACACCGGCGAGACCCGCTTCCCGCTGATCCTCCAGAACATCCACCGCTATTTCTTCTACTTCGCGGTGCTGGTCGCCGGCGTCCTGACGTACGACACCGTGCTCACCTTCCGCGACGAGCACTACGAGTGGGGCCACATGGGTCTGGGCTCCCTGATCTTCCTGGTCAACATCGTGCTGATCTGGGCGTACACCATCTCCTGCCACTCCTGCCGGCACATCGTCGGCGGCCGGCTGCGGCACTTCTCCAAGCACCCGGTGCGCTACCGCCTGTGGGGCTGGGTGAGCAGGCTCAACGCGCGCCACATGCTGCTGGCGTGGGTCTCCCTGGTGAGCGTGGCGCTCGCCGACTTCTACGTCTTCCTCCTGGCGAGCGGCGCCTTCGACGATCCGAGGTTCTTCTGACATGGCACAGGTCGACCGGCAGGACTGGGACGTGGTCGTGGTGGGCGCTGGCGGCGCCGGGCTGCGCGCCGCCATCGAGGCCCGCGAGCAGGGCATGCGTACCGCCGTGGTCTGCAAGTCGCTCTTCGGCAAGGCGCATACGGTCATGGCCGAGGGCGGCATCGCGGCCAGCATGGGAAACGTCAACGAGGGCGACAACTGGAAGGTCCACTTCCGGGACACCATGCGCGGCGGGAAGTTCCTCAACCACTGGCGGATGGCGGAGCTGCACGCCCGCGAAGCGCCGGACCGGGTGTGGGAGTTGGAGACCTGGGGCGCGCTGTTCGATCGTACGCCGGACGGCCGGATATCGCAGCGCAACTTCGGCGGTCACGAGTACCCGCGGCTGGCTCACGTCGGGGACCGTACGGGCCTGGAGCTGATCCGTACCCTCCAGCAGAAGATCGTCTCGCTCCAGCAGGAGGACGCCCGCAGCTTCGGCTCGTACGAGGCACGGCTGAAGGTCTTCCAGGAGTGCACGGTCACCCGCGTCCTGAAGGACGAGGAGGGCCGGGTCTCGGGCGCCTTCTGCTACGAGCGCGAGTCGGGGCGCTTCTTCGTCCTCCAGGCCCCGGCGGTGGTGCTGGCCACCGGCGGCATCGGCAAGTCCTTCAAGGTGACGTCCAACTCCTGGGAGTACACCGGTGACGGGCACGCGCTGGCGCTGCTGGCCGGGGCGCCGCTGGTGAACATGGAGTTCGTCCAGTTCCACCCCACGGGCATGGTCTGGCCGCCGTCGGTCAAGGGCATCCTGGTCACCGAGTCCGTACGGGGCGACGGCGGGGTGCTGCGCAACAGCGAGGGCAAACGCTTCATGTTCGACTACATCCCCGACGTCTTCAAGGAGAAGTACGCCCAGTCCGAGGAGGAGGGCGACCGCTGGTACGAGGACCCCGACCACAACCGCCGCCCGCCCGAGCTGCTGCCCCGCGACGAGGTCGCCCGCGCCATCAACTCCGAGGTCAAGGCGGGCCGCGGCTCCCCGCACGGCGGGGTCTTCCTGGACGTCTCCACCCGTATGCCCGCCGAGGTCATCAAGCGCCGGCTGCCGTCGATGCACCACCAGTTCAAGGAACTGGCGGACGTGGACATCACCGCCGAGGCGATGGAGGTCGGCCCGACCTGCCACTACGTCATGGGCGGTGTGCAGGTCGACCCGGACACCGCCGCCGCCACCGGCGTCCCCGGGCTGTTCGCCGCGGGCGAGGTGGCCGGCGGTATGCACGGCTCCAACCGGCTCGGCGGCAACTCCCTGTCCGACCTGCTGGTCTTCGGCCGCCGGGCGGGGCTGTACGCGGCCCGGTACGCGGCCGGAACGGCGGTACGCGAGCCCGTCGACGACCGCCAGACCGAGGCCGCCGAGGCGGAGGCGCTGCGCCCGTTCAGCGCGGAGGGCGGCGACCAGGAGGGCGCGTACCGCCCCGGCGGGCCCGCCGAGAACCCGTACACCCTGCACCAGGAACTCCAGCAGGCGATGAACGACCTGGTCGGCATCATCCGCAAGCAGAGCGAGATGGAAGAGGCGCTGGAGCGCCTGGCCGACCTGCGGGTACGGGCCCGCCGGGCCGGCGTGGAGGGCCACCGGCAGTACAACCCCGGCTGGCACCTGTCCATCGACCTGCGCAACATGCTGCTGGTCAGCGAGTGCGTGGCCCGGGCGGCGCTGGAGCGCAGGGAGAGCCGCGGCGGCCACACCCGGGACGACTACCCGGAGATGGACCGGCGCTGGCGCAGTGTGAACCTGCTGTGCCAACTGGTGGCGGACGGCACGGACCCGGCCGGCCAGGACCCGGCGCTCGGCCGGATCCGGCTCACGCGGGACGCGACGCCACCGATCCGGCCGGACCTGCTGGACCTGTTCGAGCGGGACGAGCTGGCGAAGTACCTGACGGACGAGGAGCTGAACCGGTGAGCGCGCAATCGGACGCCTACAAGGCGCACTTCAAGGTGTGGCGGGGCGACGCGGACGGCGGGGGCCTGGAGGACTTCCGGGTCGAGGTGAACGACGGCGAGGTGGTGCTGGACATCATCCACCGCCTCCAGGCGACCCAGGCCCCGGACCTGGCCGTCCGGTGGAACTGCAAGGCGGGCAAGTGCGGCTCGTGCAGCGCGGAGATCAACGGCCGGCCGCGGCTGATGTGCATGACCCGCATGTCGGTCTTCGACCGCGCCGAGACGGTCACCGTCACGCCCATGCGCGCCTTCCCCGTCGTACGGGACCTGGTCACCGACGTCTCGTTCAACTACGCCAAGGCCCGCGAGGTGCCGGCGTTCGTACCGCCGCAGGGGCTGGCGCCCGGCGAGTACCGGATGCGCCAGGAGGACGTGGGCCGCTCGCAGGAGTTCCGCAAGTGCATCGAGTGCTTCCTGTGCCAGGACACCTGCCATGTCGTACGCGACCACGAGGAGAACAAGGCCGCCTTCGCCGGGCCGCGCTTCTTGATGCGCGTCGCGGAACTGGACATGCACCCGCTGGACGCGGCGGCCGAGGCCGGAGTGGACCGCAAGCGCACCGCCCAGGACGACCACGGCCTGGGCTACTGCAACATCACCAAATGCTGTACGGAAGTCTGCCCGGAACACATCCGGATCACCGACAACGCACTCATCCCGCTCAAGGAACGGGCGGCGGACCGCAAGTACGACCCCCTGGTGTGGCTGGGCAGCAGAATCCGGCGGCGGGGGCGGGCGGACTGACGGGCTGAACGGGGCCGTCGAAGAGCGCCGCGGGGACGCGGCGCTCCATGAGGGCATCGGCGGATCCGCGCCGGTAGGGGCGCACCGGCCGCTCCCCGTCGGCGGTTCAGAACAGGCTCAGCAGGGCCTCCGAGGGGTCCACCGTCTTGGAGTCGCCGTCCGGCAGGGCGAGTTCGAACCAGACCGTCTTGCCGCGCGGGGTCCGGCGGCTGCCCCAGCCCGTACTGAGCAGCCCGACCAGTTGCAGGCCCCGGCCGCCCTCGTCGGTGTCCCGGGCCCTTCTGCGGCGCGGCTGGGCGAGGTCGGCGTCCCAGACCTCGCAGACCAGCGTGCGGTCCAGCAGCAGCCGCAGCCGGATCTCGCCGTGGCCGTGCCGCAGGGCGTTGGTGACCAGCTCGCTGACGAGCAGTTCGGTGGTGTCGACCAAGGCCTCCAGGCCCCAGTCGGTGAGCTGGTCACGGGCCAGTTCGCGGGCGCGGGCCACCGAGCGGGGCTCGGGCGCCAGGTTCCAGTCGCCGACCGCCTCCTTGGGCAGGCCGTGCACCCGCGCCATCAGCAGCGCGATGTCGTCCTCGCCGTGGCCGGTGTCCAGGGTGTTCAGCACGTGGTCGCAGACGTCCTCCAGCGGGCGGTCGGCCTCCGAGAGGGCCGCGCGGAACGCCCGCAGCCCCTCGTCCAGCGACTGGTCGCGGGACTCCACCAGCCCGTCCGTGTAGAGCGCGAGCAGCGCTCCGTCCGGCAGTTCGACCTCGGTCTCCTCGAACGGCTCGCCGCCGACGCCCAGCGGCATGCCGGGCGGTACGTCCAGCAGCAGGACGTCCTTCTCGCCGTTGCCCTCCTCGACCAGGACCGGGGGCAGATGTCCGGCGTTGGCGAAGGTGCAGCGCCGGGTGACCGGGTCGTAGACCGCGTAGACGCAGGTGGCGAGGTAGACCTCGGAGAGGTCCGCGGCCCCGGCGGCGGATCTGTTGGAGCCGCCCGTACCGGGGGGCTCGCTGCGATGGCGGCCGGTGCGCCGTTGCCCGCGGCGGCCCGGGCGGCCGTACGGGCTCCGCCGCCCTTCCCACCGCTGTTCCCGCCACCGCTTCCGCCGCCGCTTCCGCCGCCGGTCGCGCCGAGCCCGCGCGCGACCTCGTCCAGCGCGGAGAGCACCTCGGCCGGCTCCAGGTCCAGCAGCGCCAGCGTCCGTACGGCCGTACGCAGCTCCCCCATCGCGACCGCCGCCCGCAGCCCCCGCCCCATGACGTCACCGACGACCAGCGCGGTGCGGTGGCCCGGCAGCTCGATGACGTCGAACCAGTCGCCGCCCACCTCGGTGGCGGTGGTGCCGGGCAGATAGCGGCAGGCGATGTCCAGCCCGGCCGCCTCCGGGTCGCCCGGCGGCAGCAGGCTGCGCTGGAGGATCAGCGCGCGCTCGTGCTCCCGGCGGTACAGGCGGGCGTTGTCTATGCACACCGCGGCGCGCGCCGCCAGCTCGACCGCGAGCGCGGTGTCCCGCTCGCCGAACGGCTCGCTGCCCTTGGTACGGGAGAACTGCACCAGGCCCACGACCGTGTCGCGGGCGACCATCGGCACGGCGAGCGTGGAGTGCACCACCACGCCCAGCTCCGCCCGGTCCTCGTTCTCCGGGCCGGGGACGGTCTGTGCCCGGCCGGTGCGCAGCGCGACCGCGCACGGCGAGTGGAAGGGGTAGCGGTGGACGGCGCCGACCGCGACCGGGCCGGGCGGGGCCGACGCCGGGGACTGGGCCGGGCAGCAGCTCGGGGTGGTGACGGGGGCGTCCGAGACGGCGCTGGCGAAGGCGACCCGGCGCATCTCGGCGCTGCCGTCGGGCACGCCGGGCGGCGCCTCGTCACCGGCCAGCAGCCCTTGGTAGAGGTCCACGGAGGCCAGGTCGCAGAACTGCGGCACGGCGACGTCCAGGAGGGTGCGGGCGGTGGTCTCCAGGTCCAGGGAGTTGCCGATCCGCGCGCCCGCCTCGTTCAGCAGCGCCAGGTTGCGGCGGGCGTTGGCGGCCTCCCGCTCGGCCCGGCGGCGGCGGGTCACGTCGGTGGCCACCGCGGCGACCCCGATGGGCCGGCCGCTGGCCCCGTGCAGCCGGTACAGCGAGACCGACCAGCGGCGGCGGTCCGTTATGCCCGGGGCCGTACCGACGAGCTGCATCTCGGTGACCGGATCGCCGCTCTCCAGGACCCGGCGCAGCGCCGCGGTCAGCCGTTCGGCCTCCGGGCGGGCCAGGAAGTCCAGCGGGGTCCTGCCGCGGTAGTCGGACGGGCTGCCGCCGAAGACGGCGGCGAAGCGCTCGTTGACCCGCTGGAGGCGCAGGTCCGTACCGAAGAGGAGAAAGCCCATGGGAGATTGACCGAAAACGGCCTGCGAGGCGGCGAGGTCGGTTTCGATGCCGCGCAGCGCCCGGACGTCCACGACCAGGCACAGTGCGGCCCGCTCGTCGTCCTGCGTCCGGGACGGCATGACGTAGATCTCCGCCAGCCCCGAGGCGCCCCGGTCCCGCTCCTGCGCGCCGTACCCGCCGACCCGGTAGGGAACCAGGCCCGTCCACTCCCGGCCGTCCAGGATCTCGCAGACCTTGCGGCGCGCGTCGGCCCGCAGCTCAGGCGGTACGAACGCCTCCACGGGGTCCCTGCCGACGGCATGGCGGACGGGGATGCCCAGCATCTCGGCGGCCCGCTCGCTCCACCGGTCGATACGGCCGTCGGGACCGAGCGAGAAGGAGGCGAGACGGATGTAGTCATAGATCGAGCCGGGCGGGCTGCTCTGCCATATCGGCGGGCCGTCCGGCCCGTCGGGACCCGTCGGTCCCCCGGCCGGACCGTCCGAACCGCCCGGACCTTCCGTGCGGCCCGGTCCTTGCCTGCCGCCCGGTCCGTCCGTACCGCCCGGTCCATCCGTCCGTGCGGGACCTTCCCCGCCGGATGACTTCTCGCTCACGAGCCCCGTCCCCTCCAGCTCATCGTGCCCGGACCGGACGAGCCGAGTATCCAGCACCTCGGCTTTCCGGTACACGGTCTTCACGATCACAGCACAGTCTCGATCGCGGCCCTTCCACGAATTGTCGATGAATTGGCAACGATCAGGACACCACCTGTCTCCTAACCCGCCAACGACAGCTCGAACCACACTGTCTTGCCGCTCTTCCCGCGCCGGGTACCCCAGCGCCGCGAGCTGCACGCCACGAGCTGGATTCCCCGGCCTCCCTCGTCGTCCGGTGCGGCCGTACGTTCTCGGGGCGGATCGGGCAGCGGGTCGGAGACCTCGACGAGCAGACCGCCGTGCGACAGGAGGACCAGGCGGACGCCGATCGGGCCGTCGGTGTAGCGCAGGGAGTTGGTGACCAGCTCGCTGACGAGCAGCACGGTGACGTCCAGGACGGAGTCCAGGCCCCAGTCCCACAGGGCCTCGCGGACCAGGGCACGGGCGGTGCGTACGGAGCCGGGCTCGGCGGGGAAGCTCCACTCGGCGATGGGGGAGCCGGTGACGGCGCCGCGGTGACGGGCATGCGGGGAAGGGGACCCCGGGAGCCCTGCCGCTGCGCTGTCGCTCACGCCGATCACTTCCCAGCCCGATGCGAACCCCCGCCGGATGGTCCGATGTGAGAGGGTTAATCAGCACATACCCGGTATCAAGGCGTGGATATCGCCCACAATCGCGCATCGTGGCACAAACGGCGTAGTCGCCCGCGCTCACGCCTGTCGCTCACGGCGCATGGAGCGCACGGGCGGCGCGTAACCGGAGGACTATGGGGCGGGTGGGTGCAGCGCAGATCCGTACGAGGACTCCGGGCGGCGCACCGCGGGCGCAGACCCGTACGAGGACTCCAGACGGCGCACCGCCTCGGCGACCGCCGGGCGGTCCTGCTCCAGCCAGTCGACCTCGTGCTGCCGACCGGGCGGCAGCCAGCGCAGTTCATCGTGGTCCTCCAGCGGCCTGGGCTCCCCCGCGACCAGCCGGACGGTCCACACCTGGAGCACCAGCCCGGGCTTGAGCGGCCACTCCCCCGGGATCCGCTCCAAGGGCTCGGTCTCGATGCCCAGTTCCTCGCGCAGCTCGCGCACCAGCGCCTGCTCGGGCGTCTCGCCCGCCTCCACCTTGCCGCCGGGCAGTTCCCAGCGGCCGGCCAGCGCGGGCGGAGCGCTGCGCCGCGCGGCCAGCAGCCGCCCGTTGTGCAGTACCGCTCCGCCCACCACCACACGCGCCGTCGTCATGCGCGGCAGCCTACGTCGCCGCCGGCCCCGCCGGCCCGCGCGCCCCTCGGGTCCCGGCGCCCTGCCCCCGTTGGCCTTCCACTTCCGTACTCGTGCCGTACCGGTGCCGTACCGGTCCGGTCCGCCGCTCTTCGGTGCACCGCAAGAGCAGACGTCTCAAGACCGTGCGCCTCAGGTGAAGCGCCTTGAGGTGAGGCGCCTCGGTGCGCCTCGGTGCACCTGAGCGCCAAGCGCCTCAAGAGGCGACGTGTCCTACCCGCTCCACCACGTAGAGCTGCTTGTGCCCTCGCGTATCGAGCCGGTCGGCCACCTGCTCCGCTTCCGCGCGGGTGGCGTAGCGACCGACGCGATAGCGGTTGCCGCCCTCGTCCTGGCGGATGACGAGCCAGGGCAGCACGGCCCCACTGTCGGTCATTGCGCCCCTCCGTCCGCCGTACAGCGCGCTCTGGCGCGCTCGTTCCGCGTTGATACCGAAACCGCAATCCGCATATGCCCGAGCCTACGCCCGACCTTTACGCACCGGATACGCCTTTGCACGAAGAGATACCGAACCGGCCATCCGGGGCCCGCCGGGCAGCAAAACGGGCCCGGGAGGCGAAGAGATCGCCTCCCGGGCCCATGTCACCGGCTCACCGGCTCGGGCCGGGGCACCGGACTCAGGCGTCGGCCGAGGTCCTGCCCGCCGCGGAGCGCTGCTGGGGCACCGGCGCGGCGCCGTCACCCTCGGCTCCGTCCGCGTCCGCCGCCTCGGCCGCCCGCATCTCGGCCTCGACCTGCACCAGCGTCGGGTTGCGCCAGGCGCTGCGTACGCCCCAGAAGTAGAAGGCCAGACCGATCAGCGCGACGACCGGGATGTCCCAGCCCGCCGGGAGATAGCCCTTGCCGCCGAACTCCGTGCCGCCCGCGTAGGAGACGGCCGCCATGACCAGCAGGTACGCCACCATCCAGGCGCCGGCCTTCAGGTGCGGCAGCAGCCCGGCCCACGGCTTGCGCCCGGAGGCCAGCGGCTTGCCGATCTCGTACCAGGCCCAGACCGGCAGGCCGACGGCCATGATCAGGATGACCTTGCCGGTGAGCGGCCAGCGGCCCCAGTACAGGACGAGCGAGCCGAAGATCATCGCGATCGGTGCGATGAAGGGCATCGCGCGCAGCTTCACCGGGCGCTTGAGGTCCGGCGACAGGCGGCGCAGCGACATCACCGCGACCGGGCCGGTGATGTAGGAGATGACCGTGGCGACCGAGACGATCTCGGCGAGCGAGCCCCAGCCGCGGAAGACCGCCAGGAAGAGGAAGGCGATGACCAGGTTGAGGAGCAGCGCCGGACGCGGGACACCGGTCTTCTTGTCGACGCGGCCGAAGACGCCGGGCAGGTGGCCGTTCTCCTGCACGCCGTGGATCATGCGCGAGGTGGTGGCCGCGTAGATCATGCCCGTACCGGAGGGGGAGACGAAGGCGTCCGCGTACAGCAGCAGCGCCAGCCAGTTCAGGCCCCAGGCGACGGCGAGGTCGGCGAGCGGGGAGTTGTAGCCGAGCCCGGCCCAGCCGCCGGCCGTGGAGAGCTTGTCGCTGGGTACGGCCATCAGGAAGGCGACCTGGAGGCCGACGTAGATGACCAGGGCGATCAGGATCGAGGAGATGACGGCCTTGGGGAGGGACTTGCCGGGGTTACGGGCCTCGGCGGCCATGTTCAGCGGCGACTGGAAGCCGTTGTAGGCCCAGACGATGCCGGAAACGGCGACGGCGGTGAAGACCGCGCTCCAGCCGTTGGGCGTGAAGCCGCCGTGGCTCTTGATGTTGTCGGTGTCGAAGTGCGCCAGCATCAGGGCGCTCGCGGTCAGCACCGGGACGACGACCTTGAAGACCGTGATCGCCGTGTTGGTCTTCGCGAACAGGGAGATCGCGAACCAGTTCAGGAAGAAGTAGAAGATCAGCAGCACGCTGGCGAGCGCGACGCCGGTGCCGGTCAGCTCCTTGCCGTCGTACAGCGCCTGGGTCCAGCCGAACTTCCAGGAGCTCATGTACTGGACGGAAGCGGTGGCCTCGCCGGGGATGACGGAGACGATCGCGATCCAGTTCGCCCAGGCCGCGAGGTAGCCGGCGAGCGAGCCGTGCGAGAACTGGCCGTAACGGACCATGCCGCCGGCCTTGGGGAACATCGAGCCCAGTTCGCTGTACGTCAGGGCGATCGTCAGGGCGACCGCGGCGCCGATGACCCAGGCCAGGATGGCGGCCGGGCCGGCGATGGCGGCGGCCCGCTCGGCCCCGAAGAGCCAGCCGGAGCCGATGATCGACCCGAGGCCGGTGGCCGTCAGGGCGATGGTCCCCAGGGACCGGCGGTAGTTGGAGTGGGAGCCCTGCTGCTCCCCGCTCTGGGTCTTCGTCGTGCTCAACGTGCTTGGTCTCCTGATCTTCCCCCGTGCCGTGCACAAACTTCGCCATCGTAAGAGCGAAATGGAAGATCGGGTTCACCTGCGAGGAAAAAAGTCCTGCCACGCTGAGGGTCTGTGACGTTTCCCACTCCATGTTTAGGGTCGCAAGTCGGGAAATACGCCCATCAACCGGTCGGTCACGAGAGGGTTACGCGCCAGTACGGACCGCTCGCCGAGCCCCTCGATCACGCCCTCGGGCCGCCTTCCGCGCCTCGGCCACCACACCGTCACCAGCCCTTCGCCCACGAGTGATAAGCGCGCCGCGCGGCGCGGCGGAGCCGTGGCGGGACCGGCCGCGCCGCCTCTCAGGCCCTCACCACACCTCACCTCACCTCACCGGCAGGTGATAGGCGACCCGGTGGCGGTCGGCGAGCGTGACGACATCGGCCGTCTCGACCGGACGGCCGCCCGCGTAATACGTACGGGAAATCACCAGGACCGCATGGCCCGGCACCCCGCCGAGGGCCATGGCCTCCTCCGCGAGGCCCGGACGGGCGCCGACCTCCTCCACCACGTTGTCCACCACCACGTCGATCGCCGCCATCCGCTCCACCACCCCCCGCCCGGCCAGCGGCCCCTCCTCGGGCAGCATCACGGGCGTGCGCCCGGTCAGGTCCAGCGGCTCCCACGAGGTGGAGAGCATCGCCGGCTCCCCCTCCGCCCGGAAGAGATAGCGGGTCCGCATCACCTTGGCGCCCGCCTGGATCCGCAGCCGGGCCGCGACGGCCGCGCTCGCCTCCTCCTGGGCGCTGTGGGACTCCCAGGTCCCCTTGACCCGCTCGTCCGCCTGCTCCTGCCGGAAGGGCGTGGAGCCGCCGCCGGTACGGAACCCGGCACGGGCGATACGGCGCGGGACGGGCTGCTCCCGTACGTACGTCCCCGAGCCGGAGCGCCCCTCGACCAGCCCCTCGGCCATCAGCACCTTGCGGGCCTCCAGGGCGACGGTGTCCGAGACGCCGTACTCCGCACGGATGCGGGCCTGGGAGGGGAGGCGGGTGTGCGGAGGCAGCACACCTTCGACAATCTTCTGGCGCAGGTCGCCGGCGACGCGGAGGTACGCGGGCTGCTCACCGAAAGGCACGTGCCCCTCCCAACAGCTTGACAGTCAGCAACAGCGTGGCAACCGCGCGTTGCCGATCGCAAGCCTGGGCCAGGAATTCACCCGATGTGATGAAGCCCAGTTCAAAGTATGTACGGATCAAGGAAGTTGCCCACCCGCGAACCACTGAGACCGGACCCGCAACACTCGTACATGCACACGCCCCGACCCCGGCGCAGACGGGCCGTCCGTGCCACGATCGACAGCGGAACCCCCGGGGAAAACCAGGGAAAAGGAGCCCCCGTGCCCACTCGCCCCACCCCACTCGCCGACATGCCCGACGACTGGCAGCGCGCCCTCGCCATCGTCGCCCACCCCGACGACCTCGAATACGGTGCCGCGGCGGCCATCGCCGAATGGACCACGGCCGGCCGCGAGGTCACCTACCTCCTGGTCACGCGCGGCGAAGCCGGCATCGACGGCCTGGACCCCGAGGAATGCGCCCGCGTCCGCGAGGCGGAGCAGCGGGCGAGCGCCGCCACGGTCGGCGTGCACGCCGTCGGATTCCTCGACCACCCGGACGGCATGATCGAACCCGGACTGCGGCTCCGCCGCGACCTGGCGGCGGCCGTCCGCCGCCACCGCCCCGAACTGCTGATCACCCTCAACCACCACGACACATGGGGCGGGACGCAGTGGAACACCCCGGACCACCGCATCGTGGGCCGCGCCGTCCTGGACGCGGCGGGCGACGCCGGCAACCGCTGGATCTTCCCCGAACTCCTGACCGACCAGGGCCTGGCCCCCTGGGACGGCGTCCGCTGGGTCGCGGTCGCCGGCTCCCCGTACCCCACCCACGCCGTCGAAGTGGGCCCCGGCATCGAACAGGCCATCGCCTCCCTGGCCGAACACCACCGCTACATCCAGGGCCTGGCCTCCGCCGCCGGCCAGGACCCCCACACATACGCCCGCGCCTTCATCACCCGATCACTCGAAACCGGCGCCGCCCGCCACCACAGCCACCCCGCCACCCTCTTCCAGCTCTACCCCCGCTGACCACCGCCCGCAGCACCCACACGGCCAAGAGCGCCTCACGGACAGCACGCCAGACCACGAACGGTTCCAGCACCCCGGCACCCCGCACCCAGCCCCCGTTATGTTTTCCGCGGCTCCGCAATAGGGCCGCTGACCTCCGGGCCCGGCATGACTGTTGCCCCCTGTCGAAAGCATGACCTGGGGGGTGGTGTCACCGGGCCCGGGAGGTGTCCGTCGGAGACGCTGATCAGAGGTCCGGCCACCGTCCGGTCCGGCGCAACGCCGGGCAGTTCGCGGGCGGCAGGCTGGAGGGCCTGGTACGCATCAGCCGACCCAGAGCAGAACACGCTGTAGCACCGGGTAGCACACCTCCGCTATCGTGGTCACCATGACAGCGCAGCCCGAGATCACTCAGCGCGATCTGCGCACCCGCTCCAAAGAGATCATGGACGCCGTCCAAGGCGGTCAGGCGTTCACCGTCACCCGCGACGGGCACCGCGTCGGCGAGCTGATCCCGCTCCGCCGCCGTCGCCGCTTCGTTCCCCGCGCCGAGTTCGCGGCCATGTCCCGCACCGCCCCCGACATCTCACTTGACGCCTTCCGCGAAGACCAAGACGCCGTCATCGAGCAGGAGTTGGACGATCCGTATGCCCGCTGAGCACACGCAGGGCCTGATCGATACCAGCATCATGATCCTGCGCAAGTGGATCGACGCCGACGAACTGCCCGCCGAGATGGCCATCAGCGTCATCACCCTCGCCGAACTCTCCGCAGGCCCCCACCAGGTACGCGGCAGCGACGAGCAGAGCGACTACGACGAACACGCCGAACGGGCCCGCCGCATGGACGTCCTGCAGCGCGCCGAGCATGAATTCGATCCCATCCCCTTCGACGTGGAGGCGGCCCGCATCTACGGCAGAATCTGCGCCGCCGTCGTCTCCGCGGGACACAGGCCCCGTCGACGCGTGGCCGACCTGATGATCGCCGCCACCGCAGCCGCCGAGCAGCTCCCCCTCTTCACCACCAACCCTGACGACTTCAAGGGCCTCGACGACTTGATCACCATCGTCCCCGTGGCTCGGCCCGAGATCCTGCACCTCCGGTAGCGCCGCGCCCGCACCATCACGCGCCGACGGACCGGCTACGCAAGCTCATACGTCGCCGTAATCGTGACCCGCGCACCATAAACCCGCAGGTCACGCCCGTTCCCATCTGTATTGCGCCCCGCCGAGGGCTCGAACCTGCGCGAGATCCCGGGACGTTCCGAGCGGGCCGCGCTGCCCAGCGCATCCACGGGGGCCACAGGGAACGGCTGTGTCATGCCGCCCACAAGGCCCCCGATGTCCCGTGAGGGCAGTAGCCCGCCCGTCGTTCCGAACCAGCAGAAAACCAGCAACCGTACGGGCAACCAGGGATGACGACAGGTGACGAGACGTCAGGTAAACCAGCACGGATCCAGCAACGGTAACGACAGCGGGACCGACCTCGACTTGGGCCGAGCTCATCTGACCTGCATGTTTGCCAGGTCACCCCGGCGACGCTATGGCGCGTACTAAACGTTGGAGCGGAACGTTCACCACAACGCTCTCACCTGCGAAAACACGCTTCTTGGTGATTCAAGTCAGCACAGAATCAGCACCGGCCGCCGAGCTTGGCCTGCCTTCAGGACGGCAGGAAGGGCGGTCGCCCCGTTGGCGATCTCGTGGTCCGGGTCTCGTCACGTCGCTACGGTTGAGCCATGACCGCACTGCCCGACTGGATGCGCCCGCCGCGCGCGGAAGGATGGTTCGCGGAGGACCTGGACCGCCTCCCCGAGGCACCCCGCCACACCGAGCTGATCGACGGAGCCCTTGTCTTCATGATGTCGCCCCAGAGGTGGTGGCACGGCCACCTCGTCACCATGCTCACGGTCGCCCTCATGGAGCAGGTGCCAGCCGACACCAGAGTCGGCCGCGAGATGACCATCAAGCTCGACCCACGTAACCGTCCCGAACCGGACCTGCTGGTGACGACGGCCGACTTCGACGGTGACCGCACCTGGTTCGCACCGGAGGATGTCCAGCTCGTCATCGAGGTGGTCTCCCCCGAATCCGCCCACCGTGACCGCACCGTAAAGCTCCGCAAGTACGCGGAAGCCGGCATCCCGCACTACTGGTGCATCGAGGACGAGGACGGGGCACCCGTCGTCCACGTCTACGAGCTCGACGAGCCCACTGGCGCCTACGCGCCCGCCGGGATCTTCCGGGACACCCTGAAGCGGCCTGTGCCTTTCGAGATCAGCCTGGATCTCGACAAGCTCACCCCGCCGAGGAGCAAGTAGGAGTCAGCACCAAGTCAGCACGGGAACACAGAACGGGTCGGGCTCGCCAGAGCCTGACCCGTTCTGATCTGCACAGTTGACAAACGATCTGGCGTGAAGTAACTGCAAGATCACACGTTGAAGCGGAATTCGACGACGTCGCCGTCCTGCATGACGTAGTCCTTGCCTTCCATGCGGGCCTTGCCGGCGGCGCGGGCTTCGGCGACCGAGCCGGTTTCGATCAGGTCTTCGAAGGAGATGACCTCGGCCTTGATGAAGCCCTTCTGGAAGTCGGTGTGGATCACGCCGGCCGCCTCGGGGGCCGTGGCGCCCTTCTTGATGGTCCAGGCGCGGGTTTCCTTGGGGCCTGCGGTGAGGTAGGTCTGCAGGCCCAGGGTGTCGAAGCCGACGTGGGCGAGGGTGGCGAGGCCGGGCTCTTCCTGGCCGACGGACTGGAGGAGTTCGAGGGCTTCGGATTCGTCGAGTTCGGCGAGGTCGGCTTCCAGCTTGGCGTTGAGGAAGATGGCCTCGGCGGGGGCCACCAGGGCGCGCTGTTCGGCCTTGAAGTCCTCGTCGGTCAGCTCGTCCTCGTCGACGTTGAAGACGTAGAGGAAGGGCTTGGTGGTGAGCAGGTGCAGGTCGTGCAGGAGCTCTTCGTTGCCGGAGCCCTGGACGATGCCCGCCGAGAAGAGCGTGTCGCCCTTCTCCAGGATGGCCTTCGCCTCCTCGACCGCCTTCACCTTCGGTGCGACGTCCTTCTTGATGCGCGACTCCTTCTGGAGGCGCGGCAGAACCTTCTCGATGGTCTGGAGGTCGGCGAGGATCAGCTCGGTGTTGATGGTCTCGATGTCGTCCTTGGGCGAGACCTTGCCGTCGACGTGGACGACGTTCTCGTCCTTGAAGGCGCGGATGACCTGGCAGATCGCATCGGACTCGCGGATGTTCGCCAGGAACTTGTTGCCCAGGCCCTCGCCCTCCGAGGCGCCGCGGACGATGCCGGCGATGTCGACGAAGTCGACGGTGGCCGGGAGGATCTTCTGTGACCCGAAGATCTCGGCCAGCTTGGCCAGGCGCGGGTCGGGGACGCCGACGACGCCGACGTTCGGCTCGATGGTGGCGAACGGGTAGTTGGCCGCCAGCACGTCGTTCTTGGTCAGGGCGTTGAACAGGGTCGACTTACCGACATTCGGCAGACCGACGATTCCGATCGTGAGCGACACGTTGGCGACTTCCCGGAGCGAGGAGGTGGGTGGAGTGGATCTCTGGCAGGGCCACCGGACGGCAGGGTCCAGGGGCCGATCAACCAGTCTACGGGGCGCCGGGGGCGGGGCGCCCGGCCCCGTCCGTACCACGAACGGAGTCCCAAGGTCACCGGAAACGCGTGTCCGGTGTCCAAATAATCCCACTTTGCCGCCTACGGTGGCCGGGTGGAGCAATCGAGAGAGCGCAGCCCCCAGCAGAGCCCGCACGGGGCGGACCGTCCGGGTACGGGCGAGGACACCCCGCTCCCCCGGCTCGCGGAGGCCCCCGCGCCGGACGGCGCCCCTCCGGGTGACGTCCGGCCGGGGGGTGTTCCGGGAAAGAAGGAGAAGAGGGGGAAGAGGGGCAGGAAGGGGAGGGAGACGGAGGAGGGGGCGCCGGAGGCCGCTCCACTTGATGCCGTGGCGCTGGGGGCCGCCACTCTCAAGGCGGTCGCCGCCGATGCCGTCGCCGTCGAGGTGCCGCGGGCGGATGCCATTGCCGTCGGGGCCGTCCCCGTGGCCGCCGGGGCGGCCGGCGGCGGGCTGCCGGACGCGGGTTCCGGATTCGCCGAGAGTTCCACGGTCTACCGCGTACGGCAGCGGCGCCGCCCGCCACCGCTGCCGTACTCCCTGATCACGGCCGTCCGGCGGCTCCCCGACGCCCGGCTGACCGGCCTGGGCTGCGGGCTGCTGATGACCCTCGTCCTGTTCACCGCCGGCTGCCTGGACCGGCTGGTGTACGGCGGCGGGGCCACCGCGTACGGCTCCGTCTTCGTGGTGACGAGCGTCGCCGCCGCCCTGTGGGTGCGGTCCTTCGACCTCGTCGCCGCGCCGATCGCGGCGCCCATCGCGTTCACGGTCGGCATCCTGCCCCTGGGCCACGGCGCGAGCGGGCTGGGCGGGCTGGTCCTGGGGATGTTCACCGTACTGGCGATGAATGCCGGCTGGCTCTACGCGGGGACGTTCGTCGCCCTGCTGGTCGTGGGCGTACGCAAGGGCGTGGACCTCTCCCATCAGCAGACCGCCCGGCGGGGGAAACACTCGTCGGAGGAGCGGGGTGAGGAGGACGAGGCTTCCGGGAGCGGGGAGGGAGCGGGGGAAGGTGAGGGAGTCAGGGAAGGGGAGGGAGTGGGCTCGGGGGCGGTGGGGAGGAACAGGGCGGAGGTGCGCGGGGGCAGGACTCGGCGGGAGCGGGGAGCAGGGAGTCCGGGGAGGCCGGGGAGTCCGGGGAGGCCGGGGAGTCCGGGGAGGGACCGGCCCTGCGGGCCGAAAGCGGGCCGGGGCGGCTGCCGAGGTGGGCGGGCGGGCGCGCCTCGGACCGTACGCGGGATCGGGATGGGGGGCCGGAGGGGAAGAAACGGGACGCGGAGCCGGGCGCAGGAAGGGGCGGCGCGGAAGGGAGCGAGGGCGCGGAGGCGCAGGCGGGTGGTACGGGCGGCGGCGCCACGGGGAGCGCCGGGCGTACGCGGGAGGGGAGTGCCGAGCGGTCGGAGGAAGGCGGCTCCCAGCGGTCACAGGAGCCGCGTACGGGTGACGGCGATGACGATGGAGAGGGTGCGGGCGCCGGGGGCGGTGCCGGCGACCGAGGTGGTGGCGGTTCGCGGGAGCGGCGTACGGACGGGGGCGGTGACGGGCCGCGCAAGCAGCGTGTCAACGGCCGGGTCCGGGGTCGGAAGCGGCGTACGGACGGCGGCTCGGGGAAGAAAGTCGCAGGCAGCCGTCCCGGCCGGCCGAGCCCGGGGCGCAAGCAGGGCGGCGAGCAGCGGGAGACGGCCACGGGGATGGGAAAGGACGGGAAAAAAGACGGGGAAGGTGGAGGGAACGATGGGGAAGAGGAGGAGAGGCGGGGTGAGGGCGAGGCCGATTCGGGGGTGGTCGCGAGGAGCGGGGGCCGGTCAGGGCGCGGCCGGCGGAGGAGTTGACGGAGGAGTCGTAGAGCCCGCATCCCGTACCTGCTGAGCCTCGTGTGTCTGCTGTGCCCGTGTGTCTGCTGTGCCCCCTGTGTCTGCTGTGCCTCGCGTGCCTGCTGTGCCGCGTGTGCGGCCATCGCGGCTCCCACGATCCCCGCGTTGTTCTGGAGCTGTGCAGGAACCACCTCGGCTCTGATGCCTTCGATCAGCGGCAGGAACTTGTCCGCCTTGCGGCTGACCCCGCCGCCGATCACGAACAGCTCGGGCGAGAAGAGCATCTCCACGTGCGCCAGGTACTTCTGGACGCGGTGGCCCCATTGCTGCCAGCTCAGGCCCTCATCGTCCTTGATCTTGGTCGAGGCGCGCTTCTCGGCCTCGTGGCCGTGGAGTTCCAGGTGGCCGAGCTCGGTGTTGGGGACCAGCAGCCCGTCGCTGAAGACGGCGCTGCCGATGCCGGTGCCGAAGGTGAGGACGATGACGGTGCCCTTGCGGCCCTTGCCCGCGCCGAAGGTCATCTCCGCCAGGCCGGCCGCGTCGGCGTCGTTGAGTACAGTGACCGGGCAGCCGCCCGTCCCGCCGCCGAGCCAGTCGCGCAGCAGGGCGGCGGCGTCCGTACCGATCCAGCCCTTGTCGACATTGGCGGCCGTACGGGTCACGCCGCCGGTGACCACGCCGGGAAAGGTCGCCCCCACCGGGCCGCCCGACCAGCCGAAATGATCGACTACCTGCCGGACGCCGTCGGCGACGGCGTCCGGGGTGGCCGGCTTGGGGGTCAGTACCTTGTACCGCTCGTCGGCCAGGTCGCCGCGCTCCAGATCCACCGGAGCACCTTTGATGCCCGACCCGCCGATGTCCACGCCGAAGACCTTCATAGGGGAAAGGCTAGGGCGTTTCTGATGGATCTCCATGGAAGACGGAGCGGTGTTCGGTGCGTGCGCTCGGCGTGCGGTGTGAAGGGTCATGTGGCGGAGCCACCTGTCCCTTTGCGCCGTGCGGCGAGGGTGCGTGCCGGGCGTCGCGAGGCCACGGAGATCCATCAGAAGCGCCCTAGGGCCGCGGGAGTCGGATCACCCCTCGGCGGAAGGGAAATCCCGATCACCCCTGGACGATCGCTCCGGGACGTACGGGTTACGCGCCGGGGCACGCGCCGCGTCAGTCCTCGACGGCGGCCCGGGCCTCCGCCCGCAGGTCCCGGCGGAGCTCCTTGGGCAGCGAGAAGGCGATGGACTCCTCGGCGGCCTTGACGGTCTCCACGTCCTCGTAGCCGCGCTGGGCCAGCCAGTCCAGGACGCCGTGCACCAGTATCTCGGGTACGGAGGCACCGGAGGTGACCCCGACCGTGTGCACGCCCTCCAGCCACGCCTCGTCGATCTCCTCGGCGTAGTCCACCAGGTGGGCGTCGCGCGCGCCGGCGCCGAGCGCCACCTCGACCAGGCGTACGGAGTTGGAGGAGTTCTTGGAGCCGACGACGATGACGAGGTCGGCCTCGGCGCCCATCTGCTTGACGGCGGTCTGCCGGTTCTGCGTGGCGTAGCAGATGTCGTCGCTGGGCGGGGAGAGAAGGTTGGGGAACCGGTTCTTCAGGGCGCCCACGGTCTCCATCGTCTCGTCCACGGAGAGGGTGGTCTGAGAGAGCCAGACGACCTTGTCCGGGTCGCGGACCTCGACGTTCGCCACGTCCTCCGGGCCGTCGACCAGGGTGATGTGGTCGGGGGCCTCGCCGCTGGTGCCGATGACCTCTTCGTGGCCCTCGTGGCCGATCAGGAGGATGTCGTAGTCCTCCTTGGCGTAGCGGACCGCTTCCTTGTGGACCTTGGTGACCAGCGGGCAGGTCGCGTCGATGGTCGCGAGCTTGCCGCGCTTGGCCTCCTCGTGGACGACGGGGGCGACGCCGTGCGCCGAGAAGATGACGATGTTGCCCTCGGGCACCTCCTCCGTCTCGTCGACGAAGATCGCGCCCTTCTTCTCCAGGGTCTTGACGACGTACTTGTTGTGGACGATCTCGTGGCGCACGTATACGGGCGCGCCGTACTGCTCCAATGCCTTCTCGACGGCGATCACGGCACGGTCCACACCCGCGCAGTAGCCACGGGGAGCGGCGAGCAGGACCCTGCGGCGGTCACCGCGGCGCGAGACGTCTGCGCCGGGGCCGGAGGCGGGCGACGGGCTGGGCGTAGCAGTCATGCGATCCATCGTACGGGGCCGGTCACGGGCCGCCTGTCGGCGTATGAGGTGGTGCGGAGGCGTACGAGGGGTGCGGGGTGGTGGACCGGGCGCGTCCCGGCCGATCGGGGCGGGGCGTGCCCGAAGCTGGGGGCGGCCGGCGATCGCCCCCGGCCACCCATGTCGCGGAGGTGTCCGTCATGACCGCACCGGCCGGCCCCAACCCGTCACCGTCCTCGTCCCCGTCCTCCTCCCCCCACTCGTCCTCGTCCTCGTTCCGGGGTGCCACCGGCGAGCCCGCGCTCAGACGTGCGCTCGGCTTCCGGGACCTGATCGTCTACGGGCTGCTGTTCATCGCCCCCATGGCCCCCGTCGGGATCTTCGGGACGCTCCAGGCCAAGTCGCACGGCGCGATCGTCGCCGTCTACCTCGTCGCGACGGTCGCGATGGCCTTCACCGCCTTCTCGTACGCCCAGATGGTGCGGGTCGCCCCGCGGGCCGGCTCGGTCTTCGCGTACGCGCGGACCGGCCTGGGCGAGGGCGCGGGCTTCGTCGCCGGGTGGATGGCGATGCTCGACTACCTGCTGATCCCGGCAGTGGCGTACCTCTTCTCCGGGATCGCGATGCATGCGCTGGTGCCGTCGGTGCACCAGTGGGTGTGGACGGCGGTCGCGGTGGCCGTCACCACGCTGCTGAACCTGTGGGGCGTACGGGCCGCCGCGGTCGTGGGCCTCGCGGTGCTGGCGCTGGAGATCGCGGTGCTGGCGGTCTTCGTCGGGGCGGCGGTGTGGACGCTGGCGGCGGACGGGGCGCGGCGCGGCTGGGCCGCGCCGTTCACCGGCGAGGGCGGCTTCTCGACGGGCGCGGTGCTCTCCGCGGTGTCGGTGGCGGTCCTGTCGTACCTGGGCTTCGACGCCATCGCCTCCTTCGCGGAGGAGACGGCGGGCGGCGCGGCCCGGGTGGCACGCGCGGTGATCACCTGCCTGGTGGTGGCGGGGGCGCTCTTCGCCGTACAGACCTATCTGGCGGCACTGCTGGCGCCGATGCCGGCGGCCGAACTGGCGGCGCGGCCGGCCGAACAGGGCGACGCCTTCTACGCGACGGTCGACTCGGCGGTGGGTGACTGGCTGCACGACCTGGTGGCGGTCAGCAAGGCGGTCGGCGCGGCGTTCGCTGCGCTGGCCGGGCAGGCGGCGGCCGGGCGGCTGCTGTTCGCGATGGCCCGGGACCGGCGGCTGCCGGGGGCGATGGCGAAGGTGGACGCGGGCAGCGGCGTGCCGCGCCGGGCGCTGCTGGGCGCGGCACTGGTCACGCTGGTCGCGGCGGTATGGGCGGCCCGCCGGGACGACGGGCTGGACCACCTCTCCTCCATCGTGAACGTGGGCGCCCTGACGGCGTTCGCCCTGCTGCACGCCTCGGTGATCGGCTATTTCCGCTTCCGCGGGCGCCCGGCCTCCGCCTCCTCCTCCCCCGACGCCGCTGCTCACGCCCACCCTGACGCCCTCCCCGACGCCCGCCCCGACGCCCTCGCCGGTGTCCTCAAGCACGTGGCCGTGCCGCTGCTGGGACTGGCCGTGGTGATCGCCGTCGTCGTCACGGCATCCACGACGGCGCAGATCGTGGCCGTCGGCTGGCTGGCCGCAGGGCTGCTGGTACTCGCCGCCCAGCACGGCGGACGGCGCCGGCGGAAGGCCGGGGCGACGGGCTGAGGCGACGGGCGGCAGGCTTCCGTCAGCGAGCGGCACGCTTCCGTCAGCGAGCGGCATGCTTCCGTCAGTGGGTGGCACGCTTCCGTCAGGCAGGCCGCGGCCGGTGGCGGATACTGGCACACTCGGGGGCCGTGAAGAGCGAAGACGTCGACCTCGACGAGATCGACCGGGGTGTTGTGCACGCCCTGCGGATCGACGGGCGGGCCCCGTTCCGGCTCATCGGGCAGGCCCTGGAAGTGTCCGAGAACACCGTCGCCCGGCGCTACCGCCGGCTGCGTACGGCGGGGGTCCTGCGGGTCGTCGGTACGGTCAACGGCGCCCGGCTCGGGCAGCACGCCTGGACCGTACGGCTCCGGTGCACCCCGGACGCGGCGGGCCCGGTCGCCAGGGCGCTGGCCGCCCGCGCCGACACCTCCTACGTCCATCTGCTCTCCGGCGGTACGGAGATCTCGTGCAGTGTCCAGACGCCCACCGCCGACGACAGCGAGGCGCTGCTGCTGCACAAACTGCCCCGTACCGCCCGGATCACCTCCGTCTCGGCCCACCTCCTGCTCGACCATTACGCGCTGCCGGGCGACTGGAAGGGCCCGGACTGCCTGACTCCCGGGCAGGCCGCGCTCTTCTGCCCGCCGCCTGCCGACGGTCCTGATGTGACCCTCGGTCCGGCGGACCATCCGCTGCTGGACGCGCTGGCCCGGGACGGGCGGGCGAGCCACACCGAACTCGCCGCCGCGACCGGATGGTCGCCGTCCACCGTGCGGCGGCGGGTGGACGCGCTGCGCCGGGCCGGGGTGCTGGCCTTCATGGTCGACATCCCGCCCGCCGCGCTCGGCTTCCGCGCCGAGGCCCGTCTGTGGATGTCCGTACGGCCTTCGGGGCTCACCGAAGTGGCGTCCGCGATGGCCGGCCATCCCGAGGTGTCGCTGGTGGCGCTGACCACCGGGCCGACCAATCTGCTGGCGGTCGTCAACTGCCGTGACGCGGTGGACCTCGCGCGGTATCTGACGGAGCGGGTCGGCTCGCTGGACGCGATCCGTGCCGTCGAGACGGCCCCGGTCATCCGTACGGTCAAGCGCGCCGGGACGCTGCTGCCGGTGGCGCGGGCGGCGGCGGGCGGGCGGTGACGAGCGGACGGGAGGTGATGAGCGGGCGGGCGGTGACGAGCGGACGGGAGGTGATGAGCGGGCGGGCGGTCATGAGCGGCCGGGGGCGTCGGGCGGCCGGTTGTCAGTGGGCGCCGTTAGGGTCGGTGCATGGCTGTCAACACGTCCGCGGAGGCGCCGATCCCGGTCGGCGAGGTGTCGCGGCTCATCGGCGGGTGGATCGACCGGCTCGGGGCGGTGTGGGTCGAGGGGCAGATCACGCAGCTCTCCCGGCGCCCCGGCGCGGGGGTCGTCTTCCTGACGCTGCGCGATCCCTCGTACGACATCTCCGTGAGCGTGACGTGCTACCGCCAGGTCTTCGACCGGATCGCGGACGTGGTCAGCGAGGGCGCCCGGGTGGTCGTGCACGCCAAGCCGGAGTGGTACGCCCCGCGCGGCCAGCTCTCCCTGCGGGCCGCCGAGATCCGGCCGGTGGGGGTCGGCGAACTGCTCGCCAGGCTGGAGCAGTTGAAGAAGTCACTGGCGGCGGAGGGGCTGTTCGCGGCCGAGCGCAAGAAGTCGCTGCCGTTCCTGCCGCAGCTCATCGGGCTGGTGTGCGGGCGGGCCAGCGCCGCCGAGCGGGACGTGCTGGAGAACGCCCGGCTGCGCTGGCCCGCGGTCCGCTTCGAGGTGCGCAACGTGCCCGTACAGGGCGTGCACGCCGTGCCGCAGGTGATCGAGGCGGTCAAGGAGCTGGACGAGCTGCCCGAGGTGGACGTGATCATCGTGGCGCGCGGCGGCGGCAGCGTGGAGGACCTGCTGCCGTTCTCGGACGAGCAGCTCGTACGTGCCGTGGGCGCGGCCCGTACGCCCGTCGTCTCGGCGATCGGCCATGAGCCCGACTCCCCGCTGCTGGACCTGGTCGCCGACCTGCGGGCGTCCACGCCGACGGACGCGGCGAAGAAGGTCGTGCCGGACGTGGGCGAGGAGCTGGGGCGCATCCAGCAGTTGCGGCAGCGGGCGCTGCGCGCCGTCGGCGGCTTTCTGGACCGCGAGGAGCGGGGGCTGGCGGCGGCCCTGAGCAGGCCGTCGATACAGCGCCCGCACCGCATGGTGGAGGAGCGCGCGGAGCAGGTCCAGGCGCTGTGCGAGCGCGGGCGGCGCACGCTCGGCCATCTGCTGGACCGGGCGGACTCCGAGCTGACGCACACCCTGGCGCGCGTGGTGGCGCTCTCGCCGAAGGCGACGCTGGAGCGCGGGTACGCGGTGCTGCAGAAGCCGGACGGGACGGCCGTGCGCTCGCCGGCGGAGGTGGTCGCGGACGAGCAGCTCCGGGCCCGGGTGGCCGAGGGCGAGTTCCAGGTTCAGGTGCAGGGCCGGGGACAGGACCGGGGGCAGGGGAGCCAGGGGCAGAAGGATGGCCAGGGGCAGGTCCGGGACGAGGTCGGCGTTCCGGGCGCTGTCACACCCCCCGCATAGGGTGGGAGCCATGGCGAAGACGGACGGTACGGACAGCGCGGGCAGCGCGGACGGTACGGGGAGCACGGCGGAGGCCAAGCGGGCGGAGACCGACTCCACGCTCGGCTACGAGCAGGCACGGGACGAGCTGATCGAGGTCGTCCGCAGCCTGGAGGCGGGCGGGACGACGCTGGAGGAGTCGCTGGCGCTGTGGGAGCGCGGCGAGGAACTGGCGAAGGTGTGCCGGCGCTGGCTGGACGGCGCGCGGGCCCGGCTGGACGCGGCACTGGCGGAGTCGGAGCGGGCGGCCGGGCAGGAGGACTGACCGGGCGGCGGAGCCGTGGGGGCGGAGGCGAGGGGCGGCACAGCCACGTAAGCGAGGGGGTGAGGGGCGCCGGACGGCGCCGGGGGGCCGGCTCGGCAGGGGCCCGGCACAAGGGTGAGCAGCGGCACAGCACGCCCTGCGCCCGATTTAGTTGAAAGTTAATCCATCTCGGTTACAGTAGGAGGCACGCAGTACGAAACAGCACGATCTCTTGAGGTGCCCCATGTCTCTCGCCCTTGACCCCGCCGCTCAGGACCTGCTCTTCCGCGAGGCCCAGACCGCCAACACGTTCACGGACGAGCCGGTGGCCGACGAGCAGATCCAGGCCGTCTACGACCTGGTCAAGTTCGCCCCGACCGCCTTCAACCAGTCGCCGCTGCGCATCACGCTGGTGCGCTCGCAGGACGCGCGCAAGCGCCTGGTCAACCACGCCATGGGCGCCAACGGCCCCAAGACGCTGGCCGCCCCGCTGACCGTGATCCTCTCCGTGGACCTGGACTTCCACGAGAAGCTGCCGCGCCTCTTCCCGGCCCTCCCGGACATCAAGGACACGTACTTCTCCGAGCCGGCCGCCCGCGAGGCCGCCGGCACCCAGAACGCGACGCTGCAGGCCGGCTACTTCATCCTGGGCATCCGCGCGGCCGGCCTGGCCGCCGGCCCGATGACCGGCTTCGACTTCGCCGGCGTGGACAAGGAGTTCTTCGGCGACGGCAAGCAGAAGTCGTTCCTGGTGGTCAACGTGGGGAAGCCGGGCGCCGACGCCTTCTTCCCGCGCTCGCCGCGCCTGGAGTTCGCCGAGGCCGCCGCGACGGTCTGAGCCGCCGGACCGTTCAGCGCACGGCGCACGCCGTACGGCACACGGAGCCGCCGCCCCGGCAAGGGGGCGGCGGCTCCGCCCGTTCAGTCCTTCTTCGCGGCGTCGTCCTGCTTCGCGGCGTCGTCCTGCTTCGGCGCTTCGTCCTTCTTCGCGGCGTCGCCATCCTGCTTCACGGCGTCGCCGCCCTTCTCCGCCGTGTCGCCCTTCTTCGCTTCCAGGGACGCGGCCAGCTCCGCCAGCCGCCCGTACGGCGCGGTGCCCGTGACCACCGTGGTCACACCCTGCTCCTCGCGCACCAGGGCCCGGTAGCGCGCGCCCTTGTAACGGGACCACTTCGTGGCGCCGACGGCCTGCTTGCCGGGCACCTGCTGCGCGCCCAGCGTGACGTCCTTGATGAAGTCCTTCGCGGGGGCGTCGCTCTGCTCCAGCGCCGCGTACTCCCGCTCGGGGTCCAGGAAGCCCAGGTGCCAGGCGCCGCCCTTGCCGCCCTTGGTCGGCTTGTACGAGACCGAGGTGGCGCGCCAGCCCTCACCGAGCCCCTTGGGCTCGGCCACCGCGTACGGCACGGACCGCCGGACGGTCGCCAGCTCGATGCGGTAGTCGACCGTCTTGACGGCCTCGTCCTCGGCGGCCGTGGTGTCGTCGTGCGGGATGAAGAGATAGATGCCGCCGACGAGGGCGCCGATCACCGCCATCGACAGGACCATGTCCCGTACCGTCTGCTTGCCTCGCATACCTGCCACCCCCCTATGGTCCCCCATGGCCGCGCCCGGCCGGACGCGACCCCCGCGAGCCCGCGGCCTCCGTACGACCTCCGCCCGGTCCCCGTACGACCTCCGTACGGCCTCCGTAAGACCTCCGTCCGATCCCCGTACGCCTCTGCGGACGCCCTCGACGAGTCCGGATCTGCCCCTTTTGACGTTGCTCATGCGTGGGGCCCTCTGCTCATTTTCGCAACGTACCGATAAAGTCATAGCCACCCTCAACCCTCCGGCCGTCGCCGTACAGACAAGCCGTACAGACAAGCCGTACAGACTTGGCCGGCCGTCGCCGTACAGAAAGGTGCGCTCGATGACCGAGCATCATCTGCCGTCCCAGCTCGAAGTCAGCCCCGAGGCTCCCGACCGCAACCTGGCCCTGGAACTGGTCAGGGTGACCGAGGCCGGCGCCATGGCTTCGGGCCGCTGGGTCGGGCGTGGTGACAAGAACGGCGCGGACGGCGCGGCGGTCAGAGCCATGCGCGCGCTGATCCACACGGTCTCCATGAACGGTGTCGTGGTGATCGGGGAGGGCGAGAAGGACAACGCCCCGATGCTCTACAACGGCGAGCGGGTGGGCGACGGGACCGGCCCCGAGTGCGACGTGGCCGTGGACCCGGTGGACGGCACCACCCTCACCGCCAAGGGCATGGGCAACGCCGTCTCCGTCCTGGCCGTCGCCGAGCGCGGCTCCATGTTCGACCCGTCCGCGGTCTTCTACATGGACAAGCTCGCCACCGGCCCCGAGGCCGCCGACTTCGTGGACATCACCGCCCCGGTCGCGGTGAACATCCGCCGGATCGCCAAGGCGAAGAAGTCCTCCGTCGAGGACGTCACCGTGGTCATCCTGGACCGCCCCCGCCACGACAGCCTGGTCAAGGAGGTACGGGAGGCCGGGGCGCGCATCAAGTTCATCTCCGACGGCGATGTGGCCGGCGCGATCATGGCGGCCCGCGAGGGCACCGGCGTGGACCTGCTGCTGGGCATCGGCGGTACGCCCGAGGGCATCATCGCGGCCTGTGCGCTCAAGTGCCTGGGCGGCACCCTCCAGGCCAAGCTGTGGCCCAAGAACGACGAGGAGCGGCAGCGCGCCATCGACGCCGGGCACGACCTGGACCAGGTGCTCCAGACCGACGACCTGGTCCGCGGCGACAACGTCTTCTTCGTCGCCACCGGCATCACCGACGGCGAACTGCTGCGGGGTGTGCGCTACCGCGCCGAGACCGCCACCACCTCCTCGCTGGTGATGCGCTCCAAGTCCGGCACCATCCGCCAGATCGACTCCGAGCACCGCCTCTCCAAGCTGCGCGCCTACAGCTCGGTGGACTTCGAGCGCCCGAGCTGATCCCGGCGGTCCCGCCTGCCCTTCGGACGGGACCGGACACGGCAGTGCGGGCCGGACACGGCAGTACGGGCCGGGGCCCCGCCGGCGGATCGGCGGGGCCCCGGCCCGTACGCACCTCACAAACAAACCCGGCGCCCGGAGGCGTCCGGAGGGCCGCCGGTCAGCCGGCGGCGGGCAACTGTGCCGAGCGCTGGAGCTCGCCCTCACGCCGCCGGCGGCGGGCCAGCACCACCCGGCGCTCGGCCGCGGTCAGCCCGCCCCACACCCCGTAGGGCTCCGGCTGCAGCAAGGCGTGCTCCCGGCATTCGATCATCACCGGGCAGCGGGCGCAGACCCGCTTGGCGGCCTCCTCCCGCGCCAGCCGCGCGGCCGTTGGTTCCTTGGACGGCGCGAAGAACAGCCCCGCTTCATCACGTCGGCACACCGCCTCCGCATGCCAGGGCCCGGCCTCTTCGCGCGAGTGAACTCGCGCAGGCGGCACAACTGCGGCGTTCTGCAAAGGCTGATGCGGTAGCAGCACGGTCTACTCCTGACGACGGCTTCGGCGAAAGAGTCACCCTTGCCCGTCTCGCTGCGCACGACTTTTCGCACCCCGCAGCCGTACGAGAGACGATGCACCAGCCCTACCCGCTGTACGCGTGCTTATGCACACGGTTGCCACCGATGCGGAAGTGAAGGCCCCGAGCCGCCGCCGGCCCCTGGACTCAGCCGTCCAGGCGCTTGCGCAAAGGGTCCGGCGGCAGCGGCTCGGAGGGCCGTCCCGCCAGGCGGTTCAGCAGATCGCCGACCCATTTGCCGCGCTTGGGCTTGGCCTCCACGCTGCCGAGGGCGGCGAAGCCGTTGACCGTGACCTCCGGGGCGTCCGCGTCCTGCGACTCGTTGGTCCGTACCTCGAAGGCGCCGAGGACGCCGGAGCCGTTGCTGTGCAGGGTGACGTTCTCCGGCACCCGTATCTCCACGCTGCCGAAGATGGCGGTGGCGTTGATGTGAACCTGCCGCTGCTCGAAGATCGCTTCGGAGAGGTCGATGTCCACGCTGCCGAAGACGGCCACGGCGTTGATGCGCGCGGGCACCCGCCAGCGGCCCTTGCGGTACGAGGCGCTGAAGACCGCGACCAGCGACTGGGCGGCCCGCGGTTCGCCGTGTGCGGGTGCGTACGCGGCGGTCGCGGGCGCCGGCCGGGCGGCACCCGCCGCCACGGGCAGGTCCCGGACCAACGGCTCCAGTTCACCCAGCGTCTTGGCCCGGTAGACCCCGTCGATGCGCTCGGCGTGTTCCCCGGCGTCCAGCCGGCCCTGCGCCAGCGCCTCGCGCAGGATCTCCGCGACCCGGTCCCGGTCCGCGTCCGAGGCACGGATCTCCCCCTCGGCCACCGCCGGTGACGCCCCGGTCTTCGCCCCCACCGGGCGCGCGGGCTGCTGGTCTCGCTTGTCGAGCGACGATTCATCCACGGACCCAGCGTACCGAAACGCGATAGATCGCGACTAGGGGGCGCAGCGCCCGCGTGACCCCCGTACAGGGTCCGTGAGGCACGCCCCCGTACCCAGTCCGTGAAGCACGACCCCCGTACACGGTCCGTGAGGGAGGAGTGGGAAGGCCGTGACTGAGCCTTACCTCACAGCCTCGACCGCCCGCCAGGGTTCTACGCTGTTCAGGCGCTGCCGAAGATGTCAGCCGAAAGTCACCGCCGAGTGAGGAATGGCCCCCTGATGCCGGAATTCGCCTATACCGACCTGCTGCCCTTGGGCGAGGACAACACCCCGTACCGCCTGGTCACTTCGGAGGGTGTGAGCACCTTCGAGGCCGACGGCCGTACGTTCCTCAAGGTCGAGCCCGAGGCACTGCGCAAGCTGGCCGCCGAGGCGATGCACGACATCTCGCACTACCTGCGCCCGGCCCACCTCGCCCAGCTCCGCCGCATCCTGGACGACCCCGAAGCCTCCGCCAACGACCGCTTCGTCGCCCTGGACCTGCTGAAGAACGCGAACATCGCGGCGGCCGGCGTGCTGCCGATGTGCCAGGACACCGGTACGGCCATCGTCATGGGCAAGCGCGGGCAGAACGTGCTGACCGAAGGCGGTGACGAGGAGGCCCTCTCGCGCGGCATCTACGACGCCTACACCCAGCTCAACCTGCGCTACTCCCAGATGGCCCCGCTGACCATGTGGGAGGAGAAGAACACCGGCAGCAACCTCCCGGCGCAGATCGAGCTGTACGCCACCGACGGCGACGCGTACAAGTTCCTGTTCATGGCCAAGGGCGGTGGCAGCGCCAACAAGTCCTTCCTCTTCCAGGAGACCAAGGCGGTCCTGAACGAGGCGTCCATGATGAAGTTCCTGGAGCAGAAGATCCGCTCCCTGGGAACGGCCGCCTGCCCGCCGTACCACCTGGCGATCGTCGTCGGCGGCACCAGCGCCGAGTACGCCCTGAAGACCGCGAAGTACGCCTCCGCGCACTACCTGGACGAGCTGCCCGCCGAGGGCTCCCCCACCGGCCACGGCTTCCGGGACAAGGAGCTGGAGGAGAAGGTCTTCGAGCTGACGCAGAAGATCGGCATCGGCGCGCAGTTCGGCGGCAAGTACTTCTGCCACGACGTACGCGTGGTCCGGCTGCCCCGGCACGGCGCGTCCTGCCCGGTCGCCATCGCCGTCTCCTGCTCCGCCGACCGCCAGGCCGTCGCGAAGATCACCGCCGAGGGCGTCTTCCTGGAGCAGCTTGAGACCGACCCGGCCCGCTTCCTGCCGGACACCACCGACGACCAGCTCACCGAGGGCGCCGGCCCCGACCTGGACGCCGTACGCATCGACCTGAACCGTCCGATGGAGGACATCCTCGCCGAGCTGACCCGGCACCCGGTCAAGACCCGGCTCTCCCTGACCGGCACGCTGGTCGTCGCCCGCGACATCGCCCACGCGAAGATCAAGGAGCGGCTGGACGCGGGCGAGGGCATGCCGCAGTACCTCAAGGACCACCCGGTCTACTACGCGGGCCCGGCCAAGACCCCCGAGGGCTACGCCTCCGGCTCCTTCGGCCCGACGACGGCCGGCCGGATGGACGCCTACGTCGAGCAGTTCCAGGCGGCCGGCGGCTCGAAGATCATGCTGGCCAAGGGCAACCGCTCGCAGCAGGTCACCGATGCCTGCAAGGCGCACGGCGGCTTCTACCTCGGCTCCATCGGCGGCCCGGCCGCCCGCCTGGCGCAGGACTGCATCAAGAAGGTCGAGGTCCTCGAATACGAGGAGCTGGGCATGGAGGCGGTCTGGAAGATCGAGGTCGAGGACTTCCCCGCCTTCATCGTCGTCGACGACAAGGGGAACGACTTCTTCCAGGATCCCGCGCCGGCTCCGACGTTCACCAGCATTCCCGTCCGCTCCGCCTGACGGGCGGCGCCGTCCGCTCCGCCTGACGGGCGAACGATTCCGGCCCGACGGGCGAACCCTTTCGGTGCCCGGGAACAGAAACGGTTTCCCGGGCACTGAGAGGAGTATGAGCGAGAACGGCGAATTCAGGATCGAGCACGACTCGATGGGTGAGGTGCGCGTCCCCGCGCACGCCAAGTGGCGGGCGCAGACGCAGCGGGCGGTGGAGAACTTCCCGGTCTCCGGTCAGCGGCTGGAGCGTGCGCACATCGAGGCGCTGGCCCGGATCAAGGCCGCCGCGGCGAAGGTGAACGCCGAGCTCGGGGTGCTGGACAAGGACGTGGCGGAGGCGATCGGGCAGGCCGCCGCCGAGGTGGCCGAGGGCCGCTGGGACGAGCACTTTCCCGTCGACGTCTTCCAGACCGGCTCCGGCACCTCCTCCAACATGAACACCAACGAGGTCATCGCGACGCTGGCCACCGAGCGCCTGGGCCGGGACGTCCACCCCAACGACCACGTCAACGCCAGCCAGTCCTCCAACGACGTCTTCCCCTCCTCGATCCACATCGCGGCGACGGCGGCCGTCACCGGCGATCTGATTCCGGCCCTGGAGCACCTGGCGGGGGCGCTGGAGCGCAAGGCCGAGGAGTTCTCCGAGGTCGTCAAGTCCGGCCGTACCCACCTGATGGACGCCACCCCCGTCACCCTGGGGCAGGAGTTCGGCGGGTACGCGGCGCAGATCCGGTACGGCGTCGAGCGGCTGCGGGCCTCGCTGCCGCGGCTGGCCGAACTGCCGCTGGGCGGTACGGCCGTCGGTACGGGCATCAACACCCCGCCCGGCTTCTCGGCCGCGGTGATCGCCGAAGTGGCCCGTACGACGGGGCTGCCGCTGACCGAGGCCCGTAACCACTTCGAGGCGCAGGGCGCGCGCGACGGCATCGTGGAGACCAGCGGGCAGTTGCGGACCGTCGCGGTCGGGCTGACGAAGATCGCCAACGATCTGCGCTGGATGGCCTCCGGCCCGCGCACGGGACTCGCCGAGATCAACCTGCCCGACCTCCAGCCCGGCTCGTCCATCATGCCGGGGAAGGTCAACCCGGTCGTCCCCGAGGCCGTGCTGATGGTCGCGGCGCAGGTCATGGGCAATGACGCGACGGTGGCGGCGGCGGGCGCCGCGGGCAACTTCGAGCTGAACGTGATGCTGCCGGTCATCGCCAAGAACGTGCTGGAGTCGGTGCGGCTGCTGGCCAACGTCTCGCGGCTGCTGGCGGACCGTACGGTCGACGGCATCACCGCCAACGCCGAGCGGGCCCGCGAGTACGCCGAGTCCTCCCCCTCGGTGGTCACCCCGCTCAACAAGTACATCGGTTACGAGGAGGCGGCCAAGGTCGCCAAGAAGTCCCTGGCCGAGCGCAAGACGATCCGCGAGGTGGTCATCGCCTCCGGCTACGTCGAGCGGGGCCTGCTGACCGAGCGGCAGCTCGACGAGGCCCTCGACGTGCTGCGTATGACGCATCCGTGACGGTGGGTGCGGCTCACGTCACGGCGTGGGCCGCACCGCCCCTCTAGGATCTGCGCATGACAGCGGACATCGTGGAGACGACGGAGGGCGGCCCGGCCGGCGAGGACGGCGCGGGACGTCCCGCGCGCTGGGAGCCGGGGGACCACATCCTGTGGCGCTATCGCGACAACGCCTCGGAGCGCATCCACATCTGCCGTCCGGTGACCGTCGTCCAGGACACCGACGAGCTGCTGGCGGTGTGGATGGCGCCCGGCACCACCTGCGTCAAGCCGGTGCTCGCCGACGGGACGCCGGTGCACCGCGAGCCGCTGTCCACCCGCTACACCAGGCCGCGGCGCACCGTACGCGACCGCTGGTTCGGCGCCGGGGTGCTGAAGCTGGCCCGGCCGGGCGACCCGTGGTCGGTGTGGCTGTTCTGGGAGAACGGCTGGAACTTCAAGAACTGGTACGTCAATCTTGAGGAGCCGCGCCGCCGTTGGGCCGGTGGCGTGGACTCCCAGGACCATTTTCTGGACATCTGCGTCTATCCCGACCGGCGTTGGGAGTGGCGGGACGAGGACGAGTTCGCGCAGGCGCAGCGGGACGGGCTGATGTCCCCGGCGCAGGCCGCGGACGTACGGGAGGCGGGGCGCACGGCCCTCGCGCACATCCGGGCGTGGGGCGAGCCGTTCGGGGCGGGCTGGGAGGACTGGCGGCCCGATCCGGCCTGGGGCGTGCCCCCGCTCCCCGCTGGCTGGGACGCGGTGGTCACCGGTGGGCAGCGGTGAACAGGCGGGGCGGGTGACCCGTCGGGAGACGGGGTGTCAAGGGGCGCGCCCGGGGCCCGGGTCCGTCGCGCGTGACGCGGGATGCCGGTGTGAGCCCCCTTGATGCGCCCCTGGTCGTCAAACGTAGGATCGTCCTCCACAAGACTGCGCAGACGTCACTTCACGAGCCCCGCGGCCGGGTCCCCGGCGGCGGGCCCGCGGAGCCGGGGAAGCCCGGACGGACGCAGCACGACTTCAGAGCTGGGAAGAGACATTGACCGCGGTCGCAGGAGGGGCGAGGTCGTGAGCGTTGACAGGTGCGGCGGCTACGAGGGGCCGAGCCGGTTAGGGACGGGCCGGCCCGGTCGGGGGAAGGCGTTCGACACGGCCGGCCGGGCAGAGGCGTTCGGCGCGATCAGCCGGGCCGAGCCGTTCGGCGCGAGCGGTGACCGGTACGGTGGCGCCTTCCCGCGCGCGGGAGGACGGCCCGGCGGGCCGGGCCCCCGTGGCGCCGTGGCCGCCCGTTTCCCGCTGCCGGTGCCGCACCGCCAAGAGCGCCCCTCCGCCCGGCGGGTGCCGGACGGACTGCTGTGGCCCAAGGGGCGGCTGGCACCGTCCATGGTCGGGGACGGCCCGGCCGGCATGCCGATTCCGTTCCCGGGCAACACGATCCGGGTATCGGGTTACCTGCGGGACGACTTGCGCGAGGTTGTGCGCGACGCGGGTTTCGAAGTCACCGGGGAGGACTCGTATGCGTATGCCCCGGCGAGTACGGACGTACCACCCGAGATCCAGCTCTTTCTGCACCTGCGACGCGCTTGAGACGCAGCGCGCCAGGCGCGCGGCCCCGGACGGATGGAATCCCACGCGTGACGGAGCACCCGACCTCCCACGAATCGCGGCAGGCACGCCCGCCTGCCGCGCCCTCGGCGACCCCGCCGGGGGGTCTGCCCGGGACGGCGCCCCTGGGCGCGGTCCCCGAACCCCGCGGTCCCCTGCCACGGCCGGCCGGCGGGCCCGGCGGCGTTTCCGGAACGGCCCCTTCCGTGTCCGGTGACCCGTTGGGTACGCCGGCTGGGCCGCCCGTGTCTCCCGTCTCCCCTGCTGCCCCTGCGGCTCCTGTGTCTCCTGCGGCCCCCGTGACTCCGTACGCCGATGGCTCCCCGCACACCGGCGGCCACCCACGTACCGGCGGTGCCGCCCCGGCCCGTCCGGCCTCACCGGGCGCCGCGGCCGGCCGGGCCGACGACGAGACCGCCGCGGGACACCTGGAGCGCGGGACGGCACGCGGCGGCAAGGGCCGGCCCGGTTCCGGCGCGCACGGCACCGGGACGACCGGCTCCGACAAGCGCGGTACGAGGACGTCAGACACCGGGACGTCCGGCACCGGGCAGCTCGGTGCCGCCCTGCACGGCGCGCAGGACCGGTCGCCCGAGCCGGGGCCGGTGCCCGAGCCGCCGGCCGAGCCCGGCGCGGGCTCCGGACCGCGACCGGGCGCGGGCTCCGGACCGCGGCCGGGCACGGGCGGTATCGGCCGCCCCCGCGACGGCGGCCGGCCCCGGCCGCACAGCGCCCGCCCGACGGGCCCGGCGGACCCGCCGGACTCCACGGCCCGCTCGGCGCACCCCGCGCCACCGGCCGACCCCGCCGCGGCACAGATGGCCGCGGCCCGGCAGGCGAGCGGGGACCGGCTGCGCTTCATCGGGGCCGCGACCCGCCGGATCGCCCGCGGCATCGACCTGGACGAGATCGTGCTGGGGCTGTGCCGGGCGACGGTTCCCACGTTCGCGGACGCAATCCTGGTGTATCTGCGCGACCCGCTGCCGGTGGGTGACGAACGGCCCACGGGCCCGGTGGTGCTGCGGCTGCGCCGTACCGACCGGATTCCCGAGGAGGCCGACACCAACGGCGGGCGGCTGCCGGGCCTGCCCGCGCAGCCGGACCTGGGCGGGACGATGGGCGGCAGCGCCGCCGAGCTGGCCGAGGTGCGGCCGGGCGGCCCGCTGGCCGAGGTGCTGCGCGGCGTACGGCCGCTGTTCGGCGAGGCACAGGCGGCGCTGGCGGCCCTGCCGGAGCTGCTGGGCCCGCACTCGCGCCTGCCGGACGGGCACCGGGCGATCCTCGCGCCGCTGCGCGGCCGGCGCCGGGTGATCGGTGCCGCGGTGTTCCTGCGCCGCCCGGACCGGCCGCCGTTCGAGGCGGACGACCTGCTGGTGGCGGCGCAGTTGGCGACCCATACGGCGCTGGGCGTGGACAAGGCGGTGCTCTACGGCCGCGAGGCGTACATCGCCGACGCGCTGCAGCGCACGATGCTGCCGGACTCGCTGCCGCAGCCCACCGGCGTACGGCTGGCCAGCCGCTATCTGCCGGCCGCCGAGACGGCCCGGGTGGGCGGCGACTGGTACGACGCGATCCCGCTGCCGGGCAGCCGGGTGGCGCTGGTGGTCGGCGACGTGATGGGGCATTCGATGACCTCGGCCGCGATCATGGGCCAGTTGCGTACCACCGCACAGACCCTGGCGGGCCTGGACCTGCCGCCGCAGGAGGTGCTCCACCATCTCGACGAGCAGGCGCAGCGGCTGGGCAGCGACCGCATGGCCACGTGCCTGTACGCGGTCTACGACCCGGTGGCACACCGCATCATCGTCGCCAACGCGGGCCATCCGCCGCCCGTGATGCTGCACCGCGGCGGCCGTGCCGAGGTGCTGCGGGTGCCACCGGGCGCGCCCATCGGCGTGGGCGGGGTGGACTTCGAGGCGGTCGAGCTGGACGCCCCGGCCGGCGCCACCCTCGTCCTGTATACGGACGGCCTGGTCGAGTCCCGTATCCGCGACGTGTGGACCGGGATCGAGCAGCTCCGCGAGCGGCTGACGGAGACGGCGCGGCTGACCGGGCCCAACCCGCCGCCGCTGGAGCCGCTGTGCGACGAGGTGCTGGACATGCTCGGGCCGGGCGACCGCGACGACGACATCGCACTGCTCGCCGCCCGCTTCGACGGGATCGCGCCGAGCGACGTGGCGTACTGGTACCTGGACCCCAAGGCGCAGACGGCCGGGCAGGCACGCCGGCTGGCCCGGCGGGCGCTGACGCGCTGGGGCCTGGAGGTCCTGACGGACCAACTGGAGCTGCTGGTCAGCGAGGTCGTCACCAACGCCGTGCGCTACGCGGAGCGGCCGATCACGCTGCGGCTGCTGCGTACGGACGTGCTGCGCTGCGAGGTGGGTGACGACGTGCCGCAACTGCCACGGCTGCGTCAGGCCCGGCCGTCGGACGAGGGCGGTCGCGGCCTGTACCTGGTCAACCGGATGGCACGGCGGTGGGGCGCGACCCGGCTGAGCACGGGCAAGGTGGTGTGGTTCGAGCTGTCGATGCCGACGGCGGCACGGCGGCCCTGAGCGCGTGCGGGGGGGCGCGGTGGGCGCGCTCGGCGCCCGCGGTGCCTTTGCGGGCGGCCAACTCCCGTACCGAATCCGGAATTGGACGGTGTCCAACGGTTGCCGACGCGCCGTCGGCGGAGTTGACTGCTTGCATCGCAGCGGCTCGCGCACGGCGCCGGAGCCTGCCCGCTGGGGCCCTCGCCGTGGGCCGACCACCCCAGGTGAACGGGAGGAGCTATCCCATGTCCAGCTCCGCGCACGAGATTCCGCACACGACCAACAACGCCGGCATTCCGGTGGAGAGCGACGAGCATTCGCTCACCGTGGGGCCGGACGGTCCGATCCTGCTCCAGGACCACTACCTGATCGAGAAGATGGCCCAGTTCAACCGCGAGCGGGTGCCCGAGCGGGTGGTGCACGCCAAGGGCAGTGGCGCGTACGGCTTCTTCGAGGTGACCAACGACGTCGGCCAGTTCACCAAGGCGTCGGTCTTCCAGCCCGGACGGCGCACCGAGATGCTGGCCCGCTTCTCGACGGTGGCGGGCGAGCAGGGCTCCCCCGACACCTGGCGCGACCCGCGTGGCTTCGCCCTGAAGTTCTACACCGAGCATGGCAATTACGACCTGGTGGGCAACAACACCCCTGTCTTCTTCGTCCGCGACCCGAGCAAGTTCCAGGACTTCATCCGTTCGCAGAAGCGACGCCCGGACAGCGCGGTGCGCGATCACGACATGCAGTGGGACTTCTGGACGCTCTCCCCCGAGTCGGCCCACATGGTCACCTGGCTGATGGGTGACCGCGGCATTCCCCGGACCTACCGCCACATGAACGGCTACGGCTCCCACACGTACATGTGGATCAACGGGGGCGGGGAGCGGTTCTGGGTCAAGTACCACATCAAGACCGACCAGGGCATCGACTTCCTCACCCAGGAGGACGCGGACCGGCTCGCGGGCGAGGACGGCGATCTGCACCGCCGGGACCTGCACGACTCCATCGCGGCCGGTGACGCCCCGTCCTGGACGATGTACGTACAGGTGATGCCCTTCGAGGACGCGGCGGACTACCGCTTCAACCCGTTCGACCTGACCAAGGTGTGGCCGCACGGCGACTACCCGCTGATCGAGGTCGGCCGGATGACGCTGGACAAGAACCCCGAGGACTTCTTCGTCCACATCGAGCAGGCGGCCTTCGAGCCGTCCAACATGGTGCCGGGCATCGGTCCGTCGCCGGACAAGATGCTGCTGGGCCGCCTCTTCTCCTACCCCGACACCCACCGATACCGCATCGGCCCCAACTACGCGCAGCTCCCGCCCAACCGGCCGCGCGCAGCGGTCCACTCGTACGCCAAGGACGGACCGATGCGCTACGAGCCGTCCCGGGCCGCGGCGGTCTACGCCCCCAACTCCTACGGCGGTCCCGCGGCCGACGTGCGCACCTTCGGCCAGTCCTTCGGCGAGCCGGCGGGCTGGGCGGCGGCCGGCGAGATGGTGCGCGAGGCGTACCGGCCGCGGCGCGAGGACGACGACTGGACGCAGCCGGGGACGATGGTGCGCCAGGTGCTGGACGACGCGGCCCGTGAGCGGCTGGTCGGCAATGTGGCGGGCCATCTCCTGAAGGGCGTCAGCCGGCCGGTCCTGGAGCGGGCCTTCCAGTACTGGCGCAACGTCGACAAGGGGATCGGCGACCGGATCGCCACCCGGGTCAACGGCGGCTGACTTCCCGGGCGGCCCGTCGGGCGCACAACGGCGGCGGCCCCGCCCCCGTACGCCGCTGGTCATCCAGCGGACGTACGGGGGCGGGGCCGTCCTGTGCCGTACTGCCGTACGGAGCGGCGGGCCGCACCGTCACGCGCGGCTATTGATCGGGGCCTCCGGGCCCTCCGATCTGCCCGTCGGTCCCACCGTCACCGTTGTCACCGGTCTGCCCGTCCGGCGGCGTGTGCGGCGGCGAGGACGGCGGTGTGCGCGTCGGCGTCGGCTTGTTCGAGGTGTGCGTCGGCGGCGTCGGCGGCTTGGTCGTCGCGGGCTTGGACGGGGTGTTCGTCGGCGGCTTGGTCGACGAGGGCGGCGGCGTGGTCGGCGCCGTCGCCGTGTGGCTCGGCGGCGCGACGGGCGGTGCGCTCACCCCGGGGTCGAGGCTGGTGTCCAGGTCGAACTTGGCGTCGGTGTCCTTGCCCAGCGCGTTGCCGGTGTACTCGGCCCAGACCCGGGCCGGGTAGGAACCGCCGTTGACGCGTCCGTTGCCGCCGGTGCCCTTGAGGGTCACCTGGCTGCCCTGCTTGATCTTGCCCTCGGTCTTGGCGGCCTCACCGAACATGCCGACCGCGGTGACGAGCCGGGGGGTGTACCCGACGAACCACGCCGACTTGTTGTCGTCGGAGGTGCCGGTCTTGCCCGCTGCCTGGTAGTCGGTGTTGCCGATGGCTTCCTTGGCGGTGCCGTCGTCGACCACACCGCGCAGCACGGAGGTGAGGGTGTCCGCGGTCTTCGGGCTCAGGACCGGATCACCGACCGGGTCGGGGAGTTCGTGATCCTTGTCCCTCTTGGTGGCCTTGATGACCAGCGCCGGTTCGACCTTCTTGCCGTGCGCGTCGAGGGTGGCGTAGACGCCTGCCATCTGGAGCGGGCTGGCGCCCATCGTGCCGAGCGTCATGGCGGGCTTGACGTCCATCTTGCTGCCGTCCATGCCCATGTCGACGGCGGTCTTCTTGACCTTGTCCAGGCCGACGTCCGCGCCCATCTGCGCGAAGACGGAGTTGACGGAGTTGTTCGTCGCCTGCTGGACGGTGATCCGGCCGTAGGTGTGCTCGTCCTCGTTGGGCGGCGCGAAGTAGATGGTGCCGCCCACGACCGGGCGCCGGTTGCGGCCGTCATAGATCGTGTGGGGCCTGATCGGGAGCCCCTCCTGGGTCTTGGACTGGTTCTCCAGGGCCGCGGCGAAGATCAGCGGCTTGAAGGTGGAGGCGGGCTGGTAGTCCGAGCGCAGCGCGTTGTTCACGTAGTGCTGGGTGTACCCGGCGCCGCCGTACATCGCCACGACGTGGCCGTTCTTGGGGTCCACCGATACGGCGCCGAGCTGGGCGTCGGCGTCCACCGGGCGGCTCTTGGGCTTCAGGTCGTCGGTGAGCTTGTTCTTGACGGCCTTCTCCAGCTCCTGCTGCTTGTGCCGGTCGATGCCGAGCGTGATGGTCCAGCCGCCGGCCGCGAGCTCCTTCTCGTCGACGCCCTTCTTGTACAGCTCCTCGTTGGCGGCCTTGATGAAGTAGCCGACCTGGCCCTTCAGTCCGGGCAGCGGCTTGGGGGCCTTCGGCTTCTGGAACTTCTCCGCCTGCCGCCGGGCGGGGTCCAGCCACTTCATCTCGACCATGTTGTTGAGCGTGTAGGCCCAGCGTTCCTGGACGCGCTTCTTGCCGGCCGGGCTGGCCTGCGCCCAGTCGTACTGGCTCGGGGCCTGGAGCAGCGAGGCGAGGTAGGCGCCCTGCGAGACGTTCAGCTTCTCGACGTCCACGCCGTAGTACGCGCGGGCCGCGGCCTGGATGCCGTAAGCGTTCCGGCCGTAGTAGCTGGTGTTGATGTAGCCCTCAAGGATCTTGTCCTTGTCGTACTTGTTGTCGACCTTGAGGGAGATCACGATCTCCTGGAGCTTGCGGCTGACCGTCTGCTCCTGGGTGAGGTAGTTGTTCTTGACGTACTGCTGGGTGATCGTCGAGCCACCCTGCTTGCCCTTGCCCAGGAGAGTGTTGAGGATGCCGCGCGCGGTGCCCATCAGGCTGATGCCGGAGTCCTGGTAGAAGGACTTGTTCTCGGCGGCGACGAAGGCGTGCTGGACGGGCTCGGGGACCTTCTTGATGTCGACCCACTCGCGGTTCATCTTGCCCGTGCGGGCCATGACGGTGCCGTCGGAGTACTTGTAGACGTTGCCCTGGGCGATCGCGTCCGCGTTGGCCTTGTCGGGGATGGGCACGTACAGGTACAGGCCGATGAAGGCCAGGATGCCCAGCAGGCACACCGAGAAGAAGTAGATCAGCAGCTTCTTCCAGGTGAAAAAGCGCCGTATGCCGCTTTTCTTCTGCTTCTTGGCACGGCGTGAGCGCGCCTGCTGCGCCCTTCTGACGTCCGCTCGGCCCATCGCTTCCGTAACTCCAGTCTTTCCGCCCCCAGTAACTCAGCTCACGAAGCTAACACCGCATCTGTCAGCAAATACTCATCGATCACGGCTTTTTCGTACGTGACAAAGAGCACTCGCATCCGAGGGAACCACCGGCCGGACTTGCGCAACCCTACCGGGCACCTCATAAACTGCTATCACTTTGCTAGATCTGTGGGATCACGCGGACAACGCGTCCCCACCGGCCCGACAGCCGTCACGACGGCGGGGCCTCGAACGGGAAACGGGGAATCACCATGACCGACCAGACACCGGCGGACGCGGCGGCGACCGGCCGCGCGGAACTCGGCGCCGACGCTCCCGACATGCCGTCGCCGCAGGTCAAAGAGGTCACTGCGCACAGCATCCCGGGCGGGCTCGGCCTGCTGCTGACGGTCCTGGGCGTCTTCCTGGGCATCGGCACCCTCGTCGGCGGCGGCCTCATCGGACACAACGGCAACAACGCGGTCGGCGTACCGCTGGCCGTACTGGGCGTCCTGATCCTCATCACCTCGCTCATCTGCATGGGCGGCGTGAAGATGGTCGCGCCGGGCGAGGCCCGGGTCATCCAGCTCTTCGGCCGGTACGTCGGCACGATCCGCCAGGACGGCCTGCGCTGGGTCAACCCGCTGACCAGCGCCTCCAAGATCTCCACCCGGGTGCGCAACCACGAGACGGCGGTACTGAAGGTCAACGACGCCTACGGCAACCCGATCGAGCTGGCGGCGATCGTGGTGTGGAAGGTCGAGGACACCGCGCAGGCGCTCTTCGAGGTGGACGACTTCCTGGAGTTCGTCGCCACCCAGACCGAGGCGGCCGTACGGCACATCGCGATCGAGTACCCCTACGACGCCCACGACGAGAACGCGCTCTCGCTGCGCGGCAACGCCGAGGAGATCACCGAGAAGCTGGCCGCCGAGCTGACCGCCCGGGTCCAGGCGGCGGGTGTACGGATCATCGAGTCCCGCTTCAGCCATCTCGCGTACGCTCCGGAGATCGCCTCGGCGATGCTCCAGCGCCAGCAGGCCGGCGCGGTCGTGGCGGCCCGCCAGCAGATCGTCGAGGGCGCGGTGGGCATGGTGGAGCAGGCCCTGGACCGCATCAGCGAGCAGGGCATCGTCGAACTGGACGAGGAGCGCAAGGCGGCCATGGTGAGCAATCTGATGGTGGTGCTGTGCGGTGACCGGGCGGCGCAGCCCGTCCTGAACACGGGCTCGCTCTACCAGTGAGCGACCAGGCTCCCAAGCGTCGGCCGCAGCAGCGCAGACAAGTGCTGCTGCGGCTCGATCCGCTGGTGCACGACGCGCTCGCGCGCTGGGCCGGGGATGAGCTGCGCAGCGCCAACGCGCAGATCGAGTTCCTGCTGCGCAAGGCGCTGTCGGACGCGGGCCGGCTGCCCCAGGGGACGGGCGCGCTGCCCCGCCGGGGCCGCCCGCCGAAGTCGGCACGGGATGCGGACGGGACCCAGGCGCCGGCGCCGTCGGACGAGCCGCGAGACGGCCCGGAGGACACTCCCGGTCGTACGTAGCTGCCGGTCGTACGTAACCGCCGGTCGCGCATGACTGCCGGTCGTGCGTGATCGGGACTCCCGGCCGTACGTGATCGGGCCCGGTCGCACACGGTCAGGCCCGGTCGTACGTAGTCAGGCTGGGCCGCGAGCCACCGCGACCCAGCAGCTATACACATCACGTATACACACCATGTAGAGTACGCGGCATGCCCATCGGACGTTCCCTGCCCGCATTCCCGGAGGCCCGCGTATGACCCCCGCCGGTTCCCTGCTGGAAGCCCGCTCGCTGCACAAGGCGTACGGCCCGACCCCCGCCCTGGACGGCGCGGACTTCTCCGTCCACCCCGGCGAGGTCGTCGCCGTCATGGGCCCCTCCGGCTCCGGCAAGTCGACCCTGCTGCACTGCCTGGCCGGCATCGTCCGGCCCGACTCCGGCACGGTCCGCTACGAGCACCGCGAGCTGACGGAAATGAGCGACGCCGAGCGCAGCGCCCTGCGCCGTACCGACTTCGGCTTCGTCTTCCAGTTCGGCCAGCTCGTCCCCGAACTGACCTGCCTGGAGAACGTCGCCCTGCCGCTGCGCCTGAACGGCGTCAAGCGCAAGGAGGCCGAGGCGCGCTCGCTGGAGTGGCTGGAGCGCCTGGAGGTGGGCCCGGTCAAGGACAAGCGCCCCGGCGAGGTCTCCGGCGGCCAGGGCCAGCGGGTCGCGGTCGCCCGCGCGCTGGCCGGCCGGCCGCGCGTGATCTTCGCCGACGAGCCCACCGGCGCACTGGACTCCCTCAACGGCGAGCGCGTCATGAGCCTGCTGACCGACGCCGCGCGCGGCACCAACGCCGCCGTGGTCCTGGTCACCCACGAGCCCCGGGTCGCCGCCTACTCCGACCGCGAGATCGTCGTCCGCGACGGCGTGGCGCGGGAAATGGCGGGCGCCGTATGACCGTCCTGCACGACCGGAGCGGCACCACGGGCCCCCAAGAGCACCCCGGCCGGCCCAAGAAGGACAGCAAGGACAGCAAGGGCGGCAAGGGCAGCGGCAGAAACCGCGCCGGCCTCGCCATCTGGGCCCGCGACCTGGTCCTGGGCATGCGCTTCGCCGTCGGCAGCGGCCGGGAGGGCTGGGTCCGTACGATCCTGACCGCCGTCGGCGTCGGCCTCGGCGTGGCACTGCTGCTGGGCGCCACCTCCGTACCCAACCTCTCGCAGGCCCGCTCCGACCGCGCCGACGCCCGCGGCGGCGTGGTCGCCGACGATTCGGCGAAGCCCTCCGACAGCAGCGTCCTCCTCCAGCGGCTGGGCACCGTGTTCCGCGGCACCGACGTGGACGGCCTCCTGCTGCGCCCGGAGGGTGCCCGCCCGGTGCTGCCCCCGGCGTGGGCAAGATGCCCGGCCCCGGTGAGATGGTGGTCTCGCCCGCCCTCAAAGAGCTCCTGGAGTCGCCGGACGGCACGCTGCTGCACGACCGGTATCCGTACCGCGTGGTGGGCACCATCGGCGACGAGGGCCTGCTGCGCCCCGGCGAGGCCATGTTCTACGCGGGCAGCGGCAGCCTGACCCCCATGGACGGCGTCAGCCGCGTCACCGCGTTCGGGGAGAAGATCAACCGGCAGCCCATGGACCCCGTCCTGACGGCGCTGATCCTCGTGGGCTGTGTCGTCCTGCTGATGCCGGTGGCCATCTTCATCGCCACCGCCGTCCGCTTCGGCGGCGAGCGCCGTGACCGGCGGCTGGCCGCACTGCGCCTGGTGGGTGCCGACAACCACATGACGCGCCGGATCGCCGCCGGGGAGGCCCTGCTCGGCTCGCTCTTCGGGCTCGTCGTGGGCCTGGGGCTGTTCCTGTTCGGACGGCAGTTCATCGGCGTGATCGACATCAGCTCCCTCAGCGCCTTCCCCGCCGATCTGTCGCCGGACCCGGCCCTGGCCGCCCTGATCGCGGTGGCCGTCCCCGTTGCGGCCGTCGCCGTCACGCTCTTCGCGCTGCGCGGCATCGCCATCGAGCCGCTGGGCGTCGTCCGCGACACCGTGCCGCGGCGCCGCCGGATCTGGTGGCGGCTGCCGATCCCGCTCATCGGGCTGCTGGTGCTGGTGCTGTACGGCACCATCGACAACCGCGGCGGGATCCACGCGCTCCAGTTGGGCAGCGGTGCGGTACTGACGCTGCTGGGCCTGGCCATGCTGCTGCCGTGGCTGGTCGAGGCGGTCGTGGCGCGTTTCAAGGGCGGGCCGGTCCCCTGGCAGCTCGCCACCCGGCGGCTGCAGCTCAGCAGCGGCAGCGCGGCCCGCGCGGTCAGCGGCATCACCGTCGCCGTGGCCGGTGCCATCGCCCTGCAGATGATGTTCTCCGCCATCGGGACCGACTACGTCAAGGCCACCGGCGAGGACCCGTCCCGGGCACAGCTCAAGGTGATGCTGATGCATCAGCGCGGCACCGACGCGCAGGAAGTGATCGAGGAGTTCCGCGGCACCAAGGGCGTCAAGGGCGTCATCGCCACCACCCGGGCGCCCATCTGGTCCCCCGCGCCGCCTCGCAAGGGTGATGCGCTGCCTCCGAGCACCTCGCTCTCGGTCGGCACCTGCGCGACCCTGCGCGAGCTGGCCGTACCGGGCTCCTGCAAGGACGGGGACGCCTTCCTCATCGACGGCGGGCCGGAGTCGTACGTCGACGAGGAGCTTCCCAAGGTCGCGCGCCCAGGGGCCACGGTGCTCCTGAACGAGTTCGACGAGAACGGCAAGATGGCGGGCAGGCGCAGCTCGTGGACCGTCCCGGAGCGGCTGCACAAGATCGCCTCCCGCCCCGACCCGAACGGCGAGCACTTCGGCGGGCTCTTCGTCACCCCTGGCGCCATCGACGTCACCAAGCTGCCCAAACCGGTGATCGACGTGATGGTGCGGCTGGACCCGGCCGTCCCGGACGCCGCCGAGTACGCCCGCAACGCCGCGGCCCGCATCGACGTGGGGGCCATGGTCTTCCGGCTCTCCTCGACGGAGGACGACCCGCGCTTCGCGGGCGTCCGCAACGGCCTGATGGCCGCTTCCCTGGCGACCATGACGCTGATCGCGGCCAGCATGCTGGTCACCACGCTGGAGCAGTTGCGCGAACGCCGCCGGCTGCTGTCGGTCCTGGTGGCCTTCGGCACCCGCCGCGCCACCCTGGCCTGGTCGGTGCTGTGGCAGACCGCCGTCCCCATCGCCCTGGGTCTGGCGGTCGCCGTGGCGGGCGGGCTCGGGCTGGGCCGGGTGCTGCTGAGGCTGGTGGGCAAGAGCGAGATCGACTGGTCGGTGATCTGGCCGCTGCCGCTGGCCGGAGCCGGGCTGGTCGTGCTCGTCACCCTGCTCAGCCTGCCGCCGCTGTGGCGCATGATGCGCCCGGACGGGCTGCGTACGGAGTGAGCGGCGCGCCGCCGGTACCCGCCGGTTCCGGGGTGCCGGCGGCGCTCCCCAGGCGGCACTCTCCGGGTGCCGGCGGCACTCCTTGGCCCGTATCCGACGACACTCTCTATACAACCGGTGTATACACCATGGCTGTACCCAGAGCGTAAGGTGGACGGCATGTCAATCGGTCATACGCTGCTGGGCCTCCTGGAGTCCGGCCCCCGCCATGGCTACGACCTCAAGCGGGCCTTCGACGAGCACTTCGGTCATGACCGCCCGCTGCACTACGGGCAGGTCTACTCGACCATGTCCCGGCTGCTGAAGAACGGTCTGGTCGAGGTGGACGGCGTGGAGGCGGGCGCCGGCCCCGAGCGCAAGCGCTACGCCATCACCGACGCCGGCGTCACCGACGTCGCACAGTGGCTGGCCCGGCCCGAGAAACCCGAGCCCTACCTTCAGTCGACGCTCTACACCAAGGTGGTGCTCGCCTTGATGACCGACCGCAACGCCGCCGAACTGCTGGACACCCAGCGCACGGAGCACCTGAGGCTGATGCGCGGCCTGACCGAGCGCAAGCGCAAGGGCGACCTCGCCGACCAGTTGATCTGCGACCACGCCCTCTTCCACCTCGAAGCCGACCTCAGATGGCTGGAGCTGACCGCCGCGCGCCTGGACAGGCTCGCCGAGGCGGTCGGCTCATGACGCCCGAGGGCTCGCTGCTGGTCGCGAAGTCCCTGCGCAAGGCGTACGGCCCGACCCCCGCCCTGGACGGCGCGGACTTCTCCGTCCACCCCGGCGAGGTGGTGGCGGTGCTCGGCCCGTCCGGCTCCGGCAAGTCCACGCTGCTGCACTGCCTGGCCGGCATCGTCCGGCCCGACTCCGGCACGGTCCGCTACGCCGACCGCGAGCTGACGGAAATGAGCGACGCCGAGCGCAGCGCCCTGCGCCGTACCGACTTCGGCTTCGTCTTCCAGTTCGGCCAGCTCGTCCCCGAACTGACCTGCCTGGAGAACGTGGCCCTGCCGCTGCGTCTGAACGGCGTCAAGCGGCGGCCCGCGCAGGCCACGGCCCGGGAGTGGCTGGAGCGCCTGGAGATCGAGGACGTGGCGGGCCAGCGCCCCGGCGAGGTCTCCGGCGGCCAGGGCCAGCGGGTCGCGGTCGCCCGCGCGCTGGCCGGCCGGCCGCGCGTGGTCTTCGCCGACGAGCCCACCGGCGCACTGGACTCCCTGAACGGCGAGCGCGTCATGAGCCTGCTGACCGACGCCGCGCGGGAGCACAACACCGCCGTGGTCCTGGTCACCCACGAGTCGCGGGTCGCCGCCTACTCCGACCGCGAGATCGTCGTCCGCGACGGCAAGGTCAAGGACATGCTGGGGGGCTTCGTATGACCGTCACCGGTGCGTCTGCATGTCCCTGTGCACGTCCCTGTGCATGTCCCTGATCGGCCCATCGGCATGACCCTCACCGACGAACGCGCCGGGCGCGGGCGCGGCACACCGGCCGGCCCGCGCGGGAAACCTACGATCGCGGCCGTGCCCCTTTCCGCTCCCACCGGCCCGGCGGCCTGGGCCCGCGACCTGGCCCTGGGCATGCGCTTCGCCGTCAGCGGCGGCCGGGAGGGCTGGATCCGTACGGCCCTGACGACGGTCGGCGTGGGCCTGGGCGTCGCCGTCCTGCTGCTGGGCGCCTCGGTGCCCTCCCTCCTGGACGCCTGGCACGGCCGGGAGAAGGCACGCGAGAACCTCGGCCAGGCCCACCCGCCGCGCCCGGCCGACGACACTCTGCTGTACGCCTCCGCCGACACCACCTTCAAAGGCCAGTGGATCCGCGGCCGGCTCGTACGGCCCGACGGAGCCCACCCGCCCGCCCCGCCGGGCGTCAAAACCCTCCCCGGGCCCGGCCGGATGTATGTCTCTCCCCAGCTCAAGAGCCTGCTGGAGGCCCCCGGCGGCAAGCTGCTGCGGGAGCGGCTGCCCTACCGTGTGGTGGGCACGATCCAGGACTCCGGGCTGCTCGGCCCGCGCGAGCTGACCTACCTGGCGGGCAGCGACCGTCTCCACAAGGGCGACGCCTACCGCATCGACCACTTCGGCAAGAACTACTCCCGCCCCCCGCTGCGCCCCGAGATCGTACTGCTCGTGATCATGACGTGTGTGGCGCTGCTGACGCCCGTCATGGTCTTCATCGGCACGTCCGTACGGTTGGGGGGCGAGCGCCGCGAGCACCGGCTGGCCGCGCTGCGGCTGGTGGGCGCCGACGTGCGCACGACCCGCCGGATCGCGGCGGGCGAGGCGCTGTCCGGCTCGCTGCTCGGGCTGCTGGCCGGGGCCGGGCTGTTCCTGGGCGGGCGGCAGCTCGCCTCGGTCGTCACCCTGTGGGGCGTCAACGTCTTCCCCTCCGACGTACTGCCGGCCCCGGGCCCGGCGGCCCTGGTCGCCGTGGTGGTGCCGGCGCTCTCCGTCCTGGTGACCCTCCTCGCGCAGCGCGGGGTCACGGTCGAGCCGCTGGGCGTGGTCCGTGACCGGCCTTCCGTCCGGCGCCGTCTGTGGTGGCGCCTGGCGGTGCCCGCGGCGGGCGTCGCCCTGCTGCTGGCGGCGGCCGGGGGGCACGACCGGCGCGACAGCCCGTGGACCACCACCGTGGTCGCGGTCGGCGCGATGCTGCTGCTGCTCGGCGTCACCGCGCTGCTGCCGTGGCTGGTCGAGGCGGTCGTGGGGCGGCTGCGCGGCGGCCCGGTGCCCTGGCAGCTCGCCGTCCGCCGCCTCCAGCTCAGCAGCGGCGCCGCCACCCGCGCGGTCAGCGGCATCACCGTCGCCGTCGCCGGGGCCATCGCGGTCCATATGCTCTTCACCGGCATGCAGGGCGGCTTCGCCGCCGCGTACGCCAAGTCCGGTGCCCGGCCGGTGCTGGAGCTGAGAGGGCACACCGGGAGCTGGCAGGAGATCCCGCAGGCACTGCGGCTGCTGCGTGACACCGAGGGTGTACGGGAGGCGCACGGCACCGCCATCGCGATGGCCTCGCGCGCCGGTGACCGGGGCCGCCACGACGAGGGCGCGGGCGGGCGCGTGGTGGAGACCGTCCTGATCACCGTCGGCGACTGCCGGGAGCTGTCGCAACTGGCCGCCCTGGGCTCCTGCGCCGACGGCGACATCTTCCTCACGGACAATCTGCGCGGGGACCCGGTCGCCCGGCCGGGGGCCCGGCTCAACCTCGACCCGCCGGAGGTCTACGGGCCGCCGGGCCCCGAGCGGCCCTGGACGCTGCCCGCCTCGGCCCGTTTCGTAGCGGGCAAGAAGACGGGGTCGCGCGGCTACGTCCCGCACAGCATCCTGGCGACCCCCGCCGCGCTGGATGTCTCCCGACTGCGCGAGGCGGACATGGAGCTGTCGGTGACCTTCGACCGCGCCGTGCCCGACGTCGTCGAACGCATCCGCAACACCGCGGCCCGCATCAGCCCGACGCTGAATGAGATGTCCTCCGTCGACAACCCGCACGACCAGCAGTACAACGGCCTGCGCACCGGTCTGTTCGTCGGCGCCGTGATCACCCTGGGCCTCATCGGCGCGGGGCTGGTCATCTCCACCGTCGAACAGCTCCGCGAGCGCCGGCGGCTGCTGTCGGTGCTGAACGCGTTCGGCACCCGCCACGCCACCCTGGGCTGGTCGATCCTGTGGCAGACCGCCGTCCCCGTCGTCCTGGGCCTGTCCTTGGCACTCGCCGTCGGCCTGGGGCTGGGGGCACTGCTGCTGACGATCACCGAGAGCGGCTTCGTGGTGGACTGGCCGGTGGTGGCGGGCATGACCGGCCTCGGTGCCGGGGTGATCCTGCTGGTGACGGCGCTGAGCCTGCCACCGCTGTGGCGGATGATGCGGCCGGACGGCCTGCGAACGGAGTGAGACACCGTGCCGACTTCCGGGTTCGTCCCTGCCGAAGGCCGCCTCGGCGGCCACCGGATCCGTGACCTCGCCCTGGGCGCCCGCTTCGCCGTCAGCGGCGGCCGGGAAGGCTGGATACGTACGGCCCTGACCGCGCTCGGCGTCGGTCTGGGCGTGGCCGTCCTGCTGTTCGCCGCCGCCATACCCAGCACCATGCGTACCGCCACCGACCGCCGCGACGCCCGCTCCACGAACCTGTCGGCCGTCGACGCCCCCGCCGGCCCGCGCACCCTGCTGGTCGCCCCTGCCGACACCACCTACCACGGTGATCCCGTGGGGGCCTCCTGGTCCGGCCGGAGGGCCCCCGGGCGCCCGTACCGCCGGGGCTGTCCCGCCTCCCCGGGCCGGGCGAGATGGCCGTCTCCCCCGCCCTGGCCGACCTGCTCGCCTCACCCGGGGGCGCGCTGCTGCGGGACCGGTTCCCGGGAGTACGGATCACCGGGCGCATCGGCGACGAGGGGCTGTCCGGCCCCACCGAGCTTTTCTTCTACCAGGGGTCTGCCCGCCTGGCGAAGAAGGACCCGGAGGTGAGCCGGATCAGCTCCTTCGGCGGCAAGGGCGGCGGCTTCCGGGTGACCCCGCCCCTGACGCTGGCGATCCTGGTCGGCTGTGTCGCGCTGCTCACGCCGGTCGCCGTCTTCATCGCCACCGCCCTGCGCTTCGGCGGGGAGCGCCGCGACCGGCGGCTGGCCGCGCTGCGCCTGATCGGTGCCGACATCCGTACGACCCGCAGGGTGGCGGCGGGCGAGGCGCTGGCGGGGGCGCTGCTGGGGCTGGCCACCGGCCTGGCGCTCTTCCTGGCCGTGCGGGTGCCGCTCTCCCGGCTGAGCCTGCTGAACGTGGGCATCTTCCCCTCCGACGTGGTCCCGGACCCACGCCTGGCCGTCTTCATCGCCCTGGCCGTGCCCGCGTGCGCGGTCCTCACCGCGCTGGTCGGCATGCGCCGGATCGCCGTCGAGCCACTGGGCGTCAGCCGTGCCGTGGCGCCCACCCGGCGCCGTCTGTGGTGGCGGCTGCTGCTGCCGGCCGCCGGCGCGGCCCTGCTGGCACCCGCGACGGTGGACGGTAGGAGTACGACGAGCATCACCAACTACCAGGTGGGCGCGGGAACCACGCTGCTTCTGCTGGGGGTGGCGGCCGTCCTGCCGTGGCTGCTGGACGCCACGGCGGTACGGCTGGGGTCCGGTGGCGGCCCCGCCTGGAACCTGGCCGTCCGCCGGCTCCAGTCGGGCGGCGCGACCGCGGCCCGCTCGGTCGGCGGCATCACGGTGGCCGTCGCCGGAGCCATCGCCGTACAGATGCTGCTCACCGGAGTCCAGGCCGGCTTCTCCCTCCCCTCTCCGCTCCCGGCCGGCCCCGAGGCGCAGGTGTCGGTCTGGAACGGCGAGCGGTCCCCGGCAAAGGCATCACAACTGGCCCAGGACCTCGGGCGCACCCGGGGCGTGTCCGACGCGCAGATCCTGACCAGCGGCTACGCCACTCCGACGGGGCGAAAGGAGGCGTCCGCCGACGGCCCCGGCCCCGATTCCCCGCCTTACCGGATCGGCGTGGGGTCCTGCGACGTCCTCCGCTCCCAGGCCCGCATCGACCGCTGCGCGGCCGGTGACGTCTTCCTCATGGACGCTGCGGACTCCGCTCCCGCCGCTCCCCGGCCCGGCGCGCGGATCACCGTCAACCCGCGGGGATATTCGGACCGGGGATCTCCCATGAACTGGACGGTTCCGGCCACCGCACGCCGGGTGCCGCCCCTGGGCCGGCCGGTCGTCGTCGAGCCCGCGCAGATTCTGGCCACCCCCCGCGCCCTGGACCCGCTCAAGCTCGGCGCCCTGTCCACCGAGGTCTTGGTGCGCCTCGATCCCGCGGTCCCGGACGCGATCGAGTCCGTCCGCAACACCGTCGCCCGCACCGACCCGACCCTCACCGTCGCGGACCTGTCCGAGACCAGCACGGCGGACGTGTTCGTCACGGTCCGGCGCGCCCTGATGGCCGGCGCGGTCGCCGTGCTGCTGCTGATCGGGGCCGGCCTGCTGATCTCCGTGCTGGACCAGCTACGGGAGCGCGGGCGGATGCTGGCGGCCCTGGACGCCCTCGGCACACCGCGCGCCCTGTGGGGCCGTTCGGTCCTGTGGCAGACCGCCGTTCCCGTCGTTCTGGGGCTGGTGCTCGCGGTTGGCTGCGGGCTGGGCACCGGCGCGCTGCTGCTCCATATCGCCGGCCGTCCGGCGCAGCCCGACTGGCTCGGCATCGCCCTGCTCGCCGGCGCCGCCGCGGCCGTGATCCTGCTGGTCACGGCGCTGACCCTGCCGCTGGTACGGCGCCTGGCGCGACCGGAGGGACTGCGTACGGAGTGAGGGCTCGCGCCGTACGGGTGAGGAGCGCGCCGTAGGAGTCAGCGGGCGACCCGGCCGCGTACGGAACGGGCAAACGACCGGCCGACCGGACGACCGAGCGACCGGGCGACACAAGAGACCGGGCGACACCCGGCCAGGGCCCCGGCTCAGTCCGCGATCCGCACCGGCAGGGACCGCATGGCCTCCCGCAGCGCCGCCGCCAGCTCCTCGAACTCGCCCTGCCGCGCGGCCCCCGTACGCATCGCCAGCGCGACCCTGCGGGCGGGCGCCGGGTCGGCGAAGTATCCGGTGGTGAGCTGGTCGTCGCGGTCGGTCTCCACCCGTACGGCGGTGCGCGGCAGCAGTGTGACGCCCAGCCCGCCCGCGACGAGCTGGACGAGCGTGGCCAGCCCCGCCGCGCTGGTGGTCACCGGCGCGCCCTGGTCGCGCCCGGCCTCCCGGCAGACGTCCAGCGCCTGGTCGCGCAGGCAGTGGCCCTCGTCCAGGAGCAGCAGGTCCAGGTCCTTCAGGGCCTCGCGGGGGATGTCCGCGCGTCCGCCCAGCCAGTGGTCCTTGGGGGCGACCAGGACGAAGTCCTCGTCGAAGAGCGGCAGCTCGGTGACGGTCGGCACGCCGAGCGGGACGGCGAGCAGCAGCAGGTCCAGCCGGCCGTGCGCCAGCCCGTCCAGCAGTGAGGCCGTCTGTTCCTCGTGGACCTGGATGTCCAGGTCGGGGTAGCGGGAGCGGACCAGCCGCAGGACGGTCGGCAGCAGGTAGGGGGCCACGGTGGGGATCACTCCCAGCCGCAGCAGGCCGGTGAAGGGGGCGCGGGCCGCCTCCGCCTCCTCCATCAGGTCACCGACCGCTTCCAGGACCGTACGGGCGCGCGCCGCCAGCCGTTCCCCCGCAGGTGAGAGCAGCACCTTGCGCGTCGTACGCTCCAGGAGCTGCACCCCGAGCGCTTCCTCCAGGGCGGAGACGGCGCCGGACAGTGCGGGCTGGCTCATACCGATGTCGGACGCCGCCTCGCTGAAGTGCAGGTGCTCGGCGACCGCGGCGAAGGCGCGCAACTGGGCCAGGCTGGGCTGGCGGGCGCGGCCCCCGGAGCCTATGGGAGAGCCCACTGATAACCACCTCCGATCAACATCAGCAAGTCTAGCTATTTCCCTGATCAATGCCTCCTGTGGCACTGTGTTAACCGTCCAACCCCCTAGGAAAACCCCTCTCTACTCAAAGCGGGATTTTCCGACGCTGCAAGGAGTACGCGTGCTCACTGTCGGTGACAAGTTCCCCGAGTTCGACCTGACCGCCTGCGTCTCGCTGGAGAAGGGCAAGGAGTTCGAGCAGATCAACCACAAGTCCTACGAGGGCAAGTGGAAGATCGTCTTCGCGTGGCCCAAGGACTTCACGTTCGTGTGCCCGACGGAGATCGCCGCCTTCGGCAAGCTGAACGACGAGTTCGCCGACCGCGACGCGCAGATCCTCGGCTTCTCCGGTGACTCGGAGTTCGTCCACCACGCCTGGCGCAAGGACCACCCGGACCTGACCGACCTGCCCTTCCCGATGATGGCCGACTCCAAGCACGAGCTCATGCGCGCGCTGGGCATCGAGGGCGAGGACGGCTTCGCGCAGCGCGCCGTCTTCATCGTCGACCAGAACAACGAGATCCAGTTCACCATGGTGACCGCCGGCTCCGTCGGCCGTAACCCCAAGGAGGTCCTGCGGGTCCTGGACGCCCTGCAGACCGACGAACTGTGCCCCTGCAACTGGAGCAAGGGCGAGGAGACCCTCGACCCGGTCGCGCTGCTGGCGGGCGAGTGATCTGAGATGGCTCTGGACGAACTGAAGGCCGCGGTCCCGGACTTCGCCAAGGACCTGAAGCTGAACCTCGGCTCGGTGATCGGCAACAGCGAGCTGCCCAAGCAGCAGCTCTGGGGCACGGTCCTGGCCTGCGCGATCGCCTCGCGCTCGCCGAAGGTGCTGCGCGAGCTGGAGCCGGAGGCCAAGGCCAACCTCTCCCCCGAGGCGTACAACGCCGCCAAGTCCGCCGCCGCCATCATGGCGATGAACAACGTGTTCTACCGGACCCGGCACCTGCTGTCGGACCCGGAGTACGGCACGATGCGGGCCGGTCTGCGGATGAACGTCATCGGCAACCCGGGCGTGGAGAAGGTCGACTTCGAGCTGTGGTCGCTGGCCGTCTCGGCCATCAACGGCTGCGGCATGTGCCTGGACTCGCACGAGCAGGTGCTGCGCAAGGCCGGTGTGGAGCGCGAGACGATCCTTGAGGCCATCAAGATCGCCTCGGTGCTGCAGGCCGTCGGCGTCACCCTCGAATCCGAGGGCATGCTGGCCGAGTGACCGGCAGCAGCCGTCCGCCTCACCTGTAGGCGCACACGAAGAACCCCGTGGACACATCGTCCGCGGGTTCTTCGTGTCACCGGATCAATCGGCTAGCGGTGGTCGGCCTCTTCGCGTGGCGGTGCGGTTTCGGCGGACGTGGCGGCGTACGGCGGGGCCGCCGTACGCAGGGCCTGCTCCTGGGAGTACGCCCGCAGGTAGCCCACGGCGCTGTTGGTGACCGCCACCAGCGGCACCGCGACCACCGCGCCGCCGATGCCCGCGATCAGGCCGCCCGCCGCCACCGAGAGGATCACGGCCAGCGGATGGACGCGGACCGCCCGTCCCAGGATGAACGGCTGGAGGATGTGGCCCTCGATCTGCTGCACCGCCAGCACGACCGCCAGCACCATCAGTGCCGTGAAGACGCCCTGGGTCACCAGTGCGACCACGCACGCCAGCGCGCCGGAGACCACCGCGCCCACCAGCGGGATGAAGGCGAACAGGAAGATGAAGACGGCCAGCGGGACGGCGAGCGGCACATCGAGGAAGTACAGCCCGATACCGATGAAGATCGCGTCGATCAGGGCCACTATCACCGTGCCGCGTACGTAGGCGGTCAGCGTGCGCCAGGCGCGCGGCCCGGCGCCCGCCACGCCCTCGCGCGCCGCGGCCGGCAGCAGCCGCAGCGTCCACTCCCAGATCCGGCGGCCGTCGTAGAGCAGGAAGAGCGTGGTGAACATCGCCAGCAGGATGCCGGTGAGCACTTCCAGGACGACCGTGACGCCTTCCAGACCGGCCGAGGTGATCGCCTCGGTGTTGGCGCCGACCGCGTCCTGGAGGTTCTTGGCGATGTGGTTGATCTGGTCCTCGGTGACATGGAACGGGCTCTTGAGCAGCCAGTTCTTCAGCTCGGAGATGCCTTCCTGGATGCGGCTGGAGACCGAGTCGATGTTGTCCTGGACCTGCCACACCACAAACCAGCCGACCAGCCCCATCACCACGAACCCGGCGATGAACGCGAGCGCGGTCGCCACCCCCGGGGCGTACCCCGGGCCCGGAGCCAGGCCACGGCCGGCTGGAGCAGCGCGGTGATCAGCAGCGCCGCGACGAAGGACAGCACAACCAGTTGGATGGTGGTGATGGCCTTGGCCAGCACCCACAGCGAACCGGCCAGGACCAGCAGCCGCCAGCCGACCTCGGCGGCCACCCTGACCCCCCAGGGCACGGCCGCGACGGGGTCGGGACGGGCGGCCACGGCGGGCGCGTAGGCGGGTGGCGCGGGGACGGACTCCGGCACGGTCCGCGGCGCGCGGTCCACGGAGTCCGTGCGCCCGGCGCGGTCGGCGCGGTCCAGGCGCTCGGCACGGTCGGCGCGCCCGGCGCGGTCGGCGTGACCGTCCCGATCCGTACGGTCGGCGCGGCCGGCACGGCTCGTACGACTCGCCGGCTCCGCACCGTCCGCCGGTTCCGCTCCGTCCGTACGGTCCGTACGGTCGGCACGGTCCGTACGACCGGCGCCGTCCCTGCGATCCGCACGGCCCACCGGCTCCGGACGATCCACCGGCTCCAGGCGATCCGTACGGCCCACCGCGGCGTCCGGCCCGGCCGGGCGCCCGGCGTACCCCAGCTCTCCGGAGTCCTCGCCGGCCGCGGCCTCTTCTTCCGCGCGCCGCCGCTGGTCTTCCAGCCGCTCCGCGAGCCGCGTCAGACCGGCGCCGAGGCCGCCGACCCACTGAGGCAATCTGGACATGTCTGTTCCTCTTCCCCTCCCGCCCCCCGGTGCTGTCAGGACGACGTTACCGGTGCCGGACGTGCGAAACCCCCGGCCATGGGGGTGGTCGGGGGTTTCGCGTACGAAATCACTGCTGCCGGACCGGCCGGGCGGAGCGTGCCGCCGGGCGGTCTAGTACCAGTGGTTGGCCTGCCAGAAGGCCCAGGCGCCACAGGGGCTGCCGTAGTTGGGCCGGGAGTTCATGTAGTTCAGGCCCCACTTGATCTGCGTGGCCGGGTTGGTGCGCCAGTCCGAGCCCGCGGAGGACATCTTGGAGCCGGGCAGTGCCTGGACGAGGCCGTAGGCGCCGGAGGAGGCGTTGGTGGCGCGGTAGTTCCAGCCGGACTCGTGCTCGACGATGTTGCTGAAGCACTGGAACTGGTCGGCCGGCACGATCTGGCGTGCGATCGCCTTGGTCTCTTCGACCGTGTAGGACGCCTTCTGCGTGAAGTCGCCGAGGTCCTCGCGGCCGGCGGAGGAACGGGACGCTACCTCGTCCTTCTTCTCCTTCTCCGCGCGCTCCTTGGCGTCCTTCTCGGCCTTGGCCTTCTTCTCGGCGGCGTCCTTCTTGTCCTGCGCGGTACGGGCGGCTTCCTTGCGGGCCGACTCCTGCGCGGACTTCAGGGCGGCGAGATCCGCCTGCGTGGACTGGTCGTCCGCCTGCTGTGTCAGGGAAGCCGTCTGTACCTGGGCCTGCTGGCCCGCAGGTATGTCGGCGATCGTGGTGCCCGCGGCGGCGGCCTCGGTGTGGGCAGCCGACCCTTGGTCGTTGCCTACGGCGACTCCGGCAATGGCGCCGACGGTGGTGACCGCGGTGGCGGAGGCCACAGCGAATCCCCGGACCGAAATCCGGCTCACACGCTTTCCTTCCAGCAGCGCCCACGCGGTGACCAAAGCGGACGCAATCGTGCCCCTGGCGCTGGCCTCCCCTTGTACGTCCCCGGTGGAGCGGCGGGACGGCTGGTCACGGGAGGCACGGGCCCGGTACGTCCCCCTGGGGGTTCGCGTGGTGCTCGGGCGGCATACGGCAACGCTATGCAGTTCTTGGTGTCGCACACCGCTGGGGGTGCTGGTGTGCCGTATGCGGGGCCTGACAGGACCCAGACTCTGCCCGAACCGGACGCGCCGAATCAATTCCCCGTTGCGTGGGAAACGTCACATCGCTTCCCTGGGAGGGAATTTCTGTCAATCACCCGCGCGACACGGCGCCGCCCGGCTAGGCTCTCTCGCCTTGCCGGGCGGCGCATTACCTCATCCAACGGGTCAAATCCTGCCGTCCTCCAGCATTTCGGTCACCAGCGCCGCGATCGGCGAACGCTCCGAGCGGGTCAGGGTGACATGGGCGAAGAGCGGGTGCCCCTTGAGCTTCTCCACGACGGCCACCACGCCGTCGTACCGGCCGACCCTCAAGTTGTCGCGCTGGGCGACGTCGTGGGTCAGCACCACCCGCGAGTTGGCGCCGATGCGGGACAGCACCGTAAGAAGAACGTTTCGTTCCAGGGACTGGGCCTCGTCCACGATGACGAAGGCGTCGTGCAGCGAGCGGCCCCGGATGTGGGTGAGCGGCAGCACCTCCAACATGCCGCGCCCGACGACCTCTTCGATGACGTCGTTGGTCGTCACCGCCGACAGGGTGTCGAAGACCGCCTGGGCCCAGGGGCTCATCTTCTCCGACTCGCTGCCCGGCAGGTAGCCCAGCTCCTGGCCGCCGACCGCGTACAGCGGCCGGAAGACCATCACCTTCCGGTGCTGCTGACGCTCCAGTACGGCCTCCAGGCCCGCGCACAGCGCCAGCGCCGACTTGCCCGTACCGGCCCGCCCGCCCATGGAGACGATGCCGACCTCGGGGTCGAGCAGCAGGTCCAGCGCCACCCGCTGCTCGGCGCTGCGCCCGTGGATCCCGAACGCCTCCCGGTCGCCGCGCACCAGGCGTACGCTGCCGTCGGCCGTCACCCGCCCCAGCGCCCTGCCGCGCTCGGACTGCAGGACGAGCCCGGTGTGCACGGGCAGATCGGCGGCTTCGGCCACATAGGTGCTTTCCTGGGCGAACAGGTCGTCCACCTGCTCGGCGGTGATGGCCAGCTCCGCCATCCCCGTCCAGCCGGAGTCGGTGATGGCCAGTTCGGCGCGGTACTCCTCGGCCAGCAGGCCGACCGCGGACGCCTTGATGCGCAGCGGCAGGTCCTTGGAGACGACCGTGACGTCATACCCCTCGGCCTGGAGGTTGCGGGCCACCGCCAGGATCCGTGAGTCGTTGTCACCGAGCCGGAACCCGGCCGGGAGCACCCCCGGGTCGGAGTGGTTCAGCTCGACCCTGAGCGAGCCGCCCAGCTCGCCGATGGGGATCGGGGCGTCCAGCCGCCCGTACCGCACCCGGTACTCGTCCAGCAGGCGCAGCGCCTGGCGGGCGAAGTAACCGAGCTCCGGATGGTGCCTCTTGGCCTCCAGCTCCGTCACCACCACGACGGGCAGCACCACTTCGTGTTCCTCGAAGCGGGACATGGATCCTGGATCCGCCAGCAGGACGCTGGTGTCGAGGACGTAAGTGCGCCGGCCGTTGTCACGGCGCTGCTTGCTGTTCACCACGGGTGGACGAACCCCCTCGGATGAGGTCGGGACGCGACGGCGTCGCGGTGGAGGGGACCGGGCTGCGGCCACGACACGCGGGCCGAGCGCCGGCCCTCCGCGTCGTCCGTGCGATCCGCACGATCGTCCGTGCTGGGCAAAGGGCCTCCCGGGCGGACGACCCCGTGCCGTCCGCTGAGATACGGCATCCGCTGACTGGTCTTGCCGGACGCCGACCTGAAAGGGATATTCCCGCGAATGTGTACACCCATGCAATGGCATATGACGCACGGCCGGTGAACGGTTGGTTACATGTGCCCGTTGCCGAGGAATGAGGGGAACGAGTCGTACGAGCCATTCGGGTCATGCGAGCCGTACGTCGCTTATGGGCCGTACGCCGCCTTATGGGGCACACATTCCGTACGGAGACGCACGAGGTTACGTACGGAGACGCATGAGGTCACGTACGGAGACGCATAGGGCCGCACGCAGACGTACGGCCCAAAACGGGTCAGAAGCCGTAACGCCGGTGCCGTGCCGCGTAATCACGCAGTGCGCGCAGGAAGTCGACCTTCCGGAACGCCGGCCAGAAAACCTCGCAGAAGTAGTACTCCGAGTGGGCGCTCTGCCAGAGCATGAAGCCCGACAGCCGCTGCTCGCCGCTCGTCCGGATCACCAGGTCCGGGTCGGGCTGGCCGCGGGTGTACAGGTGTTCGGAGATCAGGTCGATGTCGACGATGTCCGCGAGCTCTTCGAAGGTGGTGCCGCGCTCGGCGTGCTCCAGGAGGAGCGAGCGCACCGCGTCCGCGATCTCCTGCCGGCCGCCGTAGCCGACCGCCACGTTGACCAGGATCCCGTCGTGGTCGAGGGTGGCCTGCTCGGCTTCCTTGAGCACCCGCTGCGTATGAGAGGGCAGCAGATCCCGGTTGCCCACGTGGTGCACCCGCCAGCGGCCGTCGGCCGCCAGGCCGCGCACGGTGTTCTCGATGATCCCCAGAAGCGGGGTCAGCTCCTTCTCGGGCCGGTCGAGGTTGTCGGTCGACAGCAGCCACAGCGTGACGACCTCGACGTCGGTCTCCTCGCACCAGCCCAGCAGCTCCGAGATCTTGTCCGCGCCGGCCTGGTGCCCCTGCTCGGGCGTACGGCCGTCGGCCCGCGCCCAGCGGCGGTTGCCGTCGAGGATGACGCCGATGTGCTTGGGAACCTGGGTGTGGTCGAGGCGGCCCTCCACCCGGCGCGCGTAAAGCCTGTAGACCAGGTCGCGCAGTGCAGGCGGATACGGGATGCGCACCCCGGAAGATCGCAGCATGTTCGGTCCAGCCCCTCCGTGCCTTTTGGCGGTCGCCCCGTCGCCTCAAGTCGGCAACTTTACTTCTCGGGTGTCCCAGCGGCCCAATCAGGTAGGTCACAACCCCGTGATAGGGAGATGACCATGACCGACAACTCTCTCTATCGTGCCGCGGGTACCCGCTATGACTCCATGGAGTACCGGCGCTCGGGCCACAGCGGGCTCAAACTCCCCGCCGTCTCCCTTGGACTGTGGCACAACTTCGGCGACGACCGCACCCTGCTCTCCCAGACCGCGATCCTGCGCCGCGCCTTCGACCTGGGTGTCACACTCCCCCAAGGACTCCGACAAACTCCGTCCAGGGGGGACCCCCATCGACCTGGCGAACAACTACGGACCGCCGCCCGGCTCGGCCGAGCAGAACTTCGGAAAGATCTTCGCACGGGACTTCCGGTCCTATCGCGACGAGATCCTTCTTTCCACGAAGGCCGGATATCTGATGCACCCCGGCCCCTACGGCGAATGGGGGTCACGGAAATATCTCCTCTCGTCACTGGATGCGTCGCTGAAGCGGATGGGCGTCGATTATGTAGACATCTTCTACTCGCACCGTTTCGACCCGAATACCCCGCTGGAGGAGACGATGGGCGCGCTGGCGTCCGCCGTCCAGCAGGGCAAGGCCCTCTATGTGGGCGTCTCCTCCTACAGTGCCGAGCAGACCCGCGAAGCGGCCCGCATCCTGCGGGAGATGGGCGTCCGGCCGCTGATCCACCAGCCCTCGTACTCGATGATCAACCGCTGGACCGAGGACGACGCGCTGCTCGACACGCTGGAGGCCGAGGGCATGGGCTGCATCGCCTTCGCGCCGCTGGCGCAGGGCCTGCTGACCGACAAGTACCTGCACGGCGTCCCGGAGGGCTCGCGCGCCGCCCAGGGCAAGTCGCTGGACCCCGCACTGCTCTCGGAGGACGTCGTCCGCCGGCTGCGCGGCCTCAACGAGATCGCGCTGCGGCGCGGCCAGAGCCTGGCGCAGCTCGCGCTGACGTGGGTGCTGCGCGACGAGCGGATGACCTCGGCGCTGATCGGCGCGAGCAGCGTGGCCCAGTTGGAGGCGAATGTGGCGGCGGTCGGCGCGCCGAAGCTCACGGACGGGGAGCTGAGTGAGATCGAGGAGTTCGCGCGGTCGACGGACGGCGTGAACATCTGGGCCCGGCGGGGCTGAGGCGATGCGGGTCGCCTGGTGGGGTGAGCCTGGGGATGAGCCGGTGAGGTGGGCTGACCGATGACCGTGCGACGGCGGTCCGGACGTGCTCAAAAAAGCGGGCCGGTCCGTGGGGGGATACGGACCGGCCCGAGGGGGGTTTCCACCATAACCCCGCCGACGGTGTGCTCCGCGCACCGACAGGCCGCCGGCGCGGCCCCGCGACCCGGCCGAAGCGGTCCCGGAGCCGGTCACAGCGGTCCGCGCGCCGCCGCGGCGGCCCCCAGAAGGAGCCCGCACAACGCCCCGACGATCATGAATGGCCCGTACGGCATGGCCGATTTCCGCCCGCCGCGCCCGGTCAGCAGCAGCCCCGCGCCGTACAGCGCCCCCAGCAGCAGCCCCGCGAACCCGCCGACGACGACGGACGTCCAGCCGTACCACCCAAGAGCGACCCCCAGTCCGATCGCCAGCTTGACGTCTCCCAGCCCCATCCCCTCCCGGTTGAGGAGATGCAGCAGGAAATAGAAGCCGCCCAGCGCCGCTCCCCCCAGCAGCGCCCGCCCCCAGGAACCCGCCGCGCCCGGCAACGGCGCGGCCACGCCCAGCAGGACGGCGGCGCCCGCCGCGAGCGGCAGCGTCAGCACGTCCGGGAGCCGGTGGACCCGGCGGTCGATGGCCGCGAGCAGCACCGCGACCGGCGCCATCAGCAGCCAGACGGCCAGTTCGGGGCGGGCTCCGGTGGCCGCCGCGAGCACCGCGCAGACCGCGGCCGTGACGGCGGCGGTGGGGAGGGCCGAAGGCCCGTACGGGACGGCCGATCCGTACGGGACGGGCGATCCGTACGGGACGGGCGATCCGTACGGGACGGGCGCTCCCGCCGACGCTCCGCACGAGGATGATCCGTCCGCAGGCGACCCGTGCGCAGATGATCCGTCCACAGACGATCCGTGCGCAGTCGATCCGTGCGCAGTCGATCCGTACGAGGATGATCCGTACGCGGCGCAGGTACGGCAGCGGGCCCTGCCCAGCCAGCCCGCGGCGGGCCCGGTGATCTCGTGGCCCGCCGGACAGTCCGCGCGCCACGCCTCCTCCGGCCCGACGGCCAACCGGTGGGCGGGCCGGGGTACCAGCAGCCCCGCCACGGTCCCGTACGCGGCGGCGAGAACCATCAGCAACACAGGCACGCGCCGACCCTAGGCGCATCCTTTGGCCGATCCCCAGCCCCTGACGGTCACCGGGCTGATAAAAAGCTGTCCATGGCGCGGCGATCGGCCGGAAACGACCCGGCCCGGCACCCGGATGAGCAGCCGACCGAGCGACAGGCCCGGCGCCCGGACGGGCCCGACCGGCGCAAAGTCCGCACGCCCGAGGGCCACGCGCACAAGGGCCGCACACCCAAGGGCCGCACGCCCAAGGGCCGCGCGCCCAAGGGCCGCGCGCGGGCGGCGCGCCTGCGCGACGGCGCTGCGACACTCCACATCACCGGCACCACCGTCCCTGTGGAGATCGCGGCGTCCTACAGGGCGCGCACCCGCGGCCTCCTCGGCCGCGACGGCGTCGACGGAGCTCTGCTGCTGACCCCGGCGAGCGGGGTGCACACCTTCCGTATGCGGTTCGCCATCGATGTGGCCTATCTCGACCGGGATTTCACCGTGCTGGCCGTACGGACCATGCGCCCCGGGCGGCTCGGTCTGCCCCGTCCGCGCTCCCGCCACGTACTGGAGGCGGAGGCCGGCGCGATGGCCCGCTGGGGACTGCGCACCGGCCTGCGCGTCACGATCGACACCGGCTGACCGGGCACGGCACGGCCCCGCGCACACACCGACGTATGCGCACACGCGGACGTACGGCCCCAAGGTCGTACGGGCACGCGGACGTACGGGCACGCGCGGACGTACGGGCACGCGCGGACGTACGGGCACGCGGACGCACGGATGCAGCCGTACGGGCGCACTCGGCGCCCGTCGGTTGCGACGTGGGGCTGGTGGCTCGTCTCCCTGGCGCGGACCGGCCTCTCCCAGGGCAGGAGCGGCAGGCGGGTCCACACGATGCGCTTCCAGCCGATCGCGTGCGAGCGGCACGAGAACGACCATAGAGGACATATCGCCCCATACGCCCCATCTACCCGGCCAACACCCCTACCCGTGGCACGGAATCACCCGTCCCAGTCCGCGACCAGCGCCAGCAGCCCGGGGAACCGCGCCTCCACGTCCGCGACCCGCACATGACTGCGCCGCTCCAGCCCGTACTGGCGCTGCCGGATCAGCCCGGCCTCCCGCAGCGTGCGGAAGTGGTGGGTGAGCGAGGACTTCGGACGGTCGAACCCGAACCAACCGCACGGGTGGTCGAACGCATCGGACTTCAGCAGCAGCGTCCGCACGATGACCAACCGCAACGGATCACTCAGCGCCCCCATGACCGCTTCGAGGCGCATCTCGTCGCGCGCGGGCTCCTCCAGCGGTTCGGGCGCGCCGGCCGGCACCGCCCGCTCCACGAACCGCGGGCGCCCGCCACCCCCCTCGCGCGACTCGCCTCGCCCCACGGCTCCCGACGTCGCGGACGCCATGACCATCCACCTCTCCCTCTGCTCCGACTCCCCAGTACGACTTGATTCGTACAGCAATTGCCTGTACGAATTCTCTCGTACCGCTTGTACGACTGCAATCGTACAGCCGCACCACCGCGAACGGCCCGATCCAGAGGGGGAGCCATGCCCACCACCCGAACCCGCCCCACCCCCGTTCCCACCGCGTCCGCACCCGCACCCACCTCTCCATCCCCCCTCCCGCCCCTACGGGAAGTCTGGTTCGCGGCCTGGCCCGTCGTAGCGGTCTTCATCCTCTCCAACGCCGCCATGCCGCTCTACGTCGTCTGGCAGCGCCACATGGGCTTCAGCTCCGGCACCCTGACCCTGATCTTCGCCGCCTACATGGCCGGACTGCTCGGCGCACTGCTGGTCGCGGGGGTGGCCGCGGACCGCATCGGCCGTAAGCCGGTCCTGGTCCCGGCGCTGCTCGTGGCGATCGCGGCCTGCGTCATCTACGCGACCGCCGGCTCCGTCCTCACCCTGGTCGCCGCCCGCTTCCTGACCGGCCTGGCCACCGGCGCCGCCGTCTCGGCCGGCATGGCGGCGGTCACCGACATCGCCGCCGGACGCCGTATCGGCCCGCTGCTGGCCTCGACGGCGATGGTGCTGGGCGCCGGGGTCGGCCCCCTCCTGGCCGGCGTCCTCTCGGAGACCGCGCCCGCCCCCACCGTCACCGTCTTCCTCGTGGAGATCGTGCTCCTGCTGACGGCCCTGGCCGCGGTCGTCCGCATGCCCCTCCCCCCGCGCCACCCCAAGAACACCGCCGCACCCGTCTCCGCGGGCACGCGCCCCACCTGGATCCGGGTCCCCTCCGTCCCCCGCACCAACCGCCGCCACCTCGCCCTCGGCCTCGCCGCCTTCGCCCCCGGCATGACGACGACATCCTTCGTCCTCGCCCTCGGCCCGTCCCTGCTCACCGGCCTCCTCGGCACGACGAACCGGACGGTCGCGGGCGCCATGGCCTTCGGCATGTTCCTGACGGCGGCGGGAGTCCAGTTCGCGGTACGGCGCCTGGCACTCCGTACGGTCCTGCTCGCCTCCACCGCCGCCACGGCCGCGAGCATGCTGTCCCTGATCACGGCCGTACGCACCACCGCCCTGGCCCCGCTCATCGCGGCCGTCGTCCTGGCGGGAGCCGCACAGGGCATGGGCCAGTTCGGCGGCCTGTCCCTCCTGAGCCGCGAGGTCCCCATCGACCGCCGCGCCGAGGCCAACGCCGCCCTCAACGCGGGCGGTTACCTCCTCGCCGGCCTGTTCCCGGTGGCCGACGGCTACCTCAGCGACCTCATCGGTCTCTCAGCAGGCACCACGACGTTCGGCCTGACGGTCATCACCCTCGCCGCCGCCGGCGCCACCCTGATCCTCACCCGCAGCGCCAAGCGCTGACGCGTCACCGGCCCGCATGGGGCCGTGGGCACGCGGAGCCGGCCGCGACACCGGGCTCAGAAGGCGGCGAGGGAAGCGTCCGCGACGCTCTCCAGCGCCGCCTTCCCGGCTCCGTTCCGCGCCGAGACCCGTAGTCCCGCCACGGTCGTCAGGACCAGGTGCGCCAGCACCAGCGGGTCCTTGTCCGCCCCGATCTCGCCGTCCCGCTGCGCCGTCTCGATCGCGGCCCGTACCGCCGTCAGCCGCTCCCGGTAATCCCGCGCCAGCATCGCCGCGACCGCCTCGTCCCGCGACGCCACCTCGGCAGCCGTCCTGACCACCAGGCACCCGCGCCCGTCGGCCCCCTCACCGAAATCCTCGTCGATCACCAACTGCAGCACGGCACGGATCTTCCGCCGTACGGGCAGCTCCTCCGCCAGCAGCGCGAACAGCTCGGCGTTCTTCCGCTCCATGTACCGGTCGAGCGCCCGCTCGAACAGCGCGTGCTTGCTCTTGAAGGTGTTGTAGACACTGCTGCGCCCGAGTCCCGTGGCGGCGCACAGATCCTGCGTGGAGGTCGCCTCGTACCCCGCGGCCCAAAACGCCTCCAGCGCGGCGTCCAGCGCCCGCTCCTCATCAAAATTCCGGGGCCGTGCCATGACGCGGACGCTAACACGTACGGGGCCACCGGCCCCAATACGCAACCGCCCGCCCGTCACCCCAGGCGCCGCACCCCGCCACCCCGAACAACACTCAGCAATTCCCACAACGCCCCACAAGACGCCACCACGGCTATCGAGGGATCATCGCTCTCCCGCAGGAGAACGCCCCCCTCTCCCTCCACCCGGGCGGCGAGTTCCACACAGTTACTGCCCTCGCCGCTGTACGACGACTTCTGCCAGGTGTTCTGGAACATTCCGAAACCTCTCACAGTGTCTTCATGATGGAACGGATGAAATCCCGCGAGGGCTCAGGCTTGAGCGCCATCGCTTCCATACGGTCCAGAACCGTCCGGTATTTCGCAAGGGCCACTTCGGTGTGCACGAACACGAAGCCGTGCTCGGCATCGAGTTGAACGGTGTCCAACTCCGGCAGCGGCCCCTCCGCAAAGACGATGGTCTGTCCCGAACCGGGAAAGATCCCGGCGGAAAAAGGGATCACCAGCACGGCTACACCATCACGCTCGCTCATGTCGATGATGTGCCGAAGTTGCTCACGAGTGACCTCCGGCCCGCCGAACTGCATCCGCAGGGCGGCCTCATGGATGATCGCCGTATACGGAATGGGACGTGCCCGATAGATGACGTCCTGCCTCTTGATGCGATGCGAAATCCGGTATTCGATCTCCGGAGGCGGGAGTTGCGGGATGCACTGCCGGAAGGTCAGCCGCGCGTAGTCCACGGTCTGGAGCAGCCCAGGAAGATGGGTGAGCTGTGCCGTGCGGATCGCCGTCGCGTAGTGCTCCAGTTCGGCCAGGTCGAGCAGGCCGGCCGGGAGCCTGCCGCGGTATTCCTCCCACCAGTGCCGGGTGCGCCCGGTCTCCATGGCGGCGAGGGCTTCGACCAGCCGTTCGTCGTCGCATCCGTAATTGAGTGCGAAAACGCGTACGCGCTCCGCGCTGATGCCGATCCGGCCGACTTCGGTGTTACTGACGCGCGACTGCCCGATACCGAGCAGCTCACCGGCCTCGGTGGCCGACATGCCCGCTCGTTCGCGAAGTTTTCGCAACTCCCAACCGAGCCGCCGCTGCCGTGCTGTTGGGGCATCCCGTTGCGGCATGCGCCCCCCTCTCGCCGATCGCCGCCAATGTACAGCGGTGGTTGAAGTCATCCGACCCAATGGACCGCGACCATCCGCATGCTCTACCTTACGTAGCGAATCAGTCACCGCAAGTGATTATGGCGCTGACGGAAGCGCACCGCCCTGCCCGCACACCAGCGACGCGCAGGGCGACAGAGCCACCGCCCGGCACCTTCACTCTCCCCCTCAACTTCCGTGCACCCGAGAAGGGTTACGCATGCCGCTGCAACTCGTGGCGACCGGGCAGCCGGCCGCACCCCCCGACGCGTGGGACTACAGTCTGCGCCTCCCCCACCACCCCGTCAGTCCAGGCATCGCACGTGCCACCGCGCGCGTGATCCTGGGCCGTCACGATCTGCGGGAACTCATCGAAGTGGCCGAGCTGTTGACGTCCGAGCTGGCCACCAACTGCTACGTCCACACGCGCGGCCCGGCACGGCTGCGGCTCGCTCACGACGGCGGGGTGCTGCGTGTGAGCCTGTGGGACACCAGTCCACGGCTGCGATCCCGTACGCGTACGGACGCACGTACGGAATCGGGTACGGGCGTACGGCCGAACGGAAGAGGGCTGGTGATCGTGGGGGCGTACGCGGACGACTGGGGGTGGTACGCGCTCGACGAGCAACGACTCGGCGTCGGCGGAAAGATCGTCTGGTGCGAGCTGCGCCAGTAGGAAGGTCTGCGGGGCCCGGGGCCCTATGAGCCGTGGGTGCGGGGGAAGCTCACCTCGACGCGCCGGTTCTTCTTTCGGCCCTCTTCGGTGGAGTTGTCGGCGATGGGGTACTCCTCGCCGTAGCCGCGAATCTGGAAACCGACCGAGGAATCCAGCCCCTTGGCCAGCTCCCGCTGCACCGCGTTGGCCCGCTGCTTGGAGAGCACCAGCCCGTGTGCGGCCGAGCCGAGATCATCGGTGAAGCCGAAGACACGCAGGTTCTTGGCGTTCTGCTTCTTGATCTCGGCCGCGATGGCGCGAATCCGGGAAAGTGCGTCCGGGGTCAGCTCGGCACTGTCCTTCCCGAACAGGACCTCCGCCTGGAGCGCGAAGGTCACATTCGAGTTCGTGTCCTGCCGCCGCTCCGATCCGTCGTCCGTCTCGACGATCGACTTGATGTTCAGCACCTTCGGCGGCGCGAGCGTGGCCCCCTGCACCATCTTGAGATCGGGGTCGCGGGGGTCGATCTTCACGGGTGGTGCGGAATCCTCCGCCGCTCCTGGCGGGTCGTCCGCGTGGGCGGTGGGAGCGGACGGCGCGACGGCCAGGAGAAGTACGGCGGTGGCGGTCACCACCGGGTGCGGGAGCCGGATCCGGGCCATCGACGGTCACCCGGAGATTTCGAGGGTGGCTTGCGGGAACGTGGGAAGCTGGAAGCCGATCTCGTTCACGTCACTTGGTGGCGCGGGGAACTGCATGAAGACCGGTACGGTCTTCCCCGCCGCTATCGCTCCCAGCCCTGTGGTGCACAGGCAGCGTCCTTCTGTGTCCCGGAGTACGTAGTAGCGCTTCTTCCCGTTGCCGTCCACCAGCGTGGCACCCGCGATCGATGCCCCATGCTTGAGGACATCGGTCTCGTCGCCCCGCCAGCGGACACCACCGGTGAAGAGCTTGCTGCCGGTGTTCTTCACCTGCCCGTTCACGGTCACGAAGCCGCCGCTGTCGCGCTTGGCCGAGTTGATGGTGAGAACGATTCCGTCCTCGCCTTTGAGTTCGGCGAGTACCCGGCTCGTGTCGGGCCGCTCGACCGGCTTGTCACGTTGCGCGCCGACCGGTGAGGAGCGCTCCTTCTTCACCGGAGCACCACCGCCCGTGCCGTCACCACCACAACCGGCGACGACGAGCACCAGGCCGCACGCGATCACTGCGGCTTTCCACCCCTGGTGGGCCGTCGTGTGTCGAACGCTCATCGGTCACGGTCCTTCGCTGGTCAGTTGGCGAGCTGCACGGAGAACAGGTCAGAGGCCTCCGGAGCCTGCCGGAGATCCTCGGGGTCGATGATCCAATTCTTTCCGTCGCATCGCAGCGCGAGGGGCGGTTTCGCACCGCCCTTGTCGTCCTCGCCCTTGCCGTCCCCACCTTTGCCGGCGTCGTCATCGGGTGCCGGGGGCGCCACTGCGCAGCGGGGCTTGACGACCGCTTTCGCCTGGGCCGAGGCGTGTTTGCCCTCCGTGCCGGGCACGACCGAATCCCCTACGGTCTTCTGGGTGGTGATTCCCACCGCAAAGGACGTCGGCAGGGTGCCCCCCTGGCAACTCGTGAGGTCCGCCTCGTTCTGTCCGGCGAACCACTCCGCGTCGGCACAGGCGGGGCCCGTGGACGGCCCTGTGCCGTTCAGCAGGTCATCCAGTGTGGAGCCGACGAGGACGGCGTCCAGCAGTCCCTTGCGCAAGTCGTCCCGATACCGCTGGGCCGCCGCCAGCGCCGCCGCGTCCGCCGCGGTCTGGGCGCTGTTGCGGGTTGCCGCCGCCTGGCCGACCGCGAAGAACGCGAACGCGAGAAAGAGCAGGCCCGCCACTACGACGATGTAGATCGGGAAAGCCTGCCCTGTGTCGCGGCACTCCCGGCGATCCGGACCAGGCGTCAGCCGGTGAGTTCCGCGATCTTGGAAGTGATCGCACTGTAGATGGAGCTGCCGATGTCCGTCCCCGCGATCGCGATCACGATCGCCACGACCACGGCAATGATCCCCAGGTACTCGACCGCAGTCTGGCCCCGGTCGTTCCCCAAAAACCGCTTCGCCATCGTGTTCCCCTCCATGGGCGGCCGGTCCGCTCTGGCCCGGCTGGTATGCCCCCGTGATGTCGTTGCGCGTCCGGGCGCTCGCGACACGAGAAACGTACGCCGGAACAGCCACCCCGGAACAGAGCACCCGGCCCCATTCCTTTGCCGGGGACGTGAGTTGGCGCCTCAGTGACCGCTTTCGGACAACCGGTCCCACCCGTCCCACCCCCACTCAGCCGTCGTCGCAGCCGCCTGGCCCGTGCGCCCGGTGGTGCGGCGGGGGCCGAGGGATTCACGGGGGCTGACTTTGCCACACTTCGTTGCGTACGCGAAGGGTGCCGACGGAACAGCGACGGAATCCGGACGCGGGCGGGCACGGAGGCAGTGGCGTGTACGGAACGGTGTGGGCATGTCAGTCCCCTATGAAGGAGCCGAAGTCGGTGCCGGAGCCGAGGAAGAAGCCCGCGATGAGGAGGATCATCGTGCCCGGGACCATGAACGTCGTGATGACCATGGTGGCCTTGGGTACGGCGCGGGCGGCCCGGCGGCGGGCGTTCTGGGCGTCGGTGCGGCGCATGTCGTCGGCGATCTGGATGAGCGTGTCGACGATGGGCGAGCCGAGTTCCTCGCCCTGCTGAAGTGCGGTGACGAACTGGGCGACCTGCTCGGAGTCGTTGCGTCTGCGCAGTTCCTCGAACGCCTCGCGCCGGCTGACGCCCATGTCCATCTGGCGCAGGGTGATGCGCAGTTCGTCGGCCCAGGGGCCCTCGTACTTGTCCGCCACCCGGTCCAGGGCCTGGCGGAAACTCAGCCCCGCGCTGACGACCACGGCCAGCACATCCAGGAAGTCGGGCAGTGTTCGCTCGATGGTGTCCTTGCGTTGGCGAATGGCGGCCCAGATGCCGACCTCGTTCCAGAAGAAGCCGAAGAGAACGAGCAGGACGCCGAGGACGGGCTGTGCGCGCAGAAACATCACCAGCGCGCCGCCGAACCCCAGGAAGCCGTAGACGGCGCGGCGGGCGGCGTAGCGGTCGACCGTCAGGCCGCCGGGGTTGCCGGCCAGATCGATGCGTCTGCGGAGCTTGGCGACGCGCTTGTCCCCCATCAGGCGTAGGACGAGCGGCGCGTACCGCATGCCCGCCCGGTCCACCGCCGAGCCCACGACCGTCGTACGGGAGGAGCCGACCTCCAGGGCGAGGGCGATGTCCGGGGGGAGCCTGGCCTCGCGGCGGTAGAGGGCGATGCCGTAGCAGATGCCCGCTACGGACAGGCCGAGGGTGAGGGCGAGGAGGAAGCCGATGCCGGGGATTCCCATGGGTGTGTGCCTTTGGGGACGGGAGGAAACGGAGGGAGACGGGTTGAGGTGGGCCTGCTCGGGGTGGGGCGTCAGACGTCGATCTTGGAGAAGCGGCGGATGAGGAAGAAGCCGAGGGCGTAGAGCGCGAAGGCGGCCACCACGGCGGCCTGTCCGAGGAAGGTGGAGGTCATTCGGTCGATGGCGCCCGGCGCGATCTTGTTCATCAGGAGCAGGGTGCCGATGCCCAGCAGCGGTACGACGTAGGCGGTGACGACGACCTGGGAGAGCTGGGTGCGGACCTCCCGCCGGGTCTCCTTGCGCTCCTCCAGGGTCTTGGTCAGGTTGCGCAGCGAGCCGACGACCGCCCCGCCCGCCCGGTTGGAGAGCACCAATGTGGTGACGAGCACGACGAGTTCGCGGGAGGGCAGGCGTTCGGCGAGCTCGCCCAGCGCGTCGTCGATGGAGTGGCCGACGGCGAGCTTGTCCGAGACCTTGGCCAGTTCCTCGCCGGCCGGGGCCTCCAGTTCTTCCGCCGCCATGCCCAGGGCCGTACGCAGGGCCAGGCCCGCCTGGGTGGCGTTGGCCAGGATGCGGGACAGCTCCGGGAGCTGGTTGATGAACTTCTCTATGCGCTTTTGGCGCTGCCAGTTCAGGAAGGCGAAGGCGGACCAGACGGCGACGGCGGCGGCGAGCGGGCCGAAGAAGGGCGCCAGGGTGACATGGGCGACCAGCCACAGGCCGGTGACCGCGGCGAGCATGCCGACGAGGAATTCGCCGGGGGTCACCGCCAGCCCGGTGGCCGCCAGCCGCAGTTCCAGGCGGCGGCCGGCCCGGGTGGCGCGCAGCCTGCGGTCCAGGGACGGGAAGCGGCGGCGGGTGCCGTCGCGGGGGCGGCCGTGGCCGTCGTCCGCGAGGCGGTCGACGAAGGCTTGGCGCCGCTCCCGCCCGGCCGCGTACGTGCGTACGCCGATGACGGCCAGGACGGCGGCCAGCAGGGCCACGCCGAGGGTCAGGAGGGCGGGGCCGCCCATGGCCGAAGAGGCGAGCGAGGAACGTGATGAAGGCAGAGGAAGTGGAGGAAGTGAGGCATGCGGGAGAGAGGGAAGGGCGGTCATCGGCTACCTGGCTTCTCTGGTGGCGAGCTGGTCGGCGGAGTCGGCGACGCCGAAGGCCGGCGGCACCGGCTCGTTCGCCATGTACAGGCGCTCCGCGACGGTGCGCGGCAGCGGGAAGTACCCGAACCTGCCGTGTACGACGCGGTCCGCGCCCATGGGATCGGCCTCGAAGCGGCAGACGGTGGCGAGCCGGTAGTCCTCGTGGCCGCGTGAGTCCAGGATGGCGATCTCGGCGATACGGCGGGAGCCGTCGGCGTGCCGGCCGAGCTGGATGATGCAGTCGACGGCACTGTTGATCTGGTCCCGCAGTGCCTCGAAGGGGATCTTGACGTCCGACATGGAGGCGAGCGTCTGGAGGCGCATCAGGGCGTCCTCGGCGCTGTTGGCATGCACGGTGGCCAGTGAGCCGTCGTGGCCGGTGGACATCGCCTGGAGCATGTCGAGCGTCTCGCCGCCCCGCACCTCGCCGACGATGATGCGGTCGGGGCGCATGCGCAGGGAGTTGCGTACGAGGTCGCGGATGGTGATACGGCCCTTGCCCTCGACGTTCGGCGGCCGGGACTCCAGGCGGATCACATGGGTCTGCTGGAGCTGGAGTTCGGCGGCGTCCTCGACCGTGATGACACGTTCGCCCTCGGGGATCAGACCGGAGAGGGCGTTGAGGAGAGTGGTCTTCCCGGCGCCGGTCGGGCCGGAGACGACCACGTTGAACTTGGCCCGTACGAGCCCGGCCAGCAGCATCACCATCTGGTCGTCCAGCGTTCCCATGCCGATCAGTTCCGGCAGGGTGTACGCACGCGGGAAGCGGCGGATGGTGAGCGTGGCGCCGTTCAGGGCGAGCGGCGGGATGATGACGTTGACCCGCTCACCGGACGGCAGCCGGGCGTCGACCATCGGGTTGGACTCGTCCACCCGGCGGTTGACGGTGGAGACGATGCGTTCGATCGTCTGCATGAGCTGCTCGTGGGAGGCGAAGCGGACGGGTACGAGTTCCACCCGGCCGGACCGCTCGACGTACACCTGGTCCGGCCCGTTGACCATGATCTCGGTGATGGAGGCGTCTTCGAGCAGCGGCTCCAGCACGCCCAGGCCCAGCGCCTCGTCCACGACGCGGCGGATGAGCTGGGAGCGCTCGGCGGTGGACAGGACCGGGCCCTCGCGGCTGATGATGTGGCCCAGTACGCGTTCCAGGCGGATCCGGCGCTCGGCCGCCGCCAGCGAGGACATCTCGGCGAGGTCGATCTCTTCGAGCAGCTTGGCGCGGTAGACGGCGACGGGGTGGCCGTCCTCGCGGGCCGCCACGGGGACCTCGGGCGCGACGATGCGGGCTTTGAGGCTCATGGGGTCCGTGATTCCTTCGGGGTGCCTGTGCTTGTGCTTGTGCCTGTCGTTGTGCCTGTGCCGTGGCCGGTCTCGGTACGTGTGCTGACGTATACGGCCGTGCCCGGGCCGGGGCCGGGAGCCGTACCGTCCTCCGTGTCGGGCAGCGGCATGGTGGCGCTGCGGGCCGCCGTCCCCAAATGATCGACGCCCGGGATGACCGACGGGATCTCCACGGTCACCGTCACCTCTACCTGGTCACCGCCCGGCCCACCGGCGAAGTTCGCCCTTTCGCCGACCCAGCCGCTCATCGCCGCCCTGCCCACCGCCTCCGGGTCGGCCGCGCTGTCGGCCTTGTCCTGCGAGTACGCCCGGGCCGCCGCCCGTGCTCCCGTACCTGCCTGCTGGACGGCGTACGCGGCGATGCCGAGCTGCACCACGCCCAGTGCGATGGCCAGGAGAATGGGCAGGAAGCCGAGGAATTCGATCGAGACGGTCCCGCGGTCGCGCCCCCGGGCACGGTCACGGTTCCGGGCACGGTCACGACCCCGGGCACGGTCCCGGCGCCGCCATCGCCCGCCGCTCGTACTCGTAGCCCTGCTGCCCGCCCTGCTCATGGCCCCTCCTTCACGGCGCCGGCCGTACCGATGACCCGCCACGGGAAATTCGCGGCACCGGGAAAGAGCACCGGCACCGCAAGTCCTACCCGCGCCTTCCACAGGTCACCGGCGGGGGCACATTCGATGTCCGCCCCGGCGCTCCAGGCGTCCGGCAGGTCCTTCATGGCCGCCGCCTGGCAAGCCGCCTCGCCACCGGTCTCCGTGGCCGTCCCGCTGCGGGCGCCCCGGTCCGCGGCGTGCCCGGCGAGCGAGTACGTGTAGCCGATGAGCACGAACTGCCACAGCAGCGCAAGCACGATCAGGATCAGGGGCGCGATCCCCAGGAACTCGACGGAGACCTGCCCCCGGTCCCGGCCGCCGCGCCCTGCGCATACGCCCCGCAGCAGCCCCCGCGCCGCTCCCCGCACCCCTCAGCCCTCCCCGTACGGCCGGGAGAAGCCCAGTTGTCCCGGTGCGCCCCCGGACGCGACGCCCCCCGGCCCGCCGGCGCCCTCCGTGCCCGGCTGCCCGGCGGTCAGCGCCTTGCGCCGGCGCCCGGTCAGTGGCGTACGGGCCCGATGGCTGCCGCGCCCCTGGCGGGCGGCCGGAGCCTCGATCAGGCCCAGTTCCCCCGCCAGCGCCCACAGCGCCTGCCGGACCGCGGACCGGCCGTCCAGGTCCTGCATCCGGCCCGCGTCGACGCACGGCTGGAGTTCCTTGAAGCCGGCGGGCACCGGCGTACGGGCGACTTTCGTGCCGGTGGCCTTCTCGACGAGCGGCGGCTGGATCTCGGTGTTACGGGTGAGGCGGTTGACGACGGTCGTGGTGTCCTGTGCCTTGCGGATGCGCAGCCGGTCCCACAGCCGTACGAGTCGCTTGGCGGCCCGTACACACACCACGTCCGGGGTCGTCACCAGCAGTGCCACATCGGCCAGTTCGACGGCGGCGGCGTTGGCCGACTGCATCTGCGCGCCGCAGTCCACCACCACGACCTCGTACCGGGCGCGCAGCGCGGCCAGGATCTGGCGGGCCGCGCGGTCGTCGATCTCTTCCCCGCGCTCGCCCTCCTCGGGGGCCAGCAGCAGCCCGAGGCCGGTGTGATGGGCGTGTACGGCGTCCTGGAGGACGCGGGGGGAGATGTCCTGGATGCCGGCCAGGTCGACGATGGAGCGGCGGAACTGTACGTCCAGATAGGAGGCGATGTCCCCCGACTGGAGGTCCATGTCCACCAGCGCCACGGCGCGCCCGGCGGCGCGTGCGGCCAGTGCGAGCTGGACGGCGGTGACGGTGGCGCCCACCCCGCCCTTGGCGCCGGTGACGGTGACCAGCGTGCCGCTCGGACCGCTGAACGCCTCGGTGGCGCCGCCGAGATGGGCCCGTACGCCGGTTGCCCACTGGGCCGCCGCCCGCACCCGGGCCGCCAGTTCCTCGTACCCCACAGGGAGCGCGACGATGCCCCGCGCGCCCGCGTCCATGGCGGCGGAGAAGAGGGCCGGGCCGGTGTCGGCGGTGATCAGGACGACGCCGACGGCGGGAAAACGCAGCGCCACCTCGCGGATCAGCTCCAGCGCGGGCACCGGACCGATGCGCTCGTGGACGAGGACGACTTCGGGGAGTTCCTGTACGGAGCCGACGGGCGGCCGGGACGGTACGGCGGGCAGGAACGCGCCGGAGGGGGCGGCGGGGCCCGGGACGCCCGGTCCGGCGGCGGGGGAGGAGACGGGCGGCGGAGCGGCGGACGGCTGTATGAGGGACGCCTCGGCGGGCGGACGGCCCGCGCCCGCGGCCTGCGCCAGGGTGTTCAGGAGGCTGGTGGAGTCGGTGACCGGGGCGCCGGGCTCGGCGTCCGGCAACTGGCTGAGCAGCGAGTAAACGGCTCGGGCGGCGTCGGGGTCACCGACTGCCGGGAGGATGCGGATGGTCACCTGTGCCTCCGGGTCACTTGTGCCTCCGTGTTACTTGTCGCCGTCGAGGGTGTAGGTGCGGTCGCCGGGCGGAACGGTGCCGTCGCCGCCGGGGGCGACCAGGGCGAGTCGTACGTGGGAGGCGAAGGACTCCGCGTAGGCGACGCGCTGGGCGTCCTTGGTTTCCAGGGCGAAGGTGATCGGTACGGCTTCGGTGGCCCGCCGCGTACTGCCCGCACGGGGCGTCTCTCCCGGGTCCTTGGACAGCGGCGTCAGCTTGCCCACGTCGATGACCTGGACGTTCGCGACGATCAGCTTGGACACCGGCTTGTCCTGCGGGCGTCTGCCCTCAAAGGTGGCGTAGATGTTGACCCGCGCCCCCGCGTTGATCTTGCCCGCCACGCCCGTGGCCGCGTCGATCATGATGGCGATCTCCTGCTGCCCCGGCTTGAGCGCCGGACGCGCGACGATCATGTCGTCCTGGAGGAGCGATCCCTTGTGCAGCGGGGTCGCGGCGATCTTGCCCCGGATCCGGTCCAGATCGGTGACGGCGGTGGGCGGCAGCCACCGCTCGGGCATCGCCACCTTCTCGAACTGCCCCGGGTTCAGTGCCTCATAGGCCGGCACCTGCGCCTTGAGCCGGTACGCGACGGCCTCGGGTCCGACCTTGGACTCCACGTTACGGATCACCGACAGTACGCCGACGAACGCGCCGATCGCGCAGAGGGCCGACAGGAGCAGCAGGATCACTCCGCGGCGCTGACGTGAGTTCATAGGTGGCGGACCTCGTTCGGAGCGGGGCGGGCGGGGGACTCCAGGGCGTGGGCGGGGACTCCGGCGTCGGGCGGTCCGGCCGTGGCGGTACGCCCGGCCGGCGGCGGCCTCAGCGCACGCGTTCCACGGTCCGCCGGTCCGTGACGCCCGAGGGCGCGACCGGCGACAGACCGCGCTGCCGCAGGGACGAGGGGGTCGGGAGGGCCGGGAGCGGCAGGGGCGGCGGGCGGGCCGGGCGGTGAGTGCGTGGGCGGGGCGGCTTCCACAGCCGCCGTGGTGGCCGGGTAGATACCGGTACGGGGGCCGGTGGCCGTGCCGGAGCCCGTTGACGTACGGGAACCCGTACCCGTACCGGCGCTTTCGCCCGAACCCGAGCGCGACCCCGCGCCCGAGCACGAACCCGCGCCCGCACCGGAACCCGGACCCCCGCCCGTCACCGGCGCCGAGCAGAAGGCACACCGGTCGCCGATCAGTTCCAGCCCGCACCAACGGCACTCCTCCCTGCGGACGGACGACACCAACTGGTGGAGGACGGAGAGATCCGGGATGGCCGCCGCGAACTCGACCAGTTTGCGCGTGCCCCACCAGGCCGCGGACTCGGCCGGCAGCCGTGTCTCGTACACGTCCCGTACCTGCCACTCCGGGGCGAGCACGGTCTCGACCCAGTCACCGGCCGGTCTGCCGCGGGCCGTCCGACCGTGGGCCACGGCCAGTTCGGTGACGTACCCGGGCCCGGGCAGTCCGGCTTCCGTGCTGTTCCGGTCGACCCGTACGAGCTGGGGCCGGGGCGCGGCCAGTGCCGCGAAGCGCGTACCGGGGAGCCAGGAGGTCAGATGCGTCCGCAGGTCCACCTCGACCGCGTCCAGGCCGGTGACGCTGCCCAGCAGCGCCCCGGCGTGGATGTAGTGGGCCAGCAGCCGGGCGGCGCAGGCCAGCACGCCGGGGCCGAGGTCGCACAGCGACAACTGCCGTAACTGGCGGGCGAGTACGGCGACGGCGAGCGGCGGCAGGGCCAGCGGCACGATCGCGATCCGCTCGCTCTCCAGGACGGCCCGGAGGGTGTGCAGCCGGCGGACATGGGCCGGCGGGCACGCGGAGGAGCACAGGACGACCAGATGGCCGTGGTGTTCCAGTACGGCGCTGGTCTCCGTCAGCGCGTCGTCCAGCGGCTGGGCGTGCGGCGGCGGGAGGACGACGGCGGCGGGGGTCTGCCGGTCGGCGGCGGGCAGCGCGAGGTCGGCGCTGGTGACTGCGGTCGCGGTCGGCACGTGGCGTCCCCCACTCACTGTGGCCACCGGGGCACCCGGGGCCGTGGATCGGCACAGCACTGCGCCTTCGGCGCTCTTGGCTCAGCACTTTATCCACGAGATACGCCGCAGAGAACACGTTCCGGAGTACTCGTCATGACCATCAACCATCACCCGGCCGGCGGGGGAACGGCCGCTTCCGGAGCGGATCTTGACGTGATCTTGGCCGGAATCCGTACGGGCCCGGAAGAAGGCGGAACGGGAGGACAGGCCCCGGGCCGGGCGCCTGGCACCCGGCCCGGAACGCCGGTCAGCGCCGGTCGTCCTCCGCCGGCCTGGGCAGTCGGCACCCGGGCCGGTCCAGGTCCAGCTTGTTCCCGTCCGCGAAGCACCTGGGTATGCCGTACGTCTGCTGGGCGTAGTTGATGCCCTTGCGCACGGTCACGTTCCCCTTCTCGTCGATCTCGCACGGGTTGTTGAACGTGCAGCGCTCGCCGTCCTCGTTGCCCGTGTTGTTGACGGCCACGACCTTGCCGGTGGCGTCGTCGATCACCGGTGAGCCGGAGGTGCCGCCGATGGTCTGGCAGGCGGGGGTGTAGCGGACCGAGTCCTTCCAGGTCCACTCGCCTTCCTTCATCCGGTAGACGAAGCCGTCGATGGCGCAGGAGTAGATCTTCTTCCAGTACCCGGAGACGACGCTGATGGCGGCGCCCTTACGGGGGTGGGCGGCGGACAGCGGCAGCGCCTTGATCCCGTACCGCTTCTTGATCTGGTCGTAGGTGTCGGTGAGTTCGTACAGGGAGATGTCGGTGTCGGTCATGGTCGCGTAAGCGATCTTGGTGGCCTTGAGGGTGGCCACGCTGTTCGCTTTCGCGTCGAGCAGGGTGAAGGTACGGGTGGAGGGCCGGTCGACGACGACCTCGCCGGCGTGGGGCATGCCGGGCTCGATGCAGTGACCGTTGGACATGACCAGCGCCGGGTCGTCGCCCTCCGAGGACGGCAGCCGGATCACCGAGCCCGAACAGCCGCCGAGCGCCACGGTGCCGGCGAAATCCACGGCCTTCGGCCTGGCGGACGCGGTGGTCTGCTGACCGGCGGACGAGACGAACGAGGGCGAGGAGGGGGAAGGCGGCGAAGAGGGGGAAGACGGCGATGAGGCGGTCGTCGGGGACGAGGCGCAGGCCGGTCCGGCGGCGCTCATCAGGGCGGCGGATCCCAGGACGGCCGTGGCCAGGACGCCGACGAGAGGTCGCTTCATGTGTGGGGTCCTCTCAGATTCCGTAACCGGATTTCCTCCGACTGTGTCGTGCGCATTGTTGGGGCGTACGGGGTAGCTGGCAACGAACCGCGTTACGTACCGCGGAAGTTGGCGGATTAACCACCCGGGAGTTTGGCCGTCGCACGCCTTGACCAAGCCATGCCAACGCCGAACACTGACGCCGTCGCTCGACTCACATCTCACCCCCCCCAGGAGATCGCATGCGACCTCGGACACCCCCCTCCCGGAGAACCCCCTTCCGGACAATCCCCTGGAAACCCGGCAGACGGACCCCCGTCCTCGCCGCCCTCCTCTCCCTCGCCCTCGCCGCCCCCGTCGCCGCCCAGGCCCAGGACTCCCCCGGCGCGGGCCACCGCAGCAGCCCGGACCGGCAGCGGACGGTCGCCTCCGGCCACGCCGTACGGGACGAGGGCCGTCCCCGGCAGTACGAGGTGACCGGGCCCGCCACCGCCCGGCAGCGCTCCGCCCTCGCCTCGACGGGTGTGGCCGTCGACGAGGTCCACGGGCGGTCGGTGGTCATCACCGCGGACACCGCGCAGGCCGAACTCGTACGCCGGCTGGGCTACCGGCTCAAGCCGCTGCCCGCCCCGCCCGGCAGCGGCACCGGCGCGGGACCGGGCACGGGCGGCCGGATCAAGGACTTCCCGCCCGGCTACACGAAGTACCACAACTACGCCGAGACGATGGCGGAGATCAACACACTCGTCGCCCGGTACCCGTCACTCCTGAGCAAGCAGGTCATCGGCAAGTCCTATGAGGGCCGCGACATCCTGGCGCTGAAGCTCAGCAAGAACGTCGCCCAGGACGAGAACGAGCCCGAGGTGCTCTTCACCGCCCACCAGCACGCCCGCGAGCACCTCACCGTCGAAATGTCGCTCTACCTGCTCAACGAGCTGACCTCGAAGTACGGCAGCGACTCCCGCATCACCAAGATGCTCGACTCGCGGGAGGTCTGGATCATCCCGGACGTCAATCCGGACGGCGGCGCGTACGACATCGCCACCGGCTCCTTCCGGAGCTGGCGCAAGAACCGCCAGCCCAACGCGGGTTCGTCCAACGTCGGCACGGACCTCAACCGCAACTGGGACTTCAAGTGGGGGTGCTGCGGCGGCTCTTCCGGCAGCACCGGCTCCGAGACCTACCGCGGCCCCGCCCCCGCCTCCGCGCCCGAGGTGAAGGTCGTCAGCGACTTCGTACGCGGCCGGATCATTGGCGGCAGGCAGCAGATAAAGACGGCCATCGACTTCCACACCTACAGCGAACTGGTGCTGTGGCCGTACGGATACACCTACAGCGACACCGCGCCCGGCATGACCCAGGACGACCGCGACGCCTTCGCCACCGTCGGCCGCAAGATGGCCGCGAGCAACGGCTACACGCCGGAGCAGTCCAGCGACCTCTACATCACCGACGGGTCGATCGACGACTGGCTCTGGGGCAACCAGAAGATCTTCGCGTACACCTTCGAGATGTTCCCCGCCTCCGCGAGCCAGGGCGGGTTCTACCCGCGCGACACGGTGATCGCCCGGGAGACCGCCCGCAACCGTGACGCGGTGCTCCAGCTCCTGGAGAACAGCGACTGCATGTACCGCTCCATCGGCAAGGAGAACCAGTACTGCAAGTCCAAGGCCGGCTGACGACTCCACGGTGTCCGTCGGTGCCGACGCGTACCTCGGCGTCGGCACCGACGGACCGCCGCGAGCTCTACACGGCCAGGCTCACCAGCGCCGCGACCGCGAAGCCGGTCACCGAGAGCACCGATTCCAGAACGGTCCAGGACTTCAGGGTGTCGCGCTCGCTGATGCCGAAGTACTTGGCGACGATCCAGAAACCGCCGTCGTTGACGTGCGAGGCGAAGATCGAACCCGCCGAAATGGCCATGATGACGAGGGCCAGGTGCGGCTGGGAGAGTCCGTGGCCCTCGACCAGCGGCAGCACGATGCCGGCCGTGGTGACGATGGCGACGGTGGCCGAGCCCTGGGCGACGCGCAGGACGACGGAGACCAGCCAGGCGAGCAGCACGACCGGCAGACCGACGTCCTGGAAGGTCGCGGAGAGCGCGTCGGCCACGCCGCTGCCCTTCAGTACGGCGCCGAAGACGCCGCCCGCGCCGACGACCAGGATGATGTTGCCGACGGGCTTGAGGGAGGCGGTGGAGACGGTCTCCAGGGACCGGCGCGACCAGCCGCGGCGGATGCCCAGCAGGTAGTACGCCATCAGCAGGCCGATCGTCAGGGCCACGAAGGGGTGGCCGAGGAACTCCACGACGGAGCGCGGGGTCGAGGGTTTCAGGGCCACGGAGGAGAAGGTCGCCCCGAGGATCAGCAGCAGCGGGGTGCCGATGACGGCCAGGACGGTGCCCAGAGCCACCGGCTCCTCCCGCGCCGCCGCCCCGGGAGCCGGTTTCCCGGCAGGTGCCGGCCCGGCCGCCCGTTGCTCGGCGACGACGGCCGCTCTGGCCTCCTCGGCGGCCTCGGCCATGTCCTGCGGTACGGGGACGAAGACCCGCCGGCCGATCCAGGCGGCGTACCCCCACGCGGCGAGGACGGCCGGTACGCCGCAGACGACCCCCATCAGGACGACCCAGCCCAGCTCCACGCCGAGCAGGCCGGCCGCGGCGACCGGGCCGGGGTGCGGCGGCAGGAAGGCGTGGGTCATCGACAGGCCCGCCAGCAGCGGCATGCACAACAGCAGGACCGATTTCCCGCTCCGCTTGGCGACGGCGTACACGATCGGCGCCAGGACGAAGACGCCGACGTCGAAGAAGACCGGGATGCCGAACAGCAGGCCGGTCAGTCCCATGGCCAGCGGGGCCCGCCGCTCGCCGAACAGGCCCATGAGGCGGCCGGAGAGGACCTCGGCGCCGCCGGAGACCTCCAGGATCGCGCCGAGCATGGTGCCCAGGCCGATGATGACGGCGACATGCCCGAGGATGCCGCCCATGCCGGACTCGATGAGCGAGGTGGCGTCGGACTTCTGCACCGTACCGAAGAGTTCGGTGACGGAGAGACCGGCGCCCAGGCCGACGGCGACGGAGACGGCGAGCAGCGCGACGAACGGCTGGAGCCGGACCTTGACGATGAGGAACAGGAGCAGGGCGACGCCCAGGGCGGCGACCGTCAGCAGGCCGGGCGTGCCGGGGACCAGGGCGAGCAGCCCGCCGGTGTGCGGGGGTGGGGGCGGCGGGGCGAGGACCGAGGGGGCCGCGAGAACCATGAGGTGACTCCGTGGTCGGTCGGAGGTGTTGGGCAGGGGGAGCGCGGCACGGCGCCCCCGGGGTGCGGGGCGCCGTGCCGTACGGCGGGCGGGATGCAGTGATCACGTGGCAGACGGGTTCAGACGGTGAGCGCTGTCGGACAAGGGCCGTTCCGTCCCGTTTCAGTCCAGGACGGCGAGGGCGTCGATCTCGATGAGCAGTCCCTCGGGCAGGCCCACGTAGACCGTCGTACGGGCCGCCGGTGCCGCCTTGAGGTCCGCGGCCTCGAAGTACTCGTCGTAGATCTCGTTCATCTCGGCGAAGTGGGCCACGTCGGTGAGATAGACACGCATCATCATCACGTCGTCCCAGGTCGCCCCGCCCGCCTCCAGGACGGCTTCGACGTTGGCGAGGGTCTGGAGGGTCTGCTCGCGCAGGGTCGGGCCGGCCGGTGTGGGCGCCTGGCCCTCGACGGCGGGCAGGAAGCCGACCTGCCCGGCGACCTGGAGGATGTTGCCCTTGCGCACGCCGTGCGAGAACTTCGCCGGCGGCGTGGTGTGGGTGGCCGGGGTGATCGCGGTCTTCTCGGTCATGTTCGCATGTCCCTCTGGGGTCTCTGTGGGGTGTGTCCGCAGTACTCCCGGCTGATGGCGTCCGCGGTACGGCGCACCAGCGGGAGCAGCGTGAGCAGTTCGTCGGCGGTGACGACGACGTTGGGGGCGGAGACCGACATGGCGGCGACCAGCCGCCCGTCCGCGCCGCGAACGGGTGCCCCGACGCAGTTGATCGACTCCTCGTGCCCGCCCAGGTCGGTGGCCCAGCCCTGTTCGCGTACCTTGGCCAGCTCCGTCAGGAAGGCCGCGGCGTTCGGCGTCGAACGGGGCGTGTAGGCGGGGTAGTCCAGCTTCTCGGCGAGCGCCCGGCGCTCGGCTTCGGGCAGGTCGGCCAGGAGCAGCTTGGCGACGGCCGCGACCGTGATGGCCACGGGTTTCCCTATGCGGGAGTACATCCGTACGGGATAGCGGCTCTCGACCTTGTCGATGTAGAGGACCTCGTTCTCCTCGTACACCGCGAGGTGGACGGTGTGTCCGCACTGCTCATTCAGTTCCACCAGGTGCGGGTGGGCGATCTCGCGGACGTCCAGGTTCTCCACGGCTTCCTGCGCCAGCGCGAAGAGGCGGGCGCCCAGGCGGTAACGCTGGTCGGCCTGGCGGTAGACGATGCCGTGCGCGTGGAGCGTGCGCAGCAGGCGCAGCGCGGTGGACTTGTGCACGCCCAGACGGCCTGCCACCTGTTCGAGGTTGGCCGGTCCCTCCGCCAGCAGCGGCAGGATGCTCAGCGCGCGGTCGACTGTCTGACTCATGGTGTACGGACCTCCACCCGTGCGGTACCGGCCCCGGCGCTCTCGGTCGTCGTCCAGCCGGGACGCAGCCGCAGTCTCCCCCAGCCCGCCTCGTCCAGGGCCGCGAGGCGGTCGGCGAGGGCGCGGGATACAGGCGGGCCCAGGTCACCGGGGACGACAAGCGAAGCCGCGGCCATCAGATGGCCGTACCGGGCCCGCCGGAAGACGGGAAGGCCGCGCAGGGTCGCGGAGAGGAACCCGGCGGCGAAGGCGTCACCGGCGCCTATCGGTGCCACGACGTCCACCGCGAGAGCGGGAACGAAGATCACGGTGTCGGAACAGGTGACGCTCGCCTCCGCGCCCTCCCCCGCCGCGCATAGACGGTGACCCCCTGGCCGGCCTGTTTGACGACCAGCGTGCCGGGTTCGGGGAGCGCGGCCCGTACGGCGTCCGGACCGTGCAGGCCCCAGGCGGCAGCGGCCTCGTCCTCGCCGACGAAGACCAGGTCGCAGCGGCGCGCGAGGTCGAGCAGCACGCCGGGCGACGGTGCCCCGGCCGTGCGGTTCGCCCACAGCACGGCCCGGTAGTTGACGTCGAAGGAGACCGTCGGCCGGCCGTCGGACGGCTCGGTGAGCCTGCGCAGCAGCTCCAGGCAGCCGCCGGAGAGTGCGGCGGTGATCCCGGTGACATGGATGATGCGGGCGCCGCACAGCGCCCCGCCGTCCAGCAGGGCCGGCGACATGGCGGAGGCGGCCGATCCACTCCGGTAGTACAGCACTTCCGCGAGCGGCGCGCCCTCCTCACCCTCGATCCCGGTGGCGCGCTCCCCGTGCGTACGGAAGTAGATGCCGGTGGGGCGAACGGGGTCGCGCTCCACGTACGAGACATCCACCCCACTGTCGGCGACGGCCTTCAGGAGGTGGTCGCCGAAGGGGTCGGCGCCGACCCGGGAGACCCAGCGGGCGCGGTGCCCCGTACGGGCCAGCGCGCAGGCGACGTTGGACTCGGCACCACCGATGTCGCGGTCGAAGGACGGCACGTCCGCGAGGCGGTGGCCGGGCCCGGAGGGCAGGAAGGTGACCATGGACTCGCCGACGCACACCACGTCCGTGCCGGCCTCGACCATCTCAGGTGCTCCTCACGTCCGTGCGGCGCGTTTTCTTACATGGTTCCCGTACCGTGTGCGGCCATTGACCCGGCAACGGCTCGGATGTTAGACAGCGCTGAGCGTCATACGCAATGGATGTTGCACACACTGCAACAGGGGAGGAGGCTCCGATGCCCAAGGAGCAGACGGACGCACCAGGCACCGACGCGGCGGCCCGCGTCCGTACCCACCTGGCGACCCTCGCGGACGAACGCGTCGACCACCGCTTCAAGGGCCTCCCCCCGGACGCCGAGGGCCTGACCGTCGGCGAGCTGACGGCCGAGCGCCGCAACCTGTTCACCGGCGGCTTCCTCACCCCCGTCCTCGCCCTGTCCGCCGAATCGGTCGAGCACAACCTCGCCCTCATGGAGACCTACACCTCCCGGCACGGCCTGGCGTTCGCCCCGCACGGCAAGGCCTCCATGTCCCCCAGCTCTTCGCCGGCCAACTCGCCCACGGCGCCTGGGGCATCACCGCCGCCGTGCCCGCCCACGTCCGCGTCTACCGCGCCTTCGGCATCCAGCGGATCTTCCTGGCCAACGAGGTGGTGGACGCCGCCGCACTGCGCTGGCTGGCCGCCGAACTCGACGCCGACCCGGACTTCCGCTGCATCTGCTACGTCGACTCGCTGCGCGGCATCGAACTGATGGACACCGTCCTGCGCGAGGCCGGCGCCCTGCGCCCCCTGGACGTGGTCATCGAACTGGGCGCGGGCGAGGAGGCACGTACGGGAGTCCGTACGGAAGCCGAATGCAGGGAACTGGCGGACGCGCTGGCCGGCGTGGACACCCTGCGCCTGGTCGGCGTCGCCGGATACGAGGCCGAGGTACCGGACGCCACACCCGAACGGGTGACCGCCTGGCTGCGCCGCCTCCTGGCCCTCACCGTCGCCCTCGACGAGGCCGGCCGCTTCGCCGACCTCCAGGAGATCGTGCTCAGCGCCGGCGGCAGCTCATGGTTCGACGCGGTCGCCGAGGTCTTCGACCAGGCCCCCGCCCTGAGCCGCCCGCTGCTGAAACTGCTGCGCTCCGGGGCGTACGTCACCCACGACGACGGCCACTACCAGCGCCGTACGCCCTTCAACCGCACCCCAAAAGAAGGCGCCCTGCAGCCCTCCTTCCGCCTGTGGGCGCAGGTCGTCTCCCGCCCCACACCGCACCAGGCGTTCCTCAACGCGGGCAAGCGGGACGCGGCGTACGACCTCGACCTGCCGCAACCCGCACTCGTACGATCCGGCCGGGACGGCTCCCTGCGCCCCGCGACCGGCCTGACCGTCACCGGACTGTCCGACCAGCACGCCTGGGTGCGCACCGAACACTCCGGGGACCTGGAGGTCGGCGACTGGGTCGCGCTGGGCCTCTCCCACCCCTGCACGTCCTTCGACAAATGGCAGTTGATCCCACTGGTCGAGCAAGACGGCACGGTCACGGACTACATCCGCACGTTCTTCTGACAAGCCCGGCCGGGTCTTGGGACCGGTTGGAAAGAAGTCACCGGCAGCTCGGGGACGGCCGGGCGTGGGCGTATCGGGGACTCCCCGCAGGGCCGTGTGCAAGACGCACGCTTCCTTTCACGGCGTACCAGCCACGCACACGGCCCGAGGAGAGGCCCCGGTGCGACCGCGCCCCACCCCACCCACCAACCGCACCGGGCGAAAGAGCAAACAACCCCGCAGAGAACCCACAAGGAAGCGCCGCAGGCATCGCACCACACACAGCAACCACCCCCAACAAAACCGGACACAACAAGCAAAAGACGCAACCCAAAACGGAACCCAACCCGGAGAGGGAAACCGGCCATGGACACCGTGTTACGGGACGCCCACGTCATCGACGGCTCCGGCGGCCCGTCCTACCGGGCCGACGTCGGCCTCGCGAACGGCCGGATCGCCACGATCGTCCGCCCCGGCCAAGGCAGCCGCCCCACCGGCAGGCGAACCCTGGACGCAGCCGGCCTGGCCCTGGCCCCCGGCTTCATCGACATGCACGCCCACAGCGACCTGGCCCTGCTGCGCGACCCGGCGCACGAGGCGAAGGCCGCCCAGGGCGTCACGCTGGAGGTCATCGGCCAGGACGGGCTCTCGTACGCGCCCGTGAACGACCGTACGCTCACCGGCATCCGCACCCAGATAGCCGGATGGAACGGCGGCGCGCCGGGCGAGGAGTCCGTGGACTTCTCCTGGCGTACGGTCGGCGAGTACCTCGACCGCCTCGACCACGGCTTCGACGGCGAGGGCATCGCCGTCAACGCCGCCTATCTCGTGCCGCAGGGCACGCTCCGCATGCTCGCCGTCGGCTGGGACGACCGCCCGGCCACACCCGGCGAGCTGGACCACATGCGGCAGTTGGTGGCGCAGGGAATGGCGGAGGGCGCTGTCGGACTCTCCTCGGGGCTGACCTACACCCCGGCATGTACGCGGACGACGCCGAACTCACCGAACTGTGCCGGGTGGTGGCCCGGTACGGCGGCTACTACTGCCCCCACCACCGCTCGTACGGCGCGGGCGCGCTGGAGGCGTACGCGGAGATGATCGCCCTGGCCCGCGCCGCCGACTGCGCGCTGCACCTCGCGCACGCCACCATGAACTTCGGCGTCAACCAGGGCCGCGCGCCCGAACTGCTGGCCCTCCTGGACCAGGCCCTGGACTCCGGCGCCGACATCTCCCTGGACACCTACCCGTACACCCCGGGCTGTACGACGCTGGCCGCACTGCTGCCGAGCTGGGCCAACGAGGGCGGGCCGGATGCGGTGCTGGCCCGGCTGCGGGACGGGGCAACGGCCGGACGCATCCGGCACGCCATGGAGGTGGAGGGGTCCGACGGCTGCCACGGCGTACCCGTCGAGTGGGACACGGTGGAGATATCGGGTATTTCGCACCCTGGCCCCCACCTCGCGTCCTACGTGGGCCGTACGATCGCCCAGAGCGCCCGTGAGCGCGCCGAGGACCCCTGGGAGACCGCCCGCCGCCTGCTGATCGACGACCGGCTCGGCCCGACGATCATCCAGCACGTCGGGCACGAGGAGAACGTCCGGGAGATCATGCGGCACCGCGTCCATACGGGCGGCAGCGACGGCATCCTCCAGGGAGCCAAGCCGCACCCGCGCGCCTACGGGACGTTCCCCCGGTACCTGGGGAGGTATGCGCGCGAGCTGGGCGTGCTGTCGCTGGAGGAGTGCGTCGCCCACCTCACCGGGCGCCCGGCGGCCCGGCTGCGGCTGCCCGACCGGGGGCTCGTACGGGAGGGCTACCGCGCCGACCTGGTGCTCTTCGACCCGGAGACGGTAGCCGAGGGTGCCACCTTCCAGGCCCCGCGCACCTTGCCGACCGGTATTCCGTACGTCCTGATCGACGGACGTTTCGTCGTGCAGGACGGGCGGCGGACGGATGTCCTGGCGGGACGGTCGGTACGCGGGGGCTCGGCCGGCCGGCGGTAGTCGCAGCGGCTTCAGCCGGCCGTAGTCGCAGCGGCTTCACCCGGCCGACCGGGGCACCGGCCCACCCGACAGGGGAGCCTGCTGCGCAGCCGCCGCCTCCCCGGCCTGCTCCCGCAGGAAGTCCAGGACCATCGCACTCAGTTCGCCGGGCCGGTGCGTCAGCCCTCGCACTCCCAGTTCCGCGGCCCTGGCGTTCCGGTCCTGTGTGTTACGCCGGGTGTAGAAGATCACCGGCCCGTCGTACAGCTCCTCCCGCAGCTTCTCGACCATCTCGATGCCGGCGTCACGGTTCCTGCCCCGGCCGATGTTGGAGATCAGCAGGCCGGGCCGGGCCTGCCGGACGGCGGCGATCGCCGAGTCCTTGTCGGTCGCCGTACGCACCCGCGTCCCGAAGCTCTCCAGCGTCTCGGCGAGATCCCGGTTGCGGTCGGGCTTGTCGTCCACCCACAGGATGTCCAGCAGTCCGGCGCTCCCCGGCTGCGGCACCACCAGCCGGGCGAGGGCAGCCTGCCCGTACACGGCAGGCTGCTGCCCGTAGACGGCAGGCTGCTGCCCGTAGACGGCAGGCTGCCCGCTCACGGGATAACCGTACGGGGACGGCGCCTGACCGTACCCGCCGGAATCCGGGTGGCCCGCCCCGGCCTGCGAACCTTGCGGCGGCAGTTGCGGAGCAGGCGCCCCCGCAGCCTGCTGCTGCGGCAGCGACCACGCGAAGGGGAACCGGTGCGGGCCCTCGCCCGCGCGCTCGTCCCCCGCCCCGTCCCACAGCGCGTTCCACTCCTCGGAGGGCCGTAAGGTCAGCCCGCCGGGTCCGCCGGGCCCGTTCTGCGGTCCCTCGCGCAGCCGCAGCAGCAGATTCGCCGCGTCCGGCAGACTCATCAGTTCCTCGATCAACGAGAGGAAGGCCGAGCTGGTCACCAGTTCAGCGAAGTCGGTCGGAAGCTGGCGCTCCAGCGACTCCAGTACGACATCTCCGGTCACCCCGAGCGCTTCCGGTGGCACCAGGTCGTACTGCGCCAGGAACTCCCGCACCCGGTCCCGTTCGGCCTCCGATGCGCCGCTGCCGTTGGCCATCAGCGTCCTGCGCACCTCCCGGTAGGTCCGGAACTCCGCGACCACGTCGCCGTCCACCACCCCCACCGGCCCGGTCATCATCCGGTAGAAGTCGGGGTAGAAGTGCTGGAGCAGCAGCGTACGGATGACGGCGCCGGGGCCGAAGTCCCGCCACACCGGGTTGAGCGTCGCTTCGAGCACGAAGCCGTTGACGAGCCGCTTGATGCGGCGCGGGTTGCGGGCCGACTGCTGGGCCAGCAGGTCCACCAGCGCGTCGTCGAGCAGCGGCGCCACCCCCGCCGTACGCGCGCACCAGCGGATGTACTCCTTGACGCCGTGGCCGTCGGCCGCCGGGACGCGGTAGCTGGTCTGGAAGATCTTCTCCATGAAGGCGGAGCCGGCCGGCGAGAGGTCCCGCAGCAGGCCGTTGGGGCCCAGTGCCGAGCGGTCACAGCCGACGACGAACGCCAGCCCCGGCACGTCCAGGTAGATCTTCACCGCCTCGCAGATCGCCAGAACCGTTTCTTCGGAGCAGCGGTCGAGGTCGTCGATGAAGACCACGAGCAGCCGCCGCGGCCGGTGCTCGGCGGTCTGGGCCCACTCCTGCACCAGGTCCCGGATCGCGCCGCGCATCTCGTTGCGGGCCTGGGAGTTGACCGACAGGTTCTTCCACAGCTCGTCGACCAGGCCCGCGACGCCCAGCGGTCCGGCGGCGACGGTCACCGCGGCCCGCAGAACCCGCAGCAGTGCCCGCCGTTCGGACACCCGCTGGAGGCCGCGGCGCAGCACCCGCCGGTCGAAGCGCATCAGGACCGACTTGATCAGCCCTTCCAGCGCGTCGGCGCCGGTGGAGGTCCAGGCGTTGTACCAGACCGTCTCGACCTCGGGCGCCTGCGTCAGCTCCGCGTCCACCAGGCGCATCAGGCTGCTTTTGCCCATGCCCCAGCCGGCGTCCACGGCCAGTGTGAAGGGGGTGGAGTCGCGGGAGGAGAGCAGCAGGCCGGCCAGTTGGCGGGCGGCCCGGCCGGCGCCGAGCAGATCGGCCTCGGTCGTGCTCACCGGCTCGTCGTTGAGCAGCGCGAAGGGTCCACGTGTCCCGTGGCCCCCGTGTGCCCCGCACGCCCCGTATGCGCCATGCACCTCGCATACCTCGCAGACCCCATGCGCCCCATGCGCACCGTGTGCGGTGGCAGGCGCCGCGGGCGCGCCCGTACGTCTCATCGATCCCCCCGGATTCCGGGCTCCGCCCCGGCGTGACGGTCATCACCCGGTGGCCCGCACCGGAGCGTACCGCCCGTAGACAGAGTCTCCGTCCCCCTTTCGCGGCACCATGGCTCACAGCACGTGACAGCACACCCACCCAGCGCCGATCAAGGTGGGCAAGAACACCCGCCGGATCGTGTTACGCGCCCGTAAGGTGGCTGGCATGCAGGTGATCCAGTCAAGCAAGCTCGCAAACGTCTGCTACGAGATCCGTGGCCCGGTCCTGGAGGAGGCGATGCGGCTGGAGGCTGCGGGCCATCGCATCCTCAAGCTGAACACCGGCAATCCGGCGGCCTTCGGCTTCGAGTGTCCACCGGAGATCCTGGAGGACGTCCTGCGCTCGGTCGGTACGGCCCATGGGTACGGCGACGCGAAGGGGCTGCTCTCGGCCCGCCGTGCGGTGATGCAGCACTACCAGACCCGTGGCATCGAACTGTCCGTGGAGGACATCTACCTGGGCAACGGCGTCTCGGAGCTGATCCAGATGTCGATGCAGGCGCTGCTGGACGACGGGGACGAGGTCCTCGTACCGGCGCCCGACTACCCGCTGTGGACGGCCTCGGTCTCGCTGTCGGGCGGTACGGCGGTGCACTACCGCTGTGACGAGCAGGCGGACTGGATGCCGGACCTGGCCGACATCGAGCGCAAGATCACCGACCGCACCAAGGCCCTGGTCGTCATCAACCCGAACAACCCCACCGGGGCCGTGTACGACGAGGAACTGCTGCGCGGCATCGCGGAGATCGCCCGCCGCCACCGCCTCATCGTCTGCGCCGACGAGATCTACGACAAGATCCTGTACGACGGTGTCACCCACACCCCGTTCGCCGCCGTCGCGCCCGACCTGCTGACCCTGACCTTCAACGGTCTGTCCAAGTCCTACCGGGTGGCCGGTTACCGCAGCGGCTGGCTGGCGGTCTGCGGCCCCAAGGCGCACGCCGCCTCGTACATCGAGGGGCTGACCATCCTCGCCAACATGCGGCTGTGCGCGAACATGCCCGCGCAGCACGCCGTGGCGACGGCTCTGGGCGGGCACCAGTCGATCAACGACCTGGTGCTGCCGGGCGGGCGGCTGCTGGAGCAGCGCGACACGGCGCATGAACTGCTGACCCGGATTCCGGGGGTCACCTGCGTCAAGCCCAAGGGCGCGCTGTACGCGTTCCCCCGGCTCGACCCCGCGGTCTACAAGATCAAGGACGACCGGCTGATGGTCCTGGACCTGCTGCGCGCCGAGAAGATCATGATCGTGCACGGTACGGGCTTCAACTGGCCGGAGCCGGACCACTTCCGGCTGGTCACGCTGCCCAGCAAGGACGACCTGACGGACGCGGTCACCCGCATCGGGGCCTTCCTGGACGGCTACGGACAGTACTGAGGGCGGCGGCGCGGCCCGGCGGAGCCCGGCACAGCCCGGCACGCTTTCTATACGGATCACAACTTTAGACAATGTCTAAGCTAGGATGGTCTCCTAGCTGTTCGATGTGCTGCTGTACGCACGTACGCACCGCCAGGAGGCCACCCATGTACGAGCCGATCCGCACCAAGTCGGTCCACTCCATGGCCGCCGACACCGCCGGCCGCCGGGGACCGCACCGCTCCCGTACGGAGGAGCTGGACATCCGGCTCGCCGGCCACCTCACCGCACTGCTGACCGTCACCGACGAGCTGCGCTCCCTCGTACGCCGCCACGAGGGAGACGGCACCGGCGGGCGCCCGGAGACCGGCCCGTACGCCGTATCGGGCGCCGAACTGGACCGCGCCGCCGACCGGATCGCCGAACAGGTCGCCCGGCTGCGGGGCGGACGCTATCCGCTGCGCGCCGAACCGACCGGCGGCGGCGACCCCGCGCGAGTGCCCGCGCTGCACCGGCGCGCCCGCACCCTGGCCGGGAACGCCCTGGCCGTGGCCACCGCCCGCGGTGACGCCGCGGCGATCGCGCTGACGTCCGAGCGCATGGAGGCCCACACGGCGGTACACCGGAACCTGGCGGCCACGGCCTGAACCCTGCCCCTGACCGTTGCAACCGGCCCCTGCCCGTTGCAGCCGGCCCCTGCCCCCTGACCGTGACACCTACAAGGCAGCGGCTCCCCGTACTCCTCCCGCCCGAAGGCCCGTGCCATGACGACGCACGGCCGGGGCCCCGCATCAATTGCGGGGCCCCGGCCGTGCGTTGCCGGTGGCGCTGCACGCCGCCGGCGGCGCCGTCCTCATGACGGCGGCCCGGTCACGTCATCTCATCCCAGGCGCTGGACGAGCGCGCGGTACTCGTCCCACAGCTCCTTCGGCGTGTGGTCACCGAAGGTGTTGAGGTGCTCGGGGATCAGCGCCGCCTCCTCGCGCCACACGTCCTTGTCGACGGTGAGCAGGAAGTCCAGGTCGGCGTCGGACAGCCCCAGGCCGTTGGTGTCCAGCGAGCCCTTGGCCGGCAGCACGCCGATGGGGGTCTGCACGCCCTCGGCCTTGCCCTCCAGGCGCTCCACGATCCACTTCAGCACGCGGCTGTTCTCGCCGAAGCCCGGCCACACGAAGCGGCCCGAGTCGTCCTTGCGGAACCAGTTGACGTAGTAGATCTTGGGCAGCTTGTCCCCGCGGCCCTCGGCGATCGCCTTCTTGCCGACGTTGATCCAGTGACCCATGTAGTCGCCCATGTTGTAGCCGCAGAACGGCAGCATGGCGAACGGGTCCCGGCGCAGCTCGCCGACCTTGCCCTCGGCCGCGGCGGTCTTCTCGCTGGCCACGTTCGCGCCGAGGAAGACGCCGTGCTGCCAGGACAGCGACTCGGTGACCAGCGGTACGGCGCTGGCGCGACGGCCGCCGAAGAGGATCGCCGAGATCGGCACGCCCTTGGGGTCCTCCCACTCGGGCGCGATGATCGGGCACTGGCCGGCCGGGACGGTGAAGCGGGCGTTGGGGTGGGCCGCCGGGGTCCCGGACTCCGGGGTCCAGTCGTTGCCCTTCCAGTCGGTCAGGTGCGCGGGCAGTTCCTCGGTCATGCCCTCCCACCACACGTCGCCGTCGTCGGTGAGCGCGACGTTGGTGAAGACCGAGTTGCCCCACATGGTCTTCATGGCGTTGGCGTTGGTGTGCTCGCCGGTGCCCGGGGCGACGCCGAAGAAGCCGGCCTCGGGGTTGATCGCGTAGAGCCGGCCGTCCTCCCCGAAGCGCATCCAGGCGATGTCGTCGCCGATGGTCTCCACGCTCCAGCCGGAGATCGTGGGCTCCAGCATCGCGAGGTTGGTCTTGCCGCAGGCGCTGGGGAAGGCCGCGGCGACGTACTTGGGCTCGCCCTGCGGCGGGGTGAGCTTGAGGATGAGCATGTGCTCGGCGAGCCAGCCCTCGTCACGCGCCATCACCGAGGCGATGCGCAGCGCGTAGCACTTCTTGCCCAGCAGGGCGTTGCCGCCGTAGCCGGAGCCGTAGGACCAGATCTCGCGGTCCTCGGGGAAGTGCGAGATGTACTTGGTGGAGTTGCACGGCCACGGCACATCGGCCTGGCCCTCCTCCAGCGGGGCGCCGAGGGTGTGCACGGCCTTGACGAAGAAGCCGTCCTCGCCCAGTTCGTCCAGGACGGCCTGGCCCATGCGGGTCATGGTGCGCATCGAGACGGCGACGTACGCGGAGTCGGTGATCTCCACGCCGATGGCGGACAGCGGCGAGCCGAGCGGGCCCATGCAGAACGGGACGACGTACATGGTGCGTCCGCGCATCGCGCCGCGGAAGATGCCGCGCTCACCGGTGACGCCGTTGCCCTCTTCGCCGGTGAAGATCGCCCGCATCTCGGCGGGGGCCTTCCAGTGGTTGGTCGGGCCGGCGTCCTCCTCCTTCGCGGAGCAGATGAACGTACGGTCCTCGACGCGGGCGACATCCGACGGGTCGGACGCGGCGTAGTACGAGTTGGGGCGCTTGATCGGGTCGAGCTTCTTGAACGTGCCCTTTTCCACGAGCTCTTCGCACAGCCGCTCGTACTCCGCCTCCGAGCCGTCGCACCAGACGACCCGGGCGGGCTCGGTGATGGCTGCGATCTCGTCGACCCAGGCGACGAGCTCCTGGTGACGGGTCGGGGTGGTGGGAGCCGCGTTGTCGCGCGCCACGATCGCTCCTTGATGAGGGTTTGGACGGACCTGCCCGGTTTACCACCAGTGATCCGCTTCTTTAAGGTTTGCCCCTTGGGGGCCTCGACCCGGACGCTTCGCGACCGCTCATCCGGTGCCGGCCGCACTCATTTGATCATCCGACCCCGATCCATATCTGTCCAGAGGACGCCTTCGTGACCGTCACCACTTCGGCGGACCGGTCCGTAACCTACGGTTGCGTAGGTAGCATGACCGCCATGACTTCCGCGCCCGACGCCGCCGAAAGCCACAAAAACCCCGTGACCTCCGCGGCCGACGCAGTCTCTGCGGTCGCCGCCGCTACGGCTCCGCTCAAACCCAGACTGCGGGGTTGGCTGCACGCCGGAATGTTCCCCGCCGCACTCTTCTCCGGCGTCCTGCTCACCGCGCTCGCCGACAGCCCCCGCGGCCGGCTGGCCTGTGCGATCTATACACTCACCGCCTGTCTCCTCTTCGGGATCAGCGCCCTTTACCACCGCGGCAATTGGGGCCCACGAGCCGACCGCGTACTGCGCCGGCTGGACCACGCCAACATCTTCCTGATCATCGCGGGCACCTACACCCCGCTCACGATGCTGCTCGTCCCCGGCACCCGAGGACAGGTGCTGCTGTGGGCGGTGTGGGCCGCCGCCCTGGCCGGCATCGCCTTCCGCGTCTTCTGGGTGGGCGCGCCACGCTGGCTCTACACCCCCTGCTACATCGCGATGGGCTGGGCGGCCGTCTTCTTCCTCCCGGACTTCCTGCGCAAGGGCGGCATCGCCGTCCTCGTACTCGTCATCGTCGGCGGAGTCCTCTACAGCGTGGGCGGCGTGATCTACGGGATCAAGCGCCCCAACCCCTCACCGCGGTGGTTCGGCTTCCATGAGGTCTTCCACTCCCTGACCCTTGCCGCCTTCGTGGTGCACTACATCGGCATCTCGCTGGTGGCCTATTCGCACGCCTGACCCGCGCCCGACCGGCACGGCCCCACCCGCTCCGCCAACCGCCCCCGCTCTGCCCGCCCGTGGCCGCGGCTTCGACGCCGCGGCCACCTGCCATGTCAGGACCGCGACCCCGGCGAGCACCACCGCGACCACCGCCGTCGTACCACCCATCAGGAATCCCCCGACACACAGCGCCGCCACGACCGCGGCACAGACATCGATCGCTGTACGCATCCGCGCAACACTCCCTCCAAGCATCACTGACGGTGACTCTGCCCTCGTTGAAGCGTGACATACCCCACTGACAGCCAAGGGACCATCAAGAATTGACAGTCAAAATCTTTTGAGAGTTACTGTCATTTGACGCTGACTCTCGGAGGTTGGCATGGCTGTGTCCACCGGCCCGCGATCCACCGCGGCGCACCCCTCCCCGGGCCCCGGCCCAAAATCCGCGCCCGACCCCCGCCGCTGGTGGGCACTGGGCGCGCTGGTCGTCTCGATGCTCGTCCTCGGCTTCGACACCACGATCCTCAACGTCGCCCTGCCGGCCATGACCGCCCAAGTCGGCGCCGACACCGGCGAACAGCAGTGGATCGCCGACGCCTACATCGTCGTCTTCGCTTCCCTGATGCTCCCGGCCGGACTGCTCGGCGACCGCTTCGGCCGCCGCCGCATGCTCATCGCGGGCCTCGGTGTCTTCCTCGCCGGCTCCCTGCTCGGCACTCTCGCCGACGCTCCCGGCCAGGTCATCGGGGCCCGCGCGGTGATGGGCGCCGGCGCGGCCCTGATCATGCCGCTCGCGCTGTCCGTACTGCCCTCGCTCTTCGGCCCCGGCGAACGCAGCAAGGCCGTCGCCGCGATTTCCGCCGCCTCTGCGCTCGGTCTCCCGCTCGGCCCGCTGGTCGGAGGCTGGCTGCTCGACCACTTCTGGTGGGGGTCGGCCTTCCTCATCAACGTCCCACTGGTCCTGATCGGCATCCTGGCCTGCCTCTTCCTGCTCCCCGAGACCAAGGACCCCGGCGCGCCCGCGGTCGACGTCCTCTCGACCGCCCTGACCGCCGGCGGGCTGGGCGCGCTGGTCTTCGGCATCATCGAGGGGCCCGCGCGGGGCTGGGCCGACCCCGTCGTCCTGACGTCCCTGGCCGGCTCCGTCCTTCTCCTGACCGGCTTGGTCCTGCGCGAGCGCGGCCGGCCGCGGCCCATGCTCGACCTCCAGCTCCTGCGCAGGCGCGCTTTCCTGTGGAACACCGTCGCCGCGACGCTGATCACCCTGGTCCTGTCCGGCCTGATGTTCATCCTCCCCCAATACCTCCAGGCCGTTTCGGGGTACGACGCGTTCGGCACCGGCCTGCGCATGCTGCCGATGATGGCCGGACTGCTGGTCGCGTCCAAGGGCAGCGGCGCCCTGGCCGCCCGCGTCGGACCGCGGCCCGTGATCACCGGCGGGCTGGTCGTGCTCGCCGCCGCGGCCTTCCTCGGCTCCGCGACGCAGGCGGGCGACGGCTACGGCCGTACCGCCCTGTGGCTGGCCGTGGCCGGCCTCGGATTCGGCTTCGCGATCGTCCCGGCCATGGACGCCGCGCTGGGCATGCTGCCGCGTGAGCGGGCCGGCAGCGGCTCCGGACTGCTGCTGACGGTACGGCAGTTCGGCGGCGCGCTGGGCGTGGCCCTCCTGGGCAGCCTGCTGGCCGGCGCGTACACCGGCCGTCTGGACACCGGCGGACTGCCCGCGCCGGCGGCCGGGGCCGCGCGGGACTCGATCGTCGGCGCGCACCTGGTGGCGGACAAGCTCGGCGCCCCGCACCTGGCCGCGTCGGCGGACGCCGCGTACCTCCACGGCATGGGCCTGGTCCTGCTCGCCTGCGGCATCGCCGCCCTGGTGACGGCGGTGCTCACCGCGATCTTCCTGCCCGGTCCGCACGCCGCGGAAACCACCGACGGCGGAGAGCGGACACAGGAGAGCGCCGACGCCCGGGACGGCACCGTGGCTCCAGGGCCCTGCGATGCATGACAATGACGTCCATGGCCTCTGCACGTACAACTGCCGCACCCCGCTCCGGCGCGCCCCGGCCGGGGGCGGCGGAGCCCGGGACCCCCAAGATCGGGCTGCGGGAGCGGAAGAAGATCCAGACCCGCAAGGCGATCCGCCGGGCCGCCTACCGGCTCTTCAAGGAGCAGGGGTACGAGGCGACCCCCGTCGACCAGATCGCCGAGGCCGCCGACGTCTCCCCCAGTACGGTCTTCCGCTACTTCCCCACCAAGGAAGACATCGTGCTCACCGACGAGTACGACCAGGTGCTGGAGGACGGGCTCCGGGCCCGGCCGGCCGGCGAGCCGATGGTGACCTCCATCCGGCACGTCACCGTCGAGGCGCTGCGGCAGCTCGTCGCGGAGGACCGCAACGAGCTGATCCAGCGCATCCTGCTCGTACGGGAGGTGCCGGCCCTCCGGGGCCGTACGGCCGAGAACACCGCCCGCGACACGGACATGGTCTGCGGCGTGCTGGCGGAGCGCTCCGGCCGCGCCGCCGACGATTTGGAGATCCGGGTCGTCGCGGCGGCGATCCTGGCCGCCCTCCAGGAGGCGCTGATGCACTGGGTCACCGGCGACCACGACACGCCACTGGAAGACGTCGTCGACGGGGCCTTGGACGTCCTTGCCCGCGGCCTCACTCTCTGACGGCATCCCCTGACGGCAGCCCTCTGGCGACAGCCCCCTGACGGCAGCCCTCTGGCGACAACCGGAGAGGCCGGCTTCGCCCCTCCAGCCGTCAGGGCGTAAGGCGGGCGGTCAGCTCCCCGGGATCGGTGGTGGGCCGCTCACAGGTGAAGTTGCGGCACACATATGCCGCCGGGCGGCCGTCGACCAGCGGGCGGTCCATGAGCAGCGGAACCTCCGGCGCCCCGGGCTGCCCGAGGGCGACGACCGCGCCCGGGGCCGTACCCAGGAGGGCGGCGCGGTGCAGCGTCCGGGTGGCCGGGTCGCCGTCGGGGCCGACGACCGCGACCTCGCGCGGCCCGTCGAGCGCGGCCTCGGCGACCGCCAGCCCCCATCCGATGAAGCGCGGGGCCCGGCCGGCCAGCGCCGTGACCACCGTCAGGGCCCGCTCGGCGGCGTCCCGGTGCGGGCCGCTCCCGGTCATCGCCGCGTACGACAGAAGGGCACCGGCCGCCGCCGTCCACCCGGAGGGCGCGGCGTTGTCGGTCGGGTCCTGGGGCCGGCGGATCAGTGTCTCCGCGTCGTCCGCCGTGTCGTACAGCGAGCCGTCCTCGCTGGCGAAACGGATGAGTACGGTGTCCAGGAGAAGCCCCGCGAAGTCCACCCATACGCCCTCGCCGGTGACCGAGGCGAGCGCCAGGAAGCCTTCGGCGACGTCCGCGTAGTCCTCCAGGACACCGGCGTTGGCGCCGGCCACGCCGTCCCGGGAGGTGCGGTGCAGCCGGCCCTGTCCGTCCATGTGGACGCGTACGAGCAGGTCGGCGGCGTCCGTCGCGGCTTGTACGAGGTCCGGCCGGTCGAAGTAGGCGCCGGTCTCGGCCAGGGCCGCGATGGCCAGCCCGTTCCAGGCCGCGACGATCTTGTCGTCGCGGCCGGGGCGCGGACGTTCCGTACGGGCCGCCAGCAGCCGCTCCTTGATGGAGGCCAGCCGCTCGGCGTCGAACAGGCCATCGGTGTCCGGGAGCTGGAGGACCGAGGCACCCTCCTCGAAGGTGCCCTCGTCCGTCACGCCGAAGTAGTGGGCGGCGAGCCCGGCGTCCCGCTCACCGAGGACGGCACGCAGTTGCTCGGGCCTCCACACGTAGTACGCGCCCTCGGCGTGCCTGCCGCTGCCCGTGCCGTCGTCGCTGTCCGCGTCCAGCGCGGAGGAGAAACCTCCCTGCTCGGTACGGAGTTCGCGCACCATGAAGTCGGCGGTCTCCAGGGCCACCCGCCGGGCGAGGTCCGATCCGGTGGCCCGCCACAGATGCGCGTACGTACGGCACAGCAGCGCGTTGTCATAGAGCATTTTCTCGAAGTGCGGGACAATCCAGGACGCATCCACCGAATAGCGGGCGAACCCCCCGCCGAGCTGGTCGTAGACACCGCCGCGGGCCATCGCCTCACAGGTCGCCTGCACCATCTGGAGGGCACCCTCGGACCCCGTACGCGCATGGTGGCGCAGCAGGAACTCCAGGACCATGGACGGCGGGAACTTGGGCGCGCCGCCGAACCCGCCACGCACCGCGTCGAATTCGCGGGTCAGCCCCATGAGGGCGGCGTGCAGTTCCTCGGGCCCCGGCTGCCGCGACGCCGCCCCCGACAGCGGAGCGGACAGCGAGCGCCCCGCCAGGTCGGCCACGATCCGCCCGGCGACCTCGCCCACCTCGTCACGGCGGTCCGCCCAGGCGCTGCGTACACCCTCCAGGATCTGCCGGAAGGACGGCATGCCGTGGCGCGGCTCGGGCGGGAAGTACGTACCGAAGTAGAACGGCTCCGCATCGGGCGTGAGGAAGACCGTCATGGGCCAGCCGCCCTGCCCGGTGGCCGCCTGCACGGCCTCCATGTAGACGGCGTCGACGTCCGGCCGCTCCTCCCGGTCCACCTTCACCGACACGAAGTGCTCATTGAGCACCTCGGCCGTCACCGGATCCTCGAAACTCTCGTGCGCCATCACATGACACCAATGACACGCGGAGTAACCGACCGACAGCAGCACGGGCACATCGCGCCGCCGGGCCTCCTCGAAAGCCTCCGCTCCCCACGGCCACCAGTCGACGGGGTTCTCGGCATGCTGAAGCAGATAAGGCGAGGTCACACCAGCCAGCCGGTTCATGCGACCCAGCCTCTCACAAGGCCCGACCCCGCCGACGAGGCCCGCACGGGCCCTGCCTCGCTTGGCCGAACAGGTCGTCGTCGAACTTTTCCCGGCGCTCTTCCGAGTCAGGCGCCCCGGCATCTCGGAACAGTAGGCTGAGCGCAGCAGCGCTGGACCTTTCGAGGCTCCTCGAAGGAGGCACACCACGACCGCCGAGATGGTGGCGCCTGCGTGGATGCACACCCAGATCAGCGCGGAGCGGTACGACTCCTGGTCCGAGGAGCAGTGTGCCGGCATTGAGATCGTGGACGGAATGGTCGTCGTGAGCCCGAGCGCCTCGAAGCGGCACAACCGGCTGGCCCGGATCCTGGCCAATGCCCTGGACACCGCCGCAGGCCCGGACTGGAACGCCGATACGGACTTCGACGTCCGCCTGCAGGACGCTCCCCTGACCAATCGCCGTCCGGATGTCACCGTCTACCGTGCGGAGACCATCGACCTCGCGCCCACCCGCCCCGAGCACGTGCTCCTGGTCGTCGAGGTCGTGTTGCCCGGCTCGGAGACCACCGATCGGATCGTGAAGGTGGACCAGTACGCCAAGCCCGGCATCCCCTTCTACTGGCGGGTCGAGCAGGCCGCCACTGGCGTCCCGATCATCTACACCTATGTTCTCGATCCCGCCACCAAGGCTTACCGGGACGGTGAGATGTTCACGGGCACAGTGAAGGCCACCGCGCCTTTCTCCGTAGCGGTCGACCTTGGGGTCACGTAAGGAACGAAAGAAGCCGCCCAGCTTCCGGCGCTTGACCGGTAGCGCCACATTTTGGTTTTTCGCTGACTACTGAGATTGAACTTGTGACGTCGTGAGATGCTCAGGCAGGTCTGATGGCCGAGCCGATCTCATTCGAGGCAGCCGTCTCAGGGGTCGCTGCGGTACTGGAGTGCCGGAGGCCGCGTCGGATGCGCTGGACGAGGTGTTCGGGGTGGAGACGGCGCGGTTGAAGAGCCAGCCCCGTCGCAGACGTTGACGTTGCCTCAGACGGGCACGATCGGGCCGCCTAGCTGCTGATGGATGCGGCCAGCAGGTCGCGGTAGTCGCGCCGCGGCTGTCGCACTCGTGCGCCATCACATGGCGGCTCTCGCGAATCGGGTGCCAGGCCATCCCACGGCAGTAGGCCGAGCCGGGCAGCGCCGGAGCCGCCGAGGCCGCCGAGCAGATCAGCGGAGCATCTGCCCCTGGTCTCAGCTTCCCCGTCACTCTCTGAGCGACGGGAACGCCTACGGCCATGAATGTCCCGGCGGAAGAAGTCGTGGGAGTGGCCCGAGAAGCCCCTGGGCGGCGCGTACAGCCGCGCCGAATGGTGTGGGGACGGCGGGAGTTATCCACAGCCCTGCCGCAATCGGCACGGACGCGGAACACTGTGCGTACGAAGCCGATCTCTGCTGGAGTCTGCTGGAGGGGGAAGCGCATGCCGGGCTCACTGACTGTCCTGCGTGACGGTCATCGGGCGGAAGCGGAAGGGCTGTTGGCGCGAGCCGTCGAAGAAGAAGTACGGCGTTCGGCCGGACGGGTGGACAGGGAGGTGCTGCTCGCCCGGGGGCGCGCGGCGCTGGAGGAGCTGGCGGGATCCGCGGCGGAGGAGTACGGCGCGTACGTCCGGGCGCTGGACGAGGCGGCGGCCGGGCGGCGGACGCTGTCCGAGCGGCTGTCGCGCAAGGAGCTGGGGACGCCCGCGGTGGTGACGGCCGTGGCGGCGCTCGCGGCGTTCGGTACGGACCTGGCGTACGGCACGGGAGCCGGCGCGGCCCTTGGGGTGGGGGCCGTCGTGGTGGTGGCGGGGGCCACGGCCACGCTGGTGAAGCTGACGGCGGGCTACTGGCCGGCGGCGCACCAGCAGGCGGGGATGCGCGGGCAGCCGGGCGGGCCGGAGCAGTTACGGCTCCAGTGGCTGACGGCGCTGGAGGTACGCGGCATCCGGCCGTTCCTGGATCAGCAGCGGATGCTGACGGCGGCGGCCCGGGGCGGCGGATCGTCCGCCAAGAGCGGCGCGCCGGCCACCAAACGGATGACGCAGTGGCGCGGCGTGGACCGCAGTGCGGCGGCCCGTCAGCGCTCCGTACTGGAGCAGTCCTTCGACCATCTTCCGCTGCCCGTCGGGCCGTTCGCGGGGCGGCGGGAGCACCTGACGCGGATCGCCCGGTGGGTGCACGCCGCGCGGGCCAGTACGGCGACCCGCCCGACGGTGGTGGTGCTGCACGGCGAGCCGGGCTCGGGCCGCACCGCGCTGGCCGTGCGGGCGGCGCACCAGCTCCGGGACCAGTTCCGTGGCGCGTGCATGGTGGATCTGCGCGGGGACACCCCCGGCGAGGCGCCGCTGTCGACCAGGGACGCGTTGTTGCAGTTGCTCGACCGGCTGGGCGCGCCGCGTGAGCAGTTGCTGTTCCGCGAGCGGCCCTCCCAGGAGCAGCACGTCAAACGGCTGACCGAGCTGTATCACCAGCACGTGACAGGGGTGCCGGTGACGGTCCTGCTGGACGACGCCTCCGACCCCGCGCAGGTGCGCCTGCTGGTGCCGGACCGCTCCGACAGCCTGGTGCTGGTCACCGCCCGCGAACCCATGGAGCTGCCCGAGGACCTCCAGGCGTGGGTGCATCAGCTCCCGGTGGACGGCCTGGACCCGGCGGGGACCGAGGAACTGCTGCGCGCGGCGGCCGACGCGTCCCGGGCCGAGACGGCCGACGCCTGGGACCCCGGGGCGCTGGAGCGGATCGCCGAACTGTGTGGCGGGCTGCCGCTGGCCCTGCGGGTGGCGGGTTCCTCCCTCGGGCTGCGCACTCCCGCCGCGCTGGCCACGGCCCTGGACGCGTACGGGCCGACCGCCCCGGTGGAGCGGGCGCTGCGGCTGCGCTACACGGACCAGTCGCAGACGGCCCGGCGGCTGCTGCGCCGGCTGGCGCTGGTGGGGCGGGCCAGTCTGGGGACCGCCGCGGCGGCGGCGCTGCTGGGCGTCCAGGAGGACGAGGCCGAACGGCAACTGACGACGCTGGCGGCGGCCGGGCTGATCGAGCGGGTGCGCAACGACCGCTACCGGCTGCACACCCTCGTGCACCGTTTCGCCCACGCCCGGCTGGTGGACGAGGAGGAACCGGGCGAGCGGAGCACCGCCCAGGAGCGGCTGATCCGCAGCTACGCGGAGCTGGCGGACTCCGTGATCCGGCTCGTGGACGGCCGGACCTCCACCCGCGCCGACCGCTTCGGCTCGCACGGCTTCACGTCGCTGGACGCGGCCCTCCAGTGGCTGGACGACGAGACCGGCTTCATCACTTCCGCGCTGCGCCACGCCGACCAGGACGTGGACCAGGCAGCGGTCTCCCATCTGCTGGGCGCGCTGGCCGACTACTGCCTGCTGCGCGGGGACCTGTATCAGCTCGGTGAGCTGAGCGAGCTGACCAAGGCGGCCGATCAGGGCCTGCTCGTACGGTCCGTGCGGTGGCGTACGGGCGTGGCGGCCCGCCAACTGGGCGAACTGTCCACGGCCCGTACGACGCTCTCCTCGGTGGTCGACCTGTACTTCCAGGCGCAGCACCCGGCCGGTGCCGCCCGCGCCCTGCGGGACCTGGGCATCACGCTCCAGCAGCAGGGCAATCTGACCGAGGCGGCGGCCAGGCTGCGCGAGGCGCTGGCGATGCAGACGGAGGAGGAGCTGCAAGGCGACCGGGCGTGGACGCTGCACGCCCTGGCGGCGGTGGAACGGGACCGTGCGCGGATCCAGGAGGCGCTGGCGCTGCTGCGCGAGGCGCTGGAGCTGCACGCCCGCAGCGAGAGCCTGCACGGCCAGGCGTGGGCGCACTTCCAGCTCGGGCAGGTGTATCTGCGGATGGGTGTGGTGCCGGCGGCCGAGCGGGAGTTCCACTCGGCGATGGATCTGTACGGCCGTACGCACGACGAGCGGGGCGAGGCGTGGGCGACGACCCAGTTGGCCCGGGCCCGTTTGGTGGACGGTGATCCGGCTCCGGCCGCCGAGCGGCTGCGCCAGGCGCTGCCGCTGCACCGGCGGCTCGAAGACGCGCGGGGCGAGGCGTGGACGCTGTACTACCTGGGCCAGTCGCTGGAGGAGCGCGGTGACCAGGACGCGGCGCTGCGGCACCTGGAGCGGTCGCGGACGATGTTCAGCCGGATGCAGGACGGTTACGGGCTGGCCTGTGCCCGGCACCACTCGGGCCGGGTCACCCGTGATCTGCGGGCCGCACAGACCGGCTCGCTGCGCAACAGCGGATTCGCCCGGCAGCTCCTCCAGGACGCCCGCAAGGACTTCCACCGCATCGGCGTGCCGCACGGCGAGGCGTGGTCCTGTCTGGAGTTGGTGATCATCGACGCGGGGAACGGGCGGGCGGCGCAGGCCCTGGAGCTGGCGGACGAGGCGGCGCGGATCTTCGCCGGGTACGGCGACCGGCGCGGCGAGGACTGGGCCCGCTTCCTGCGCTGCACCCTCCTGCCGTTCGCCTCACCGGGCGGTTCGGTGGTCGGCACCGCCGTGGCCCGGGAGGAGCTGGAGCAACTGGCACAGGAGGAGCACGAGAGCCGCGACTCGAAGCTGGAGGACTGCGCCCAGGCGCTCCGGCTGCTGCTGGAGCACGGGGTCGAGCCGGAGACGGGCTGGCAGGCGTGGCAGCTCGGCATGGTCCCCAACCGTCACGCCCGGGAAGTCATGGGTGTGTCCATATCCCCGCCGAGCCCTTGAGCCGGAGCGGGGCGCAGACGGGGCAGGGGCCGGGTTCCCGGCGCACGGGCCGGCGAGCGCGGTGCCGGTGAGGGCGGTGTCGGAGGTGGGCGGTGACAGGGAGGACGGGGAGAGGGGCTCGACTGAGCGGGCAGGGTCCGGGGTACGGCCGGGCGGGCGGCATTTCTGGGAAAGCGGGAGCCGGCGGGGCGGCCGGGCGTGGCGTTCGGCCGCGCGGGTGACCCGGCGGCGGCCGGAGACAGCCGGAGACGGCCCGTGGGCGCGGCACGGCTCCGGCTTCGTACGGCGGATCCTGTCCGCCCCACGCCCGGGGCGGGGCGGAACAGGGCAGTACGGCGTCGTACGGCCCCGTCGGCGCGCCGTACGGGTTTCGAGGCGATACCGCCATGCCGCCGTGTGCGGACCCGCCGTGTGCGGGCGTGACGGCCTCGGCCACGTACGGGACGTCCCGTACGGGCACTCCGTGCCCCGCGGCGCGGGCCGCCGCGGTCCCGGGGCGGAGGCAGGAGAGCGGCAGGACGTACGGGACGTCCTGCCGTCCATTTCCTCCGGCCTACCGCCTACCGCCTACGACCTACGGCCTGAGCGGCGCTGAGTGATCAGGCCGTCTCAGGACGCCTTGGGCCGCGCGCCCTCGGCGCCCTTCGCCGAGGAGGCCGGCTGCTGCTCGGCAGCGGGGTCCGGTGCCTCCTCGAAGTCGACGTTCTTCATCCGCTTGTTCATGGACTTCATCAGCAGCCAGACGGCACCGCCGATGACCGCGAAGACGATGAAGCCAAGGACGCCGGGAGTCACCTTGTTCTTGTCAAAGCTGTCGGCAAGGCTGACGAAGTGCGTCATGGCGAGGGTGCTGGTCGCGCTCATCATGGGGTCAATTGTTGCGGATGCCCGCGAAGAGGTCGTCCTCGGGGAGGGAAGTTCCCACCAATGACTTGGCGAGCTCGTATTCCTCCGTCGGCCAGACCTCCTTCTGGATGTCCATGGGAACGCGGAACCAGCCGCCGTCGGGGTCGATCTGCGTGGCGTGGGCGATCAGCGCCTTGTCGCGGATCTCGAAGAAGTCGGCGCAGGGCACGAACGTGGTGAGGGTGCGCTCACGGCGTTCGAATTCCTTCCAGCGCTCCAGCCACTCCCCGTACGGCGACTCCATGCCACGCTCCAGCAGCGCCTCGTGCAGCGCCGTGGTGCGCGGCCGGTTGAAGCCCTGGTTGTAGTAGAGCTTCAGCGGCTGCCAGGGCTCGCCGGCGTCGGGGTACTTCGACGCGTCCCCGGCGGCTTCGAAGGCCACCATGGTGATCTTGTGGGTCATGATGTGGTCCGGGTGCGGATAGCCGCCGTTCTCGTCGTAGGTCGTGATGACCTGCGGCTTGAACTCACGGATCAGCCGGACCAGGGGCTCGGCCGCCTCCTCGACGTCCTGGAGCGCGAAGCAGCCCTCGGGCAGCGGCGGCAGCGGGTCGCCCTCGGGCAGCCCGGAGTCGACGAAGCCCAGCCACTCCTGCTTGACGCCCAGGATCTCCCGGGCCTCGTCCATCTCTTTCTTGCGTACCTCGTGGATGTGCTCCTCGATGTAGGGATCACCCTGGAGCTTGGGGTTGAGGATGGAGCCGCGCTCCCCACCCGTGCAGGTGACGACCAGCACGTCCACCCCCTCGGACACGTACTTGGCCATGGTGGCCGCGCCCTTGCTCGACTCGTCGTCGGGGTGCGCATGAACCGCCATCATTCGCAACTGCTCAGTCAAGACTCGATCCTCAGTGAAGGGCCGGAGAAGATGCCTCCTATAGTGACCGAATCGGGGGTCGTTTAATTCCGGACCCCAGCAGGAGGTTTGATCATGGCAGCGGTGCGCGAAGGACTCCCGGACGGACGTTACGGCCGCTCCTCCGACCAGCGCGCCGACCGCAAGCTGAAGATCATCGGGTCGGTGCTGGGGGTCGCGCTCCTCGGCGTGGTGGGCTGGGCCGGAGCCTCGTACATCTCCAAGCAGGACCTCAGCGGCCGGGTGATCACCTGGAAAGCGGTCTCGGACCACGCCGTCAAGGTGCATCTGGAGATCGTCAAGGGCACGGACGACAAGGGCGTGTGCACCTTGCGCTCGCAGGCCGAGAGCGGCGCCGAGGTCGGGCGCAAGGACGTCACCGTCGACCAGCGCACGGACCAGGTCGACACCGAGGTCACGATCCGTACGACGCAGCGGGCGACCAATGCCGTGCTGGTGGGCTGCACCTCCTCCGACGGCGGCTGACCGTCGGCCGGCCGACGGCTGACCGACGGCTGAGTGATGGCTGACCGACGACTGGGTGATGGGGTCGGCAGCGAGACCTGTGCCGAACCTGTAGGAGACCGGCCATGGACCGGAGGGGACCGGTCATGCCCGTTCGGCGGGCGACGCGCGGGGTGGCCCGCGCCAAGGGCGATGACCAGCGGTAACGCGTTCCTGACGGAAATCCTCTTCCCGGTCCTGCGCGGGAATTGTTAGGCTCGTGGTTTCGCCCACCCGTGAAGGCGCACCCTTCCTGGTAGGGCGTTTGATTTATCCCCAGTACCGACGAGGAGCACCTGTGACCCAGACCAGCGACAACGTCACCTGGCTGACCCAGGAGGCGTATGACCAGCTCAAGGCAGAGCTGGAGTACCTGTCTGGTCCCGCACACGCCGAGATCACCGAGAAGATCGCGGCGGCCCGCGAGGAAGGTGACCTGAAGGAGAACGCCGGGTACCACGCGGCCAAGGAGGAGCAGGGCAAGCAGAACCTTCGCATGCGCCAGCTCAAGCAGTTGCTGGAGAACGCGAAGGTCGGCGAGGCTCCCGCCGCCAGTGGTGTCGTGGCTCCCGGCACGGTCGTCACCATCGCGTTCGACGGGGACCCGGACGACACCCTGACCTTCCTGCTGGCCTCGCGCGAGTACGCCAGCTCGGACATCGAGACGTACTCCCCGCAGTCGCCCCTGGGCACGGGTGTCAACGGCAAGAAGGTCGGCGAGACCGCGGAGTACGAGCTCCCCAACGGCAAGAAGGCGTCGGTGAAGATCCTCGACGCCAAGCCGTACACGGTCTGAGGCAAAGCGACAGCAGCAGCAGCGACAGCGGCAGCAGCGACAGCGGCAGCAGCGACAGCGGCCCGGAGCATCCACGCTCCGGGCCGCTCACGTGTACATAGCGCACATGTTCCTAGCGCACGCGTTCATCGCGGGCTCTGGCATGTGTACGCGTACGTGGTATGTGTTTACGCGTACGTCAGGCCGTCGCCGACCGGTACTTGCGCACCGCGAGGGTGCGGAAGAACGCGATGATCACGACGGACCAGAGGATCGACGCCAGCACCGGGTGATCCATGGGCCAGGCGCCCGTCACCGACTTGCTCATGGCCGGCACGGTGTTGCCGAACAGCTCGCGGGCCGCCTGGACCGTGGCGCTGAAGGGGTTCCACTCCGCCACGTGCTGGAGGAACGTCGGCATGCCGTCGACCGGCACGAACGCGTTGGAGATGAACGTCAGCGGGAACAGCCAGATCAGTCCGCCGGACGTGGCCGCCTCGGGCGTCCGCACGGACAGGCCGATCAGCGCGCCGATCCAGGAGAACGCGTAGCCGAGCAGGAGCAGCAGGCCGAAGCCGGCCAGCACCTTGAAGATGTTCTCGTGCGTGCGCCAGCCGATGATCAGGGCGACGACCGCGAGCACGACCAGGGTCAGCGTGGTCTGCACCAGGTCCGCGAGCGTACGGCCGGTGAGGACCGCGCCGCGCGCCATGGGCAGCGAGCGGAACCGGTCGATCAGGCCCTTGTGCATGTCGTCGGCGATCCCCGCGCCGGCACCCGCCGTGGCGAAGGTGACGGTCTGCGCGAAGATGCCCGCCATCAGGAACTCGCGGTACGCCTGGGCGTCACCGGGCGGGGCGCCCGGGATGTTGATCGAGCCGCCGAAGACGTACGTGAACAGCACCACGAACATGATCGGCTGGATCAGGCCGAAGATGACCATCTCCGGGATGCGGGCCATACGGATCAGGTTGCGCTGGGCGACGACCAGGGAGTCGCGCACGGACCGGGCCAGGCCGCCGCGCGGGCGCGGGGTCCTGATCCCGGCCGTGTCGGTCAGCGTGCTCACTTCGCGGCCTCCTTCCGGGGCTTGCCGGCCTTACGGCCTTTCGCGCCCGCCGCCGGGTCGTCGGCGGGGACGGCGTCCGTGACGTCGGCGGGCACGGCGTCCGTGACGTCGTGCGGGCCGGCCGTACGGCCCTTCGCGCCGCCACCCGTACCGTCGCCCGTGCCGTCGCCGCTGTCCTCCCCGGTCTCGGCGGAGTGGCCGGTGAGGGAGATGAACACGTCGTCCAGGGTCGGACGGCGCAGCCCGATGTCGTCGATCTCCACGCCCCGCGTGTCCAGCTCGCGGATGATCTCGGCGAGCAGCTTGGCGCCGCCGGTCACCGGGACCGTGAGCTTGCGGGTGTGCTGCTCGATCTTGCCCTCGCCCTTGCCGAAGCCGCGCAGGACCTCGTCGGCGACGGCGATGTGCTCGGGGAGGTGGACGACGACCTCGACGCGCTCGCCGCCGGTGCGGGCCTTGAGCTGGTCGGACGTACCGCGGGCGATGACCTTGCCGTGGTCGACCACGGCGATGTCGTGCGCGAGGTGGTCGGCCTCTTCCAGGTACTGGGTGGTCAGCAGCAGGGTCGTACCGCCGGCGACCAGTTCCTTTATGACGTCCCACAGTTGCTGTCGGTTGCGGGGGTCCAGGCCCGTGGTCGGCTCGTCCATGAACATCACGGGCGGGCTGACGACCAGCGCCGCGGCCAGGTCGAGCCGGCGTCGCATACCGCCGGAGTAGGTCTTGGCGGGCCGGTCACCGGCGTCGGCGAGGTGGAAGCGCTCCAGCAGCTCCCCGGCGCGCGCCTTCGCGGCGCGTCCGCTCATCTGGTAGAGCCGGCCGACCATCGTCAGGTTCTCACGGCCGGTCAAGTACTCGTCCACGGCGGCGAATTGGCCGGACAGGCCGATGGAGCGGCGTACCTCGTCCGGGTGCTTGAGGACGTCGATACCGGCCACGACCGCCTTGCCCTGGTCGGGGCGCAGCAGGGTCGTGAGGACGCGCACGGTGGTGGTCTTGCCTGCCCCGTTCGGGCCGAGCAGACCGAGGACAGTGCCTTCGGGAACGTCGAGATCGACGCCGTCCAGTGCCCTCACGTCGCCGAAGGTCTTCACGAGACCTTCGGCGTAAATGGCGCCTGGCATGTGGGTACTCCCAATGTTTGGGTTAGTTCCAGGAGAAACATTACGTTCGTCGGACCTCGCCCGCTTGGGCAGGCATGCGTCCGCTTTGGACCACGCCGACTCAGCCCGGCGGCAGCCCGAGCACGGATACTACCCGAGACGCGATACATCGCGACACATATTCAGGAAAACGCGATAGCCGGATCGCGACGCCCCGACGGACGGTGCCGGCCGGTCACCCGGCAGTCAGTCCCTCACCGGCCGCTCGCCAGTGCCCCGGCGCTGTCCGCCGCTCACTCCATGACGAGGTAACCCGCCTCGCGCAGCGCCGCACCGACCTCGGCGCAGTGCTCCGGCCCCTTCGTCTCCAAGTGCAACTCCACCTCCGCTTCCGTGAGTCCGAGTCGTGGATCGGTCCGTACGTGGCTCACGTCGAGGACGTTGGCGTCGACCGCTGACAACACCCCCAAAAGCGTCGCCAGCGCTCCCGGCCGGTCCGTCAGCCGCAGCCGCAGCGACAGATAGCGCCCCGCGGCGGCCATGCCGTGCCGCAGGATCCGCTGCATCAGCAGTGGATCGACGTTTCCTCCCGACAGCACCGCCACCACCGGCCCCTCGAAGGACCGCGGCTGCGAGAGCAGCGCCGCCACCGGACTCGCCCCGGCCGGCTCCACGACCAGCTTCGCCCGTTCCAGGCACAGCAGCAGAGCGCTGGAAAGCTCGTCCTCGGAGACGGTACGGACCTCGTCCACCAGATCGCCAACAATTTTGAACGGCACATCGCCCGGCCGCCCCACCTTGATGCCGTCCGCCATGGTCACCGGCGACTCGATCGATACCGGCCGCCCGGCCGCCAGCGAGGGCGGGTAGGCCGCCGCGCCCGCCGCCTGCACCCCGACGATCCGTACGTCCGGCCGCAGCGCCTTGACCGCCACGGCGATGCCCGCCGCCAGACCGCCGCCGCCGATCCCGACCACGACCGTACGGACCTCGGGGCACTGCTCCAGGATCTCCAGCCCGACCGTCCCCTGGCCGGCGATGATGTCCCGGTGGTCGAAGGGGTGGATGAACACCGCGCCCGTGGCCCGCGCGTGCTCCTGCGCCGCCGCGAGTGTCTCGTCCACCACCTGCCCGTGGAGCCGCACCTGCGCCCCGTATTCACGCGTCGCCGCGACCTTGGGCAGCGGCGCCCCGACCGGCATGAACACCGTCGAGCGCACTCCCAGCAGCGAGGCCGCCAGCGCGACGCCCTGCGCGTGGTTGCCCGCGCTCGCGGCGACCACGCCGGCGGCCCGCTCCTCCTGCGACAGACCGGCTATACGGACGTAGGCGCCGCGTATCTTGAAGGACCCCGTACGTTGCAGGTTCTCGCATTTCAGGTGCACCGGGGCGCCCACCAGGGCCGACAGATGGCGGCTGCCCTCCAGGGCCGTGGACCGGGAGACCCCGGAGAGCATCTTCTGCGCTTCCCGTACGTCGTCGATGCTCACCGTCGCGCGCAGTGCACCGGTGGCGGGCGCCGCGCCGGGTTCCTCCCGGGGTTCCGCACCGGGCCTCGCTCTGGGCTCCGGGCCGGGCCCCGCACCGGGCGCGGTACGGGCGCCGGGCGCGGTACGGGGCGGGGGCGGAGGCGGACGCGGGCGCCGGGGTGGGCGCGGGCGTGGGGACGGCAGTGGACGCGTGCGGCGTGTGATCGGCCATGTAGCCAAGTCTTACAGCTCACTTCCGGGCAGGTCCGGCCGTCCCCAGGACCCGCCGCCGGCGCTTTCCGGGACCGGACCCCGATGCCTTGCGGGGCCGGGGCCGGGAGCGCTCGGGGTGGCGGTCGGGGTCCAGGTCAGGGGCGCCCCGGGACCTGATCCGCGCCCCTTCGGGGTGGGGTCCGATCCGACCCGGGGCCGGACCGGGACCGCCCTGAGGGCTAGGGCGTTTCTGATGGATCTCCGTGGAAGACGGAGCGGTGTTCGGTGCGTGCGCTCGGCGTGCGGTGTGAAGGGTCATGTGGCGGAGCCACCTGTCCCTTTGCGCCGTGCGGCGAGGGTGCGTGCCGGGCGTCGCGAGGCCGCGGAGATCCATCAGAAGCGCCCTACATCCGGTCCGCCTGTGGAACAGGCCGGAAACGCTCTGCGGGCCGGATCCGGTCCGCACCCGGCACCGGTCCGCCCCCGTCGGTTTGGGCAGCGCCGGTACGGTCCGCGCCCGGGCCGCGTACTCTGTCCCCCAATCCGTACGCATCCCATGAAGCGAGCTCCCGGCCATGCCCACCTCTTCGGACATGACGACCCACACCGACCCCGCTCTTCTCGACGCGCTGCAACATCAAGTCGCCGTCTTCGCCCGCCGCGCCGAACAGAGCCGGCTCGGCGGCGTCGGGCAGGCGCGCAACTCCATGGACCGCGCCGCCTACCTGCTGCTCAACCGCCTCGACCAGGAAGGGCCGATGGGCGTCAAGGCCCTGGCCGCCGGGATGGGCATCGACTCCTCGACCGTGACCCGGCAGGTCGCACCGCTCGTCGACTCGGGCCTGGTCACCCGCGCCTCGCACCCCGAGGACGGCCGGGCCGTGGTGCTCCAGCTCTCCGAGCGCGGCCGGACCCGCCTGGAAGAGGTACGGGCCTCTCGCCGCGCCCTGATGGCGCTGGTGACCGACGAGTGGACGGAGGAGGAGCGGGACGCCTTCTGCACGCTCCTGACGCGTTTCAACACCTCCCTCGCCACGGTCACCGCCTCCCTGCCCCCGGCGGGCCCCACCTCCTGACCCGTCCGCCCGGCCGACCGGCCCGGCCGACCGGCCCACACGCCCCCTACGGGCGGGCCTCGTCCCCGCAGGGTCGCGGCACACCCGCAGGGGCCCTGTCTTCCCGTAGGGAGCCGACCGCCCCGTAGGGGGCAGGCTTGCCCATAGGGGCCAAGCTTGCCCGTAGGGGGTTGACCGTCCCGTAGGGGCCAGACCTCCCCCTAAGGGGCTGACCGTCCCGTCAGGACCCGCCCGACCCGTAAGGGGCTGAACGGCCCGCAGGTGACCGCATCGTTCCTACGGGCCCTGCCGCGCCCTTACGCGTACGGCCGCCCTTACGGATACAGCCGCCCTCGCGGACACGGCGGCCGGCTTCCGTCGGCCCCCTTGACCGGATCGTGGCGGCTGCCGTGCTATGGAGGGCGACGGCCGGGAGGCGCTGTGCGAGAGCGGCGGGAAGCGCAAGAGCGCCGCCGCGCCCGGGAGTTCGAAGCGTACGTGGCGGGCGCGGCAGGCCGGCTGCTGCGTGCCGCCACGCTCCTCACCGGCGAGCCGGAACGCCAACCGGCCCCGGCGGCGGAGGAGTTGCTCGTGGCCGCGCTGGCCCGTACGTACGCCGCCTGGGACCGGCTGCGCGGCGAGGACCCGTACGACCGCACCCGCCAGGAACTGGCCGCCCGTTTCGCCCACACCGCCTGGCGGCAGCGCCTCCCCCGCCGCCTGCGGCACGGTCGGCACCCGCGCCGCCGCGGCGGTCTCCTGGAACGGCTCTCGCCACCGGAGCGCCTCGTTCTCGTGCTGCGCCTGTACGAGGGCGTCGCCGAGGAGCAGGTCGCCGCTCAACTCGGGCTGCCCGCCGAGCGCGTACACCACCTGTGTCTGCGTGCCATCGGGGAAATGCGCAGCAATCCCCCCAAGCCCTCGCCCGCCACCCCGTACGGCTCCCCGCCCCGGCCCCCGACCGCGCCCCTCATCGACCCCGCCCCACCGCCCGAGCCCCCGGTCGGCCCGTCACCCGGCCAATCGCCCGACCTGTCGGCCTCCCCTACGGAACCTTCGCGTACAGCAGTCACCCGCACCGGGACCGCCCGCGCCGAAGCCACCCGCACGGAAGCGCCCCGTACGGAAGCGCCCCGTACGGAATCCCCCCTGCCATGAACCTCCCGGACCGGAAGGAGGCAGAGGTGCGGCGGCTGCTCGACGGCCCGCACCCGCTCGTCCCGCCCGACCTGGCCGCTCGGGCGGCCGAGCGCGGCCGGCGGCTGCTGGCCCGCCGCCGCCTGCTGCGCCGCCTGGTCTGGCTGCTGACCCTCACGGCCCTGCTGGCACTGGTGATCTGGGTGACCGTCGACCAGCCGTGGTCACCGCCGCCGGCGATCACCACCCCTCCCGTGGAAGGGTGGTGATCACCGGACCGCCGGACTGTTCGGACCGCCGGCTGTTCGCGCCGCCGCACGCCGGACTACTCATACGGCCCGGCCGTTCGAACCGCCGGACCGCCGCTGCCGCCCGGCCCGCCCCCGGCCGTACCGCCCGGCCTACCCCAGCGCCTGGGCGAGGTCCGCCAGCAGGTCGTCCGCGGACTCGATGCCCACCGACAGACGTACGAGATCGGCCGGGACCTCCAGGGCGGAGCCCGCCGTCGACGCGTGCGTCATCCGTCCCGGGTGCTCGATCAGCGACTCGACGCCGCCCAGCGACTCACCGAGGGTGAACAGCTTCGCCCGGTTGCAGACCTCGACGGCCGCCTGCTCGCCGCCCTCGACGCGGAAGGAGACCATGCCGCCGAAGGAACGCATCTGCTTGGCGGCGGTCTCGTGGCCCGGGTGCTCCGGCAGCCCCGGGTAGTAGACCTGGGTCACCTTGGGGTGCGAGGTCAGCAGTTCGGCGATGCGCGAGGCGTTGGCGCTGTGCCGGTCCATCCGTACGGCCAGTGTCTTGATGCCGCGCATCACCAGCCAGGCGTCGAAGGGGCCGGCGATGGCACCCATCGCGTTCTGGTGGTAGGCCAGTTCGTCCCCGAGGGTGTCGTCGTTGACGACGAGCGCGCCGCCGACGACGTCCGAGTGGCCGCCCATGTACTTCGTCGTGGAGTAGACCACCACGTCCGCCCCTAGGGAGAGCGGCTGCTGGAGGTAGGGGCTGGCGAAGGTGTTGTCGACGACGAGACGCGCCCCGGCGTCCCGGGCGACATCGGCGACGGCCGCGATGTCCGTGATGCCCAGGAGGGGATTACTGGGGGTTTCGACCCAGATCACCTTCGTACGGGGCCGCAGCGCGGCTCGTACGGCCTGCGGGTCGGAGCTGTCGGCGACCGACCACTCCACCCCCCACCGCTCCACGACCTTCGCGAACAGGCGGAACGTTCCACCGTACGCGTCATTGGGGATGACGACGTGGTCGCCGGGAGTGAGAAGGGTCCGCAGCAGGCAGTCCTCGGCCGCGAGGCCGGAGGCGAAGGCCAGACCCCGGCGGCCTCCGTCCAGGGCGGCGAGGTTCTCTTCGAGGGCGGTACGGGTCGGGTTGGCGCTGCGGCTGTACTCGTAGCCGCCGCGCAGCCCGCCCACACCGTCCTGCTTGTAGGTGGACACCTGGTAGATGGGCGGTACCACCGCGCCGGTCGCCTGGTCGGGCTCCTGACCTGCGTGGATGGCGAGGGTTTCGAAATGCTGGTGGCGCTGGTCGCGCTGATCGCTCATGCCTGCCGAGGGTAGTCGCCCACACCCGGGAACTTTTCGGAACTTTCTGGTTCGCTGGATAGTGGAAACATACGAGCCATACGTACGAAACCTCGCTCACCCGCTCACCGCCCGGCCCGCCCCAGCTCACCCATCCACTCACATCCGTCCCAGCCTTCCCCGCACAACCACCCCGCTCATCCCACTCACCCACCCCAAACCATCACCAAACCACCACCCCGGGATTCCTCACATGGACGCTCTGCTGGTTCTCATCGCCGTGACCGCGATCGGCGGTGTCGTCCTCCTCCCCTGGCTGCGGCGCAGGCAGGGCGCGCAGCAGGCCCGGCAGGGCCTGTCCGTGGCCACGGACCCGGTGTCCGGCCACGGCTTCGCCCCCGCCGAGGAGCTGGACGTACGGCTGCCCGGCCCGGACCCCGAGCTGGAGGAGGCGCTGGAGGAGATCCGCCGTACGCACGACTGGCGGCCGGCCGCCCAGCTCCTGGCTGCCACCGGGGACGACTGGGAGCGCCGCTGGCAGCGGGTCCAGACGCTGGCCGGGGCCGCCGCGTTCGAACTCGCCGAGCAGCCGGGGCGGGGCGGGATCTGGCTGCGTACGTGGCGTTCGGAGGCGCCCAAGGACCCGGGAGGGGCGCAGACCCACGCCCAGTTCCTCACCGTCCAGGCGTTGCGCGACCCCTCGTCGCAGGACTTCCGCATGATCCTGGAGGAGGCCCGTACGGTCTGCCGCGAGGCCGCGCTGCTGGCGCCCGGCAGCCCCGTCCCGTACATCACCGAGCTGGCCGTCGCCCGTGGCCTGGGCGAGCGCGGGGCGGAGTACGAGGCGCTGTGGTCCGAAGTGGCCCGGCGCGCCCCGCACCACATGGGCGCCCACCTCGCCGCCCTCCCCTACTGGTCGCACAAGTGGCACGGGTCCAAGCAGGAGGCCGACGCCTTCGCCGAGCGGGCCGCTGCCACCGCCCCGGCCGGGAGCCTGCTGCCCGCCCTGCCGCTGTTCTCCGTGTACGAGCACCTGCCCGAGGCGAACCTGGTCCACGGCCTCTACCAGAGCGCGGTCGTCGAACGCGCCATCGAGGGGGCGCACTTCGCGCTGCGGGAGGCCCCGGCGGACCACCCGGTGGCGCCGCACGTCCGGCACCTGCTCATCTGGTTCCTGGTCCGCGCCGAGCGCTACGCGGAGGCACTGGAGCAGATCCGCCTGGTGGACGGCCACGTGGGCGCCGTCCCGTGGTCCTACAGTCCGCGCCCCGCCGCCGAGTACGCCGCCTACCGCGCCCTGGCCGTCGCCGGCGCGCAACGCCTGGACGGCACCTCCCCCACCTCCCCGCCCCAGCCCCCGACGCAGCCTCCGACCCCATAGGGACTCCCCGGAATTCCCCCACCCCGCAAGACGTTCCCCCAAGGGCCGACAACTGCCCCCGACACCCTTACCACCTTCTCCCTCCCCCTCCGCCTGGAGCCGACCCGATGCTGTTCCACCGCTTCAAGAACCGTCTCCCCTCCCCCGAAGAGGCGCTCAAAGGCCGTTCGGAGCCCGGCTTCAACATCCCCGAGCGTCACACCGTCCTCGGTACCCCCCTCCTCGGCCCCTACCCCGAGGGCCTGGAGATCGCCGACTTCGGCCTGGGCTGCTTCTGGGGCGCCGAGCGGAAGTTCTGGCAGACCGACGGCGTATGGACCACCCTCGTCGGCTACCAGGGCGGCCACACCCCGCACCCCACGTACGAAGAGGTGTGCAGCGGCCTGACCGGCCACACCGAAACCGTCCGCGTCGTTTACGACCCCGCCGTCGTCCCGTACTCCGCCCTCCTGAAGCTCTTCTGGGAGTCCCACGACCCGACCCAGGGCTTCCGCCAGGGCAACGACGTCGGCACCCAGTACCGCTCCGCCATCTACACCCACTCCCCGCCCAGCAACGCGAAGCCGAGTCCTCCCGCGACGCCTACCAGGCCGTTCTCCACAACTCCGGCTACGGCCCCATCACCACCGAAATCCTCCCCGCCACCCCCACCCGCCCCTTCTACCCCGCCGAAGCCCCCCACCAGCAATACCTGGACAAAAACCCAGCAGGCTACTGCGGCATCGGCGGCACGGGCGTCTCCTGCCCGACGGGCATCGCTCCGTCGCCGTCGCCGGAAGCCACGGACGAGTAGAGGGACGAGTAGACCGCCCCACGGCAGTGTCACAGCCCCCGGCCATGGTTACCGCGTGCCAGCCCGGGAGGGTAGCCGTATCGCTTCTCCCTCACTCGTTCGAGCGAGGGAAATGCGCTCATGCCCTATACGCTGAGCCATGGCGATCAGAATCACGCCCATGGGAGCAGCCATGACCACTCCAGCCGCTGGGCGACCACTCATCCCCCAGCCCCCGGCCACGGTTACCGCGCTGCGGCAAGCCATCAGTCAGATCGCCCCTGCCGCGTTGCCGGCCTTCACCCGGGAACTGGATCAAGCGGCCGACCAGTCCAGGCAGGGCTCCGATCTGACGCCGCTCCAGCGGTTCATCGCCCAATGGGCCGTCTACGTTCACATCCAGCGCCGGCCCGACCTGGCGGCAGACCTGCGCCGGTGGGAAGACATCGCCGAGTCGGGTGACGCCACCCAAGCTCGACAGGCCGCCGCCGAAATCGGGCGGATCCTGGACGAAGCCCACGCGGCCACGGACCTTTCCGCCCGGTGAGTCCGGACTGGCGGTGGGAGCAGGAAGTCGATGTCGCACAGCCGCCAGCGCTGAAGGGTGGGCGGGGGTGAGGGTGGGGGCATGACGTCGACATTTGTTGTCCGGGCTGTTGAGCCGGGCGTGTTGAAGCAGCTTCGGGAGCGGGACGATGCCGGGTGGGGGCGGGAGCCCTTCGTGGATCCGGAGGGGGTGCGCCGCTGCGCTGCTGTCTGCGGCACAGTGAGAAGGGTGAACGGATCGTACTGGTCTCGTACGCACCGCTGCGGCGGTGGGCGGCGGAGACCGGGGCCGAGCCGGGGCCGTATGACGAGGTCGGGCCGGTGTTCATCCACGCCGAGGAGTGCGCCGGGCAGACGTCCGGGACCGGCTACCCCGTCGAGATGCACGGTGCGCTGCGGGTTCTGCGCTTCTACGGTGCCGACGGGCACATCCTCGGGGGCGGCTCCTGAGGATTCCCGTGGAGCGGGCGCACGAGGTGGATCAGGAGCTGCACGAGGTGTTCTCGGATCCCGCGGTGGCCCTGGTGCATGTCCGCGCGGTGGAGTTCGGGTGCTTCATGGTCGAGGTGCGCCGGGCGTAACCGGTAGGTGTGTGGTGTGTTGGTGGGGGAGGTGGGGGTGGGGTAGGGGAGGGTGGAGGGGTCGTGGTGTGGTGAGGGAGAGGTGGCGGAGCGGTCGTGGGTGAGGGGCAGGGGTTCGCCGTACGGGTCAGGGTGCGCGGGTACGAGACGGACGCGCAGGGGCACCTCAACGCGAGCGTGTATCTGCAGTACGCGGAACACGCCCGCTGGTCGCTGCTGGAGGCCGCCGGGGTACCGCAGAGCGCCCTGCTGGACAAGGGCGTCGGGCCGGTGGTGCTGGAGACCACCATCCGTTATCGCAAGGAGCTGCGGGCGGGCGACGAGACCGAGGTGACCTGCGCGTTCGTGTGGAGTGAGGGGAAGACCTTCCGGGTCGAGCAGGAGATCCGGACGGCCGACGGGACGGTGGCGGCCGAGGTGTCGGCGGTCGGCGGGCTGATGGATCTGCGGCTGCGCAAGCTGGTCGGTGACCCTCAGGTGTACTTCCGGGCGCTGGCGGCGGACGCGGGGATTCTGGGGCTGGAGACGGGTTCCTAGCGGAGGTTGCCGGCGGAGGTTGCCGGCAGGGGTTGCTGGTTGGGGGTTGCTAACGGGGGTCCTCAGCGGGGCGCAGTGCCAGGCCGTGGACGGTTGTGGTGGGCGGGGTGCCTTCCTTGAGCAGCAGGGTGGTGATGCGGTCGGCCGGGCCCGCGGCGAAGTGCACCCGGCAGCCGGGCAGCAGCAGGACGCTCCCGGTGGTGTCGAGCGGGACGCCGGTCAGCTCGCTCAGCCAGGCGGCGGAGGCGAGCGGGTCGGGTGTCTCGATGACGAAGCCGGCCAGGTCGTGCGGCCCCCGCGCGACCCTGCCCGCGCTGTACTTCTCCAGGATGACCTGGGGGGTGGGGGTGTAGGTGATGAAGAACGGGGCCCATATGGGGGCGTCGGGGAGTATGGCTTCCCGGAAGGACACCGGGGAGCCTTCGCGTGCGAAGGTCGTCAGCTCGACGCGGTGACCCGCGCGCCGCAGCCGTTCGGTGGTGGCGCCGACGTCGCCGACGTGCACCGCGAAGTTCAGCGCGCCGCCGCCCTCCGCCACGAGCGTGTCGATGTGCGGCATCCAGTCCGCCATGGCGACGCCGTACGGGGAGTCCTCGAACTCCGCCCGGTCCACGACACTCACCAGCTCGACGTAGCGGGTGTCCAGGCGCCAGGCGCCGTTCCGGTAGCCGAGGTAGGGGGGATTGGCGTGGGCGGGCAGCCCGGCCGCGGTGTACGCGGACGCGGCGGTGTCCACGTCCGGTACGCAGTGCAGGAGGTGGTCGAACTCCGGTGATTCGGCGAGCGGTCCGGAGTCGGGCACGGGGGCGGTCATGGGCGGGTGGCTCCTGTCTGCGGCGGGCGGTGGCAGTGGGGGTGGGTAGGGGGCTGGTAGCTGGTGAGGGCAGGTGGATCGGTATCGGGGTGCGCTCAGGGTCCGTACGGGCGGTTCCGTACGGGCGGTCCCGTACGGGGACTCCGTACGCCTACGGTCGTACGGCGCGGAAGCGGACGTTGCTGCCGCCCGCGCCGCCGGTCGAGACCTTCGTGACCTTGAAGCCGGCCGCGCCCAGGCGGTCGGCCAAGGAGTGCGGCGGCACCGGGACGCAGGTGTCGCCGATGTGGATCAGACGGAAGCCCCAGCCGTCCAGCGCGTCGCAGCCGGCGAAGACCCCGCCGGGGCGCAGTACACGGAAGGCCTCCGAGAAGAGGCGGTCCTGAAGTTCCGGCGTGGGCACGTGGTGCAGCATCGTGAAACAGACGACCGAGTCGAAGCGCCGGTCGGGCAGCGGCATCGCCGAGCCGTCCGCGTGAACGACCTCGACCCTGCCGTCGAACGCGTCGTCCAGGCGGTCCGCGGAAGCGCGGTCCACCTCCAGCACGGTCAGCCGCGGCACCCGCCGGGTCAGGACCCGTGTGGTGGCGCCGTACCCGGGGCCGATCTCCAGGGCCTCGGTTCCCAGGTCGGCCCCTTCCAGGGCCCAGGGCAGCACACTCTTCTCGACCTTGGCGGCCCACCCCGCGGAGTTGCACAGCCAGCGGTGGCACAGGTTCATCGGCATGCGGAGATGCTAAAAAGAGCCTTGTTGTGTCCGCCATGAGATGGAGTGACAATCCATGTCGCCAGAAGGACAGTTGGCGCCCTCCTCGGGAGCGCCGGAGGCTGCCGTCGTCGTCGGGAGCTTCTCCATGGACGGCGGGCAGTGGTTCGAGCGGCACTGGCACGACGCCCATCAACTGGCCTGGGCGAGCGCGGGCGTACTGGCCGTACGGGCCCTGGGCAACACCTGGGTGCTGCCGCCCGCCATGGCACTGTGGATACCGGCCGGTACCCGGCACGCCACAGGGGCGACGGGTCCGGCGCTGCTGCGCAGCCTGTACTACGCGCCCGACCGGTGCCCCCTGGACTGGTCGGCGCCCACCGTCGTCGGGGTCTCCCCGCTGCTGCGCGAGCTGATCTCCTACCTGGCGGACGACACGCTGTCCGCACCGGCCCGGGAGCGGGCGGAGGCCGTCGTCCTGGACCAGTTGCGGCCCCTGTCGGTGACGACCGTACTGGCGCCGATGCCGCGTGACGCGCGGGCCCGCCGGGTCGCGCAGGCGCTGCGCGCCCGGCCGTCCGACGACCGGACGCTGGCGGAGTGGGGGCGCGGGTCGGGGCGAGCGGGCGCACGCTGGCCCGCGCGTTCGTCGCCGACACCGGCATGCCGTACGGGCAGTGGCGCACCCGCGTACGCGTCCAGGCGGCCATGCCGCTGCTGGCGGGCGGCGCGCCGGTGGCGGCGGTGGCCGCGCGGGTGGGGTACGCCTCTCCGAGCGCGTTCGTCGCCGCGTTCAAGCGGGTGGTGGGGTGCCGCCGGGGGCGTACTTCGCGCCGTCGGGGAACTGACCGCTGCCGCCCGGCCGAAGACCCGGGGTGAATCCGGGAGTGGTCCGGATACTTCGGCCGGGGCAGGGCACCCGGACCGTGAAGGGCGCACCGACGGCTTCCCTCCCCCGTGTCGTCGGCGCGCCCTTTGTGCTGTCACGTTCGTTGCGTCCGGTCCTGTGCGGCTACCGGCTTACAGCCACCGGCTACCAGCTAACGGCTACCAGCTACCGGAGCGCAGGAATGAGCCGAGGGGCCACCGGGCTGTGCTTGTCGGCCGGACCGGGGGTGACCAGCTCGTTGAACACACCGGAGTCGGTGAGCTTGTTGGTCTTGTCGGGCTTGCCGAGCTTGTCGGTTCCGGTTCCGGCCCCGGTTCCCTTGCCGCCGGGAACCGCGGTGTTGCACATCGCCCGGATCAGGTGCGCGTGCATGGCGTAGTCGATGGCGTGCGGCACGATCTGGCCGTTCTCGACCTTCTGGTACTTCATCAGGTTGTAGCCCAGCGACACCTGCCGCCGGCCGTCCTCGCTGGTCAGTCCCTGGGTCCCGGCGCCCCACACCGCTCCGTCATGGCCCCAGAACCGGCCGCACGGCGAGTTCACGGGGTACAGCCCCAGCCCGTAGTACCCGAGGACCTTGCCCTTGGCGTCCTTGATCGGCACCGTGGTCTTCATCTGCTTGAGCTGCGCGGGACGCAGCAGTTTGCCGGTGAACAGCGCGCGGTAGAACTGGTTCAGGTCATCCATGGTCGACACCAGTGAGCCCGCGGTCCCGGCCCAGGACATGTTGTAGTCGCTGTAGTCGCGGGGCGGGTTGATCAGGCCGTAGAGGGCCTCGTACATCTTGGAGTGCGGTCCGGTGATCTTCGGCGACTTCGGGAAGTACGTGTGCCGCAGCCCGGCCTTGCGGATGACGTTGCTGGTGACGTACGTCTCCGGGGCCTGGCCGGTCACCTTGCGCAGCAGCTCGCCGGCGATGACGTAGTTGGTGTTGGAGTACACGTGCCGCTCACCCGGCTTGCCCGTGGGCTTCTGCTTCAGGCCGAGGCGGATCAGCGTCTCGGGGGACCACTGGTGGTAGCGGTTGTCGTCCAGGCTCTTGCCCGAGTTCTTCAGCAGGGAGGGGAAGGCGGCCACGATGTAGTCACCGATGCCGCTGGTGTGGTTGAGCAGCATGCGTACGGTGACGGTCCGGCCCCGCTCGCCAGGCACCAGCTTCGGCAGGTAGCGGCCTATGGGCGCGTCGAGGTCTATTCGGCCCTTGGCGACCTGCTGGAGGACCGCGACGGAGACGAAGGACTTGGTGATGCTGCCGACCCGCTGTTCCATGCCGGCGGTGACCGGGCGCCCGGTGTCCCGGTCGGCGACCCCGGCGGCGCCGTTCCACTTGCGCGTGCCGTCCTGTACGGCCGAGTAGACGCCGTACATGCCCGCCTTGTGGATCGCCCTCAGGGAGGCGTCCAGCGCCTTGCGGTCGATGCCCGTGGGGACACCGGCGGCGGGGGAGGCGGCGCCGGAGGCCGATGCGGCGGTGGTGACGGGCCCCGACGCGGGCGCGGCGAGGGCCGGAGCGGTGGCCGCCAGCAGCGACAGGGTGACGGCCGCGGTGGTGCCCGTGACCCGCGCTCTGGTTCTGCGGCGGCGGTCCGGGGTGGCCTGGTCGACACCGCTGTGGCTCGGGGCAGTTGAGGGCATGGGGTCTCCCGTCATGTCACTGGATGAGCGCTCTGGCTCTGTGGCCTCCCCGATTCTCGTCAAACACTCCGGGCCCGCCATCCTCCGCGAGCACGACCTCGATCATCCGCGCGTGCTCCGCAAGGACGAGACGCCGGACGGGCAGGCGCTTGCCGCCGCCACGCCCGGCCCGCCGCTCATGCCGCCGCCCGCACCCCTCGTTCACACCCCGCTCAGGTCTCCGGCGACCCCAGCCGCGCCCGGTCGGCGGCGGCCCGGCCCTGGTGCCAGCCCGCCGCGTCCCGTACGCCGCGCATCCGCACCGCCGCCGTCTGCGGGAACATCTCCCCGGCCCGCTGCTCGACGGCGGACTCGCGGGCGGCCAGGACCGGCAGGAGGTCCGGGGCCCCGCCGGCCGCCTCGGCGGTGGCCTCCTCGGTGGCGGCCGTCAGCCGGTCGCGGATGCGGTCGGCGTACGCGGTGAGGAAGGACTGCCGGAAGTCCCGGGTACGCCGGGAGCGGCCCCGCGCGTGGTGCTCGTCGCCCGCGCGGTTCATGGCGGTGGTGGCCTGCAACAACAGGGAGGTGTAGAGGAGTTCGGCGGCCTCCAGGTCGGACGGGAAGCCGACGAGGGTGGAGAAGCCGAGGTCGCCGGACCACACCGCACGGCAGCGGTTGGCGGCGGCGACGGCGTCCAGCAGCAGCGCCTTGGCCTGCTCGTACGGCCCCTCGACGCCGATCCGGATCGCGGACGGCCCCGGCGCACCGGCCCCGCTCCCGCCGGCCCGGCCGCCGCGCCCCGCCCACCCGTCGTGTCCGGCGGCGCTGTCCAGCAGCGCCTCGTCGATGCTGTGCCGCGCCATCAGCTCCTGCGCCTTGGCGGAGAGCGCCTCCGCCTCCTCCGGGTAGTCCGTGGCCTCGGCCTTGGCCAGCAGCCCCCGGATACGTCCCAGTGCGCGGGCCTCGGCGGCACCGGCCTTCCGTACGGGCGCGGGCGCCGGAAGGGGCGTGATGCGTGGCAGCCGCCCCATCACCCGGAGCGCCGCCAGCAGGTCGTGGGCCGCCTCGAAGCGGGTGATCCGGCGGCGCCGCGCCATCTCGTCCAGATAGCCGTGGTCGGCCTCCCACCACACCGCGGCGTTCATCGCGTCGAGCTGTGCGGCCCGGCGCGGGTCGCGGCGCCCGGTGGGCTGCCGGCGCGCCTCGGCGGCCATGGCGTCCACGGCGAGTGCGACCAGCGCGGGGTTCTCCGTCTCGCGCCGCATGACCCGCTCCAGGTCGGCGGGCAGCCAGCCGCCCGTCCAGCAGCGCCGTACGGTCTCCTCGGCGGCGGCCACCAGCGCGGTGCTCACGGCCTCGTGCCCTACGGGTGCGGCGGCCAGCATCGAGGCACCGGCCTCCATGGCGTCCTCGGCCGCCTCCGCGTCCGGGGCGTACAGGACACTGCCGAGCACCGTCCCGACCAGCTCGGCAGCCGCCGGCCCGCCGCTTCGCGCACCGCGGCCCCGCTGCCCGGCCTTACTGCTGCTCCGCCCGCTCTGCCCGCTGCTCTCGCGTTTGCTCACGCGATCACTGTACGGAGAACACGACCGCCTCCGTACGGACCGGTCGGACCCGCCCCGTACAAACCGGTCGGACACCCCCCGTACGAACCGGTCCGGCCCGCCCCGTACGGACCGTTCCGAACTGTCTTCCGTACGCACACCGGCCGGGCCCCATCCGCAGGCCCGGCCGGTCGTGCCCGGCGCCGGCGTTCGCCGCCCGGCGCCGGCCCGCTACCCGGGCAACGGCTCGACGGCTTCGGCTTCAGCCGCCACTCGCCCGGGTACGGATCACTTGCCCAGATACGCGTTGATGACCGTCTGCTTCAGCGTGTTCCCCTTCTTGTCGGTGACCTCGGCCTTGAAGGAGATCCCCTGTCCGGCCGCGGGATTGCGTACGGTGATCTTCCCGTCGCCGACGGACGCCTTCTGCCAGGTCCGCCCGCCGTCGTACGACACGGACACGGTCGGCGGCTTCGCGCCGCTGCCCGCGGCCGGCCCCTGGACGGTGACCGGGACACGGACCGTGGCACCGGCCTTCGCCGTGCTGTCGGCGGCCAGCTCCGGGGTGTAGCGGACCGTGCTCGCGGGCAGCGCGGTGCGGGTGGTGGTGTGCGCGGAAGTGAACGTCCACTCCGCGAGGATCCGGGTGCTGACGGCCGCGTACTTGGTGCTGCGGGTGACGGCGGTGGTCAGCCGGTAGTCGGCCTGGCCGGCCGGCACCGTGAACGGCTTGGCGCCCGTCAGCGGGTCGTCGTTCGTGCCGATCTTCACGCCGTTGCGGTAGAGGGTCGTGGTGACCTTCTCCGTGACCGAGTCACCCAGGTGCCCCTGCCCGTCGGCGAACAGCGGCAGCGCGCCGTAGATCTTGTCGCCTTCGCGGTACAGCCCGTGGTTCTTGCCGACCTGGGGCCCGACGACACCGACGTTGAAGACGTGCCGGTAGTTCTTGCCCGCCTGGTAGCCGTCCTCGCCGGTCGTGTAGGAGATCACCGGTCCCAGCTCGGGGTCCACCTGGTCGAAGAGGAACTGCCACTTCACCGCGCCCGCGTTGACGTACGCGGTGGAGGTGTGCGGCAGCGCCCGGTCGGCGGCGACACCCGTCGAGGAGGAGCTTCCGGTGTGCGGCATGGCCGTGAGCCAGCCGTGTGCGCCCTTCACCGAGGAGCCCAGTACGGCGGAGACCTTGGCCAGCTCCTTCGCCGTGACGTGCTTGGTGAAGCCGGTGAGCAGGGTGGTCGGCCGGAATCCGTAGGCGATGCTGTACTCGTCGGGGCTGCCCTGCGTCCAGTCGGCGATGACCTGCTGGCGTATGTCGCCGCGGTTGACCTTGGCGCCCAGGTGTGCGGTGCGCAGCCCCTTGAAGGTGTCCAGCCACATGCCGAAGCCGTACGCGCCGTCGCCGGTCTCGAAGTCGATGTAGGCGTTGGTCTGCTGGGCGCGGCGGTCCGGCACGGTCACATCGATGGGTTCGGCGGTACGGGCGTCCACCGTCACCGTCATGTTCTTGCTGGCCTCCAGCCGGGGCGCGGCGATCCAGTCGCCGCCCTTCCACTCGTCCCCGGTGCCGGTCGGCAGGAGGCTGGTGAGGATGTAACGGCCCTTGGGTACGCGGACCTTGACGGTGCCGCTCGCGTCGTACGGCGCGAAGGTCTGGTCCTTGCCCAGGCCGCTGATGCCGACCAGGCCGGTGTTGTAGAGCTTGACGGGCCTGCCGTCGCGTCCCAGGTGCTTGAGCGTGATGTCGTAGGACTCGACCTCGCGGATCACGGCGGCGGCGGCCCGTACGGTCTGCCCGCCGCCGGTGGCGACGAGGTAGGCCGTGTACGCGCCGTCGCGGGTGCCGCCGGGCCTGGTGTCGGCCGTCAGCGGGACCTCGGCGGTGCCGCCCGCCGGAACGTTCACCGACTTCACGCCGAGGCGGAACATGCCGGCCGGGGCGGGCTTCCCGCCGGGGCCGGACGTGCTCAGTGCCAGGTCGAGCCGGACCGCCTTCTTGCCCAGGTTGCGGTAGGTGAGCTGCTTGGTGACCGGCTTGTCGTCGGAGTGCGGCCAGGACTGGATGCCGAAGTTCAGCGATCCCGGCTCGGCGACGACGGTCTGCTTGATCGCCCGGCCGACGTCCACCCGCCCGGTGCCCTGCTGGAAGGGGGTGTAGTCACGGTGCGGGGTGGTGGAGGCGGTCAGCGCGGCCTTGATGCGCTGCCCTGTCCACGCAGGGTGCTGCTGCTTGAGGATCGCGGCGGACCCGGCCACGTGCGGGGTGGCCATGGAGGTGCCGGAGATGGCGACATAGCCGTCGGCGACCGGGGTGCCCTCCTTGGCGATGATGCTGCCGGGAGCCGCGGCGGCGGCGATGTTCACCCCGGGTGCCGTCAGGTCGGGCTTGATGGCGCCGTCGCCGACGCGCGGGCCGGTGCTGGAGAACTCGGCGAGCCGGTCCTTCTTGTCGACGGCGCCGACGGTCAGCGCGGCGTCCGCACTGCCGGGCGTGTCGATGGTCCCGCTCTGCGGACCCGAGTTGCCGGCCGCGACGACGAAGAGCGTGCCGGTCCGCGAGAGGCGGTTGACGGCTTCTTCGAGCGGGTCGATGCCGGGGGCGTCCTGGCCGCCGAGGCTGAGGTTGACCACGTCGGCCTTCTGCGCGGCGGCCCACTCCATGCCGGCGATGATGCCGGAGTCCTCACCGAAGCCCTCGTCGTCCAGGACCTTGCCGTCCAGGAGCCGGGCGCCGGGCGCCACGCCCCTGTACTTGCCGTGGGACTTGGCGCCCGTACCGGCGGCGATGGAGGCGACGTGGGTGCCGTGGCCGAAGCGGTCCTTGTTGTCCGGCGAGGCGGAGAAGTTCTTCTCGGCGATCTCCTGGGTGGCCAGGTCCGGGTGGCCCTGGTCCACGCCGGTGTCCAGGACGGCGATCTTGGAGCCCTTGCCGTCGTATCCGGCCTTCCACGCCTTGGGCGCGCCGATCTGCGGGACGCTCTTGTCCAGCCGTACCGTGCGTACGGAATCCAGCCACAGGCGGGACAGGCCGGGCGTGGCGGTGCGCTCGGTGCCGGCGGCGGACTCGTCGGTCAGGGCCTCCCACACCTTGACGGGGCGCTGCCGGTCGGCGGTGACCGCCTCGGCGTTCAGCCGGCCGAAGGTACGGCGGACCTCGGCGTCCCCGGTGGCGTGCAGCTCTTTCTTCGCCTTGGGGTCGCCGCCCTGGTAACCGACGATCAGCCGCAGGCCCCTGGACTGGGTCCTGCGGTACTCGGCGCGGCTGAGCAGGGTGAGGTCGAAGAGCCGCTGGTCGACCTTGCGCTCACGGATCAGCCGCTGGGCGTCCAGCGGTATCGCGTACAGGTGTCCGGCGGCGCGCCGGATCTGGATGGGTATGTGGGTACGGTCCGGGGCGCGCCGGACGGAGAGCGGGTTGCCCTTGGCGTCGACTGCGATCCGGTCGCCGGTGATCAGTGTGATCCAGTGCCGGGCCGTCGTCCGCTTGGCGGCGGCAGCGGTGGCGGTCGTGCCGGACGCGGTGGTGGTGGCAGCGGTGGCGGACCCGGCGGCGTCCCGTTCCCGCTGTTGTGCGCTCGACGGCGTGGCGGTCATTCCCGCCGCCAGTGCCACGGCTGCCGCGGTAGCGACCGCGGCAGCACCGGCTCTCTTCGGTTTGATGCGCAACTTTCCCCCAAGTGGGTGAAGTTCACCGTAAAGGGGGCCTCCCCGACCCCCCGGGTACGGAGTATGGCGAGGCGTGCGGGGCGGAACAATGGCGCGGTGGAACAAGACAGTTGGGACGGTTTTCGCGTCCCGGGCGGCTGCTTCGACGGGCGTGGCCGCAAGTGGCCGCAAGTGGCCGCTTCAGGTGTCCCGCCGGGAGTCCGCTATTTCAGGGCGCTGCCCGCGACCCACCGGTCCCAGTCCATGTTCCAGCCGTTGAGGCCGTTGTCGGGCTTGACCGTACGGTCCGGGGAGTTCACCACCCGGACGACGTCGCCGGTCATCGACTGCCGGTAGAACCAGGCGCCGTCGGTCGAGGAGTCGCCCGCCCCCTTGGTGTCCCGCAGGCCGATGCACCCGTGGCTGGTGTTGGCGGCGCCGAAGACGCCCTTGCCCCAGTAGTTGCCGTGGATGAACGTTCCGGAGGACGACAGGCGCATCGCGTGCGGGACGTCGGGGATGTCGTACTCGCCCTTGCCGTCGTTGTTGGTGAAGCCGACCGTGGAGCCGTCCATGCGGGTCTGCCGGAACCGCTCGGAGACGACCATCTTCCCGTTGTACGTCGGGTGCTCGGTGCTGCCCGCCGAGATCGGCAGGGTCCGCAGCTCCTTGCCGTCCCGTACGACGGTCATCCGGTGGGTCCGCACGTCGACCGTGCTGACCTGCGAGCGGCCCACGGTGAAGGTCACCGTCTTGTCCTGGACGCCCTTGACGTCGGGGGCGGCCCGTACGCCGTCGAGGCCGAGCCGCACGGTGACCTTGGAGTGCGCCTTCCAGTACTCCCGGGGGCGGAAGTCCAGCCGCTGGTCACCGAACCAGTGGCCGACGGCCTTCTGGTTGCTGTCGGCGGACACCTTGATGGCGGCCTGCACGTCCTTCTTGTTCTTCACCGGTTTGTCGAAGGTGACCGAGACCGGCATGCCGACGCCGACGGTCGAGCCGTCCTCCGGGGTGTAGTTCGCTATGAAGCTGTTCTTGGGGGAGACGGTGGTGAAGCTCGCGTGCTCCACCGCCTGGCGTCCCCGGGAGTCGGTGGCGCGGGCGGTGACCGTGTACTTGGCCGAGCGCTCCAGCGGGCCCTTGGGCGTCCAGGTCTTCTTGTCGCCGGAGAGCGTGCCGGCCACCGGCTTGTTGGTACCGGCGGCGGTCATCCGCACCTCACTCAGCGTGCCGTTGCCCACCGTGACCCTGGCGTCACTGTTGATGCCCGTGTTCGTGGTGCCGTCCTTGGGCTGGATCTGGATCCTGGCGTCCGAGGCGTTCTCGGCCGCCGCGTCGTCGGCCTGCCGGGCCCGGTCCTTCCCGGAGTCCTTCCCGGAGGCGTCGCCGCCGTCCCCGCCGCCGCACGCCGTGAGCGTCAGGGCGCCCCCGAGCAGCGCGGCGGTGGCTATGAGTCCCTTGTGACGCACGCTGTCCGTCATCGCGTATCTCTCCGTTGCCGCATCGCTACGAAACCCGTTTCCCGCGGCGCCGGGCGGTGGTGGTTCACCATCCGGCGCCACTGGACGTCTGTTCCGTTTCGCCCGTTCCACACCTATAAGGCGTGTGGGACATGCCACCGGGGGCCGGGCGGCGGGGAGTGTCACATGGGCAGAGGCACGTCACATGGACAGGCGTACGTCACACACGGGCGTACGTCGCATACGGGCGTACGTCACATGCCCACCGCCCCGCCCCGGCACCCCCGCCCACGGCCCGGTAGGTGCCCGTCGCGCCCTCGTCCGCTTCCTCCTCCGCCTCCTCGTCCACGCCGTAGCCGTCCTCCAGATCCCACTCCGCCGCTTCGGGGTCGTACTCGATCTCCTCGCTGCTCCAGGACGCCTGCGCCAGCTCCACCCCGGGCACCGTGGTGACCAGGTCGAACGGGTCCACGAGGTACGCCAGCGCCTCCGCCGGGTCCTCCTCGACCATCTCCTGCGCGTGCCGGCGCTCGGTGTCCCGCAGGGACTCGTCGCCGCCGATGTGGTCCAGCGCCGCGCCCGTCAGTTGATCGGAGTCCGTGACCTCCATGACCAGTTCGACATGGAGCCGGACAAACCGTGATGTCTCACCGTTGCTCATGCCCCGGAGCGTAAGCACCTACGGGTCCTGACTTCCCCACGACCCGCGGCTGTCACTAACATCTGTTCTCAACGGCCAATTCGCCGAACCCACAAGGGGATCGTTTCGTGACCGCACGTCGACCACTGCTGACCGCCACTGCCGCGGGATCGGTGCTGCTCGCCCTGTGGTTCGTCCCCTCCGCGAACGCCACCGCCGAGCACTCCTCGGACACCGCGCACACCGGCCGGGCCGCCGACACCCGCCACGCCGTACAGCCCCGAGGGGCCAGGAGAGCGACAGCCGTACGGAGCAGCCCGCGGACGTCAAGGACACGGCCGCCCCGGGCGCCCTCCTCGCCGACACCGGCAGTGTGGACACCACGCCGTACGTCGTCGGCGGCGCCGCCTGCCTGGGTGTCGGGGCCGGTCTGGTCGGCTTCTCGCTGCGCCGCAGGAACGGCGGGGCCTCCGAGGTCTTCTGAGGCCCCGCCCGCTGTCCCCACCGCCTGACGACGCATCTGACCGGCGTGGGCCGAGCCGCGCTGACGGCGGCTCAGGCAGCCGGTCCGCCGCCCCTCAGGCCAGCTTCCCGGTGACCGACTCGACGGCCGCGACCAGCTCCCCGCTCCTGACGAACCCGTACGCGGCCTCCAGCTCCGGCGCGAGGAAGCGGTCCTCCCCCGGCCCTTGGATGCCGGCGGCCCGTACGGCGTCCAGTACCGCGCGGGTGGCGGGCGCCGGGGTCAGCCCGTCCCGCATCTGCACCGCGCGGGTCGCCGCGTACAGCTCCACCGCCAGTACCCGGGTCAGGTTGTCGACCGCCGTACGCAGCTTGCGCGCCGCCGACCAGCCCATCGAGACGTGGTCCTCCTGCATGGCGGAGGAGGGGATGGAGTCCACCGAGGCGGGCGCGGCCAGCCGCTTCATCTCGCTGACCAGCGCGGCCTGCGTGTACTGGGCGATCATCAGGCCGGAGTCGACGCCCGGGTCCTGCGCCAGGAAGGCGGGCAGGCCGTGCGAGCGGTTCTTGTCCAGCAGCCGGTCCGTACGGCGCTCCGCGATCGAGGCGAGGTCGGCCGCGGCGACCGCGAGGAAGTCCAGGACGTAGGCGACCGGCGCGCCGTGGAAGTTGCCGTTGGACTCCACCCGGCCGTCCCGCAGGACCACCGGGTTGTCCACGGCGGCGGCCAGCTCCCGCCCGGCGACCAGCATGGCGTGGTCCAGGGTGTCCCGGCCGGCGCCCGCGACCTGGGGGGCGCAGCGGATGGAGTACGCGTCCTGGACGCGCGGCGCGTCGTCCTGGTGGTGACCGGTCAGGCCCGAACCGGCCAGGACCTTGAGCATGTTCGCCGCCGAGGCGGCCTGGCCCGGGTGCGGGCGGATGGCGTGCAGCTCGGCCGCGAGCACCTTGTCCGTACCGAGCAGCGCCTCCAGTGAGAGCGCGGCGGTGATGTCGGCCGTGGTGAACAGGCGGGCCAGGTCCGCGCCGGCCATCAGCAGCATGCCGAGCATGCCGTCGGTGCCGTTCAGCAGGGCCAGGCCCTCCTTCTCGCGCAGCTCGACGGGCTCGATGCCGTGTGCGGCCAGCAGCTCGCCGGCCGGCCGTACGACGCCGTCCGGGCCCTCGGCCTCGCCCTCCCCCATGAGCGTCAGGGCGCAGTGGGAGAGCGGGGCCAGGTCGCCGGAGCAGCCGAGTGAGCCGTACTCGTGGACGACCGGGGTGATCCCGGCGTTCAGGACGTCGGCCATCGTGGTGACGACCAGCGGCCGTACGCCGGTGTGGCCGGAGGCCAGCGTCTTCAGCCGCAGGAACATCAGCGCGCGGACCACTTCGCGCTCCACCCGCGCGCCCATGCCCGCCGCGTGCGAGCGCACGATGTTGCGCTGGAGCTGGGCGCGCAGCTCGGGGCTGATGTGCCGGACGGCCAGCGCGCCGAAGCCGGTGGAGACGCCGTAGACGGGGTCGGGCTTGGCGGCGAGGTCGTCGATGAACGCGCGCGAGGCGGCGACGGCCGCCATGGCCTCCTCGGACAGCTCGATCCGAGCCGCGCCGCGGGCCACGGCGATGACGTCCTGTGCGGTCGTGCCGGACGTCCCCAGCACCACTGTGTGCATATCCATATTCAGGCACCCTAAAGACTGAAACCCAGGATGTCACCACTGGATGACCGGCGGTCTCACGGGGGCGGGGCCCGGCCCCGCGAGCAGGCCCCGCGCGGCAGGTCACGGTCACGGCGCCCCGTCGGTCACCGCCGGAAGCGCCGCCGCTCGGTGGCCGGGCCGCTGTCCGGAGCGTCGGCGAGGCGGATCACCGGGTCCTGCGTACCGCCGTCCCGGCCCGCCACCACCGGGCCGCGCGCCCGCGCCGCCTTGGCCCGGTACTGGGCCGCGTCCGCGAGCCGGAACAGACGGCGGGAGGAGTGCACCGGTCCGATCGGGTCGCCCGTCGAGGCGACGCCGACCGCGACCCCCTCGCCCAGCTCCAACTCCCCGGCCCGCTCGCACAGTTCGTGGGCGACCTTAACCACCTCGTCGGCCGGCGGGCCCACCGCGAGCAGACAGAACTCGTCGCCGCCCAGCCGTGCGACGAGCGCGCCGGGCAGTATCGCGCCGCACAGCGAGAGCACCGAGCCGAAGCGTTCCAGCAGCCGGTCCCCCACCGCGTGGCCACGCGAGTCGTTCACCCGCTTGAGCCCGTTGAGATCGCACACCACCAGGCTGACCACCGCGCCTTCCGTACGGTGCCGCTCCAGCGCCTCGTCCAGCCGCATGTCCACCGCACGGCGGTTGGCCAGCCCGGTCAGCGCGTCGGTGAACGCCAGCCGGCGGGCCTCGGCCAGCCGCTCGGTCTGGACGATGCCGGCCGCCGCCACCGCCGCCAGTACGGTGGCGAAGTCGGCGTCGTCCCGGTCGAAGACCGGCTCCCCGGCCCGCCGGGCCACGTACAGCTCGCCCCAGGCCCTCCCGTGCAGCACGATCGGCGCCACCACGCAGCAGCCCCGGCCGCGGCGGCGCAGCGCGGCGACCCGCTGGTGGTTGTACGAGCCCTCGCGCCGGGGGCCGTCCGCCGTCTCCACCCAGGCACTGGGCTCCCCGCCGCCGGCCCACTGCTCGTGCAGGAAGCCGACGATCTCGGGGAACTCGTTGACCGGGTAGGACTCGGCGTCGGGGAACGGTCGCTCGTCCGGGGCGAGTTCGCCGACGTTGACCAGGACCTTGAGCCGGCCGCGCTCGCGTTCCCACGCCGAGATCGCCGCGAAGGAGCCGCCGAGGGCCGTCCGCGCGCCGTCCGCCGCGACGCGCGCCGACTCCCGGGGCGTGCCGGCCGCCGCCATCGCCTGCGCCAGCTCCACCACGGCCCGCAGCCGCGCATCGCCCTCGCCCGTCACCGGACCCTCGCATTCCGTCGCCGTGAGCACACCCTGCACCCCAGCGTAGGAATGTTTAACCCCTTCCGCCCCTTCCGCTCGCATATCTCACCCCGACATCACCCTTACCCGGTGCCACTGGCGTTACGCGGGTCGGCAGCGGCCGGGCCGATGCGGCGCGGCGGGGCCGGTCGGCGCGGCGGGGTCGGTGCGGTCCGGTCCGGCGCGGACCGCCCCAGTACGGCGGCGCGGTACTGAACTCCCCCGCCACTCACTCCCCCGGCCACTCGCCCCCGGGCCGCTCACTCCCCCGGCCACTCCGGCGCCCGCTTCTCGTTGAAGGCCGCCACGCCCTCGGCCCGGTCCCCGGAGAAGGCCACACTGCGCCAGGCGCCGTCCTCCACCTCCAGCCCGGCCCGCAGGTCCAGCCCCTGCCCGAGCCGCATCGCACGCTTCGCCGCGCGCAGCCCGACCGGCGAGTTACGGGCGATCCGCGCCCCCAGCTCCAGCGCGTGCGTACGGTCCCGCCCCTCCTCCACCAGCTCGTCGACCAGCCCCAACTCCCGGGCCTCGGCCGCCTCCACCCGCCGCGCGGTGAACACCAGCTCCGCCGCCCTGGCCGCCCCCACCCGGCGCGGCAGCAACTGCGTCCCCCCGCCGCCGGGGATCACACCCACCGACACCTCCGGAAGCCCGACCACGGCCGTACGGTCCGCCACGATCAGGTCGCAGGCCAGCGCCAGCTCGAAGCCGCCGCCGAGCGCGAAGCCGTGCACCGCGGCGATGGCGGGCACCGGCAGTTCCAGCACGCCGGTGTAGGCGGCGCGGGTGTGCGGACGCTGCCGCATCAAATCGGCATCGCTGAAGGAGTTGCGCTCCTTCAAATCAGCCCCCACACAGAACGCACGCTCGCTGGTGGACGTCAGCACCACGGCCCTGACCTGCCGGTCCTCGCCCAGCGCCGTACACGCACGGGCCAGGCCCAGCGCGAGATCGGTCGACACGGCGTTCATGGCCCGGGGCCGGTCCAGCACCAGCTCCGCGACGAAGCCGTGCCGCCGCACGGCCACCCACTCCCCGAAACGCTCCTCGGACATGCCACCTCCCGGTTAACGGTCGTTCCCGAGATCATGGCAGCCGGTCCCGCCCCGCGTCAGCGCCGGGGTGCCCCGCATCACATCTGTACGGATTCCCGGTGCCGTACGAGGCGAGGGGGCCCGCCCCGCACCCGCCCCCTCATCGGCGCCCCCTGGCCCGTACGACCGCCGGAAACGCCCCGCCTACCCCCGCCGCTCCAGGAGCCACGGTTCGACGACGCCCAGGCCGCGCACCGGGCGCTGCCACATCGGCCGCAGAGCGAAGCGGTAGGACGGCAACGGCTCCTCGGGGGCGCCCTCTTCCGCGGCCCGTTCCGCGGCGGCCTTCTCCGCCGCGGCGGCCTCCGCCTCGGAGACCGGTGCGTCACCGGTCCGTGCCAGTTCCTCCGCGAGTGCCTCGTCCACCAGCACCGCGTCCTTGGGCGCTATCGATGTCAGCCGGCTGGCCAGGTTGACGGTCGTGCCGAAGACGTCGCCCATGCGCGTGGTGACCGTGCCGAAGGCGATGCCGACGCGCAGTTCCGGCATCGTCTCGTCGTTCGCCAGGGTCTCGATGAGCCGCAGCCCGATCTCGGCGGCGGTGCCCGCGTCGTCGGCGGCGAAGAGCACCTCGTCACCGAGGGTCTTGATGAGCCGTCCGCCGTGCGCGGCGACCAGGTCGGCGGCGGTGGTCTCGAACGCCTCGACCAGCTCGCCCAGTTCCTCCTCCTCCAGGCGGCGGGTCAGCCGGGTGAAGCCCACCAGGTCCGCGAAGCCGACGGCCAGCCGCCGGTCGACCATCTCCGCGTCGTCCTGGGCCTGTACGACGCGGCCGGTGGCGGCGGCCAGTTGGCGGCGCCAGACGTAGATCAGGAACTCCTCCAGCTCGGGCAGGAGCAGTTCGACCAGCGGGTAGGTGATCTCCGTACGCGTCAGGCCGGAGTCCTGGGGCTCGGTCAGCCCCTCCAGGAAGGAATCTATCTGCCAGTCGGCGAGCCGGGCGGTGGTCTGGCCGGTGGAGCGGGCGACCTGGACGGCCATCGCCTCGCTGAGCAGTCCCGCCTCCACCAGGCCGGCCAGCCGGCGCAGGGCCAGGACGTCCGCCTCGGTCAGCGCCTTGACCTGGCCGATGTCGGCGAAGCCCATGGCGCGCCAGAAGCGGGAGGCCAGCTCCATGGAGACGCCGGCGCTGCGGGCCGCCTGGAAGGGGGTGTACTGGCGGTCGGCGCCGAGGATGAGCTGTTCGAGGCGGATGGCGATGGTGTCGTGGTCGGCCTCCTGCGCACCGGCCCCGTCCGTCCCGGGCTCCGGACCAGCCCCCGCACCGGGCCCGTCGCCGTCGTCGCCGTCGTCGTCGGCGGCGGCGGTGTCGTACGCCGCGCCCGACGCCGCACCGGACTGTCCGTTGTGCGCGGCGCGAGCACTCCCGTCGGCGCGGGCGCTCCCGCCGGCACGGGCGTTCCCGTCGGCGTGCGCGCCTTTGCCGGCGCGGGCGTTCCCGTCGGCATGGGCGGCCCCGTCGGCGTGGGCGGCCCCGTCGTACGGCGTGCCGAAGACCCCGCCGGACCCTTTGACGCCACCCGCGTCCGCCCGTCCGTCCGGGCCCGCCTGCGCCTGCCGGTCGCCTCCGTCACGCCGGGCTAGGCCCGTGTCACGTGGGGCGATGCCCGCATCGCGCGGGACGGCCCCCGAGTCGTCGGCGGTCACCGCCCGCTCCCTGTCCGATCCCTGCGCACTGCCCTTCCGATCACTGTTCGCCCGGCACCCGCCCCACGGCGGATCGACTCAACGATACGGCAGGTGTGCTCTGGCTCACTCTCATATCCCGCCCCTAACGCACCAACAACCCCATACGAGGGATTTGTCCCTCTGGACGGTTCGTCAAGATTCCCCCTCGTCACCCGGGGACGACCCCGCCCCGCCACTCCCCGCAGACCCCGCGTCACCGTCACGGGCGGGCCGCAGATGCACGATGTCGCCCGCGCCGACCGGCTGCTGCACCCCCTGCGCCGTGGCCAGCACCAGCCGCCCGTCGCCGTCGACCGCCACGGCCTCGCCGACCAGTTCCCGGCCCCCGGAAGCTCGGCGCGTACGGTCCGGCCCAAGGTCGCGCACCCGGCCGCGTACGCATCCAGCAGGCGCCCGGCCGACGGGTCGCCGTCCGCCGCCTGCCAGTCGCCGTACCACTGCTCGAACGAGCGCAGTACGGAGCGCAGCAGCGGGTCCCGGTCGGTGGTGGTGGCACCGGCCAGGGCCAGCGAGGCGGCGCCGGGCACCGGCAGCTCCTCGGCCCGCAGCGAGACGTTCAGTCCGATGCCGATCACCACGGCGCCCGCGGAGCCGGCCTCCGGGCCGCCCGTCCCGCCGGCCCGCTCGGCGAGGATGCCGCCCACCTTGCGCTCTTCGCCATGACCCGCACCGGCCCCGGGAACGGTCACCAATAGGTCGTTCGGCCACTTCAGAGCCGTGTCCACCCCGGCGCTCCGGGAGAGCGCGGTGGCCGTGGCGACCCCGGCCAGCAGCGGCAGCCAGCCCCACCGCTCCACCGGCACCCGTGGCCGCAGCAGTACGGAGAAGAAGAGCCCGGAGCGCGGCGGCGCGGACCACCGGCGGTCCAGCCGCCCGCGTCCGGCGCTCTGCTCCTCGGCCACCAGCACCGCGCCTTCGGGCGCGCCCGCGGCGGCCCGCGCCACCAGGTCCGTATTGGTGGAGCCGGTGGACCGGACGACGTCGAAGGAGGTCCACAGCGAGCCGGGTCGCAGCAGCGCCCGGCGCAGTGCGGTCTCGTTGAGCGGCGGGCGGTCCAGGTCGGACCAGCGTCCACCGCCGGGGCCGCCGCCGAGCCCGCCCGCGCGGTGGTCTTTGTCCTGGTTTTCCGGTGGTTGAGGCGTCATGACCCCAGCCTAGGTGTGGTCAACGACGCAGTGCCTCTGAGAAGTCCCGCCGATACGCTACGAAGCGGTAGCCAACGCCGTACCACCATTCGTACGAGCACCAGTCCAGGACGAGCAGGAGCCGCATCCCGATGTCCGAGCCGGAAGCACCCCGTATGGACCACGCAGACATCCACACCACCGCGGGAAAGCTGGCCGATCTGCAGCGACGGATCGAAGAAGCCACCCACGCCGGCTCCGTCCGTGCCGTGGAGAAGCAGCACGCCAAGGGCAAGTTGACGGCGCGTGAGCGCGTAGAGCTGCTGCTGGACGAGGGGTCGTTCGTCGAGCTGGACGAGTTCGCGCGGCACCGCTCGACCAACTTCGGCATCGAGCGGAACCGGCCGTACGGCGACGGGGTCGTCACCGGCTACGGCACCGTCGACGGCCGTACGGTCTGTGTCTACTCCCAGGACTTCACGATCTTCGGCGGTTCGCTGGGCGAGGTCTACGGCGAGAAGATCGTCAAGGTCATGGACTTCGCGATGAAGAACGGCTGCCCGGTCGTCGGCATCAACGACGGCGGCGGCGCCCGCATCCAGGAGGGCGTGGTCGCGCTCGGCCTGTTCGCGGAGATCTTCCGCCGCAACGTCCACGCCTCCGGCGTCGTCCCGCAGATCTCCCTGATCGTCGGCCCGTGCGCGGGCGGCGCGGTCTACTCCCCGGCCATCACCGACTTCACGGTCATGGTCGACCGGACCTCGCACATGTTCATCACCGGCCCGGACGTCATCAAGACCGTCACCGGTGAGGACGTGGGCTTCGAGGAGCTGGGCGGGGCCCGTACCCACAACACCACTTCGGGCGTGGCGCACCACATGGCCGGCGACGAGAAGGACGCCATCGAGTACGTCAAGGCGCTGCTGTCCTATCTGCCCTCCAACAACCTCTCCGAGCCGCCGGCCTTCCCCGAGGAGGCGGACCTGGAGACCTCCGAGGCCGATCTGGAGCTGGACACCCTCATCCCGGACTCGGCGAACCAGCCGTACGACATGCACACCGCCATCGAGCACGTGCTGGACGACAACGAGTTCCTGGAGACCCAGGCGCTGTTCGCGCCGAACATCATCACCGGGTTCGGGCGGGTCGAGGGGCACTCGGTCGGCATCGTCGCCAACCAGCCGATGCAGTTCGCCGGCTGTCTGGACATCAACGCCAGCGAGAAGGCGGCGCGCTTCGTGCGCACCTGCGACGCGTACAACATCCCGGTCCTGACGTTCGTGGACGTACCGGGCTTCCTGCCGGGTACGGACCAGGAATGGGACGGCATCATCCGGCGCGGCGCCAAACTGATCTACGCCTACGCGGAGGCGACGGTTCCGCTGATCACGGTCATCACCCGCAAGGCGTTCGGCGGCGCGTACGACGTCATGGGCTCCAAGCACCTGGGCGCGGACCTCAACCTCGCCTGGCCGACCGCGCAGATCGCGGTGATGGGCGCGCAGGGCGCGGTCAACATCCTGCACCGGCGTACGCTCGCGGCCATCGAGGACCCGGCCGAGCAGGACGTCAGGCGCCAGGAGCTGATCCAGGAGTACGAGGACACGCTGCTCAACCCGTACGTGGCGGCCGAGCGCGGCTACGTCGACGCGGTGATCATGCCGTCCGACACCCGCCGCCACATCGTCCGCGGGCTGCGCACGCTGCGGAACAAGCGTGAGGCCCTGCCGCCGAAGAAGCACGGCAACATCCCGCTCTAGGAGGTCGGTCGGTGATGATCAAGGTCCTACGGGGCAACCCCACTCCCGAGGAGCTGGCCGCCGCACTCGCGGTGGTCCAGGCCCGCGCGGCGGCCGTGGCTGCCGTCGCGCCCGGCCCGGAGCGTACGGATCAGTGGGCCGACCCGGCCGCCACCGTTCCGGGCCGCCGGCTGCCGCACCCGGGCCCGCGGGCCTGGCGCACGAGCTACTGGCCGCGCTGAGAGTGCCGGTACGGGCGCGGGCGGCGCGACACGCGCCCGCGCCCGGGCCCGTACGCGCCCCCGGACCGACGTGCGGCGTCATCCGGAAGACACTTTCCGGCCCACTTGAGTACGCGTACTCAGGCGCCGCCGGCCCGGCCGGGCGCAGGATCGGAGCATGCTGTGGTCCGACCCGCCCGACGAGCCTCCCGAGGAGCTGCGCGACGCCCAGGCGATGCTCCGCCGGATGGGCGTCGTGATGGCGGTCGCCGCGGTGGTCCTGATGTTCCTGGTCCTCGGCCGCTGAGCCGGTCGTTGAGCCGGTCGTTGAACCGGGCGCCGAACCGGTCACCGGGCCGTTCGCGCCCTCCTTGATCCTCCCCTGCTGCAACCGCAGCACCGTCACGCGCATCTTTCACTCTCGAAGGCCGCAATTCGGGCGTCCTTGGATCGGGACGAGGCTGGGCGCCGCACGGCACCGGGAGTGGGAGAGCGATGAACAGGCCGCTGAGGCACATAGCCGTCTTCTGCGGGGCGCTGGCCCTCGCCCTTCTGGTGCGGGCCACCTGGATCCAGTTCGTCCAGGGCGACACGCTGGCGAACGACAAGCACAACCGGCGGGTGACCATCGCGCGGTACGCCGAACCGCGCGGCGACATCATCGTCGGCGGGCAGCCGATCACCGGCTCCCAGGCGGTGCCCGGCTCGGACCTGAAGTACAAGCGGACGTTCAAGGACGGCCCCATGTACGCGCCGATCACCGGCTACTCCTCCCAGGCCCAGGGCTCGGTCTTCCTGGAAGGCGTCTACGACAAGTTCCTCTCCGGCCGGGACGACCGGCTCTTCCTCAAGCACGCCAAGGACGTGCTGACCGGCAGCCGGCCGCACGGCGGCGATGTGATCACCACCATCGACCCGAAGGTGCAGAAAGTCGCCTACAAGAGCCTGACCGACCTCAAGGCGCAGGGCGCGGTGGTCGCCCTGGACCCGCGCAGCGGCAAGATCCTCGCCATGGCGAGCACGCCGTCGTACGACCCCAACACCTTCTCGGGCAACTCGCTGAAGGAGGGCAAGAGGTTCAAGGCGCTCCTGGACGACAAGAAGAACAAGCCGCTGAACAACCGCGCGAACCGGGAGATCTACCCGCCCGGCTCCACCTTCAAGATCCTCACCGCGGCGGCGGCCCTGGAACACGGCGTCGTCACCGACATCAACGCCCCCTCCGGCGCCCCCGCCCCGTACACGCTGCCGGGCACCCGTACCAAGGTCGGCAACGACGTCGACAACTCGCTGTGCGACAAGGTCTCCCTCAAGGCCGGGCTCCAGTGGTCGTGCAACAACGTCTACCTGGACGCCGCGAAGAAGGTCGGCAAGGACAAGATGCGCGAGACGGCGGAGAAGTTCGGCTTCAACAAGGAGTACTTCACCCCCGTACGCGCCGCCGTCAGCGGCTACCCGAGCAAGCTGGACGCGCCGCAGACCGCGCTGACCGGCATGGGCCAGGGCAGCGTGACCAGCACCCCGCTCCAGATGGCCATGGTGGCCGCCGGGCTGGCCAACAACGGCAAGGTCATGGAGCCGTACCTGGTCGAGGAGCTGCGCGGCCCGGACCTGACCCCGGTCGAGAAGCACAAGCCGAAGGTGATGTCGCAGGCCGTCTCCGAGGACACCGCGAAGAAGGTGCAGGAGATGATGGAGAACACCGCCGAGCACGGTACGGCCAAGAAGGCGCTGATCAGCGGCGTCAAGGTCGGCGCCAAGACCGGGACGGCGCAGCACGGCATGGACGTACGGGACGAGCGCCCGTACGCCTGGTTCGTCGCCTACGCCAAGCAGGGGGACGGGTCGCCGGTGGCGGTCGCCGTCTTCGTCGACCCCAAGGACATGGACATGCCCCGCTCGGAGATCGCGGGCGGGCGGCTCGGCGGGCCCATCGCCAAGAAGGTCATGGAGGCCGCCCTCAAGAAGTGAGGCACCCGCGGACGCGAAGGCGAAACGATCACTCAGGCCGCTCCCGTACGCGCCCCTCTACGATGACGGACATGACCGAACAGCCCGCCCGCCGCCGTCTCGTCCTCGCCTCCCAGTCCCCGGCCCGCCTCGGCCTGCTGCGACAGGCCGGCCTCGCACCGGAGGTCCTCGTCAGCGGCGTGGACGAGGACGCGATCACCGCCCCCACCCCCGGCGAGCTGGCCCGGGTCCTGGCCGAGGCGAAGGCCGACGCCGTCTCCGTACGGCCCGAGGTGGCCGGCGCCCTGGTCATCGGCTGCGACTCCGTACTGGAGCTGGACGGGCAGGCGCTGGGCAAGCCCGCGGACGCCGAGGACGCCACCGCGCGCTGGAAGTCCATGCGCGGCCGGTCCGGCGTGCTGCGCACCGGCCACTGCCTGATCGACACCGCCGACGGCCGCCGGGTCTCGGCCACCGCCTCCACCACCGTCCGCTTCGGCGAGCCCACGGACGCCGAGATCGCCGCGTACGTGGCCAGCGGCGAACCACTGTACGTCGCCGGGGCCTTCACCCTGGACGGCCGGTCCGCGCCGTTCATCGACGGGATCGACGGCGACCCGGGCAACGTCATCGGTCTGTCGCTGCCCCTGCTGCGCCGCCTCCTGGCCGACCTGGACGTCTCGATCACCGACCTATGGTCCTGAGCGAGGGCCATGAGGCGGGCCGCGTCGCAGGCCGCGTGGTAGCGGCCCGCCGGGTGGACATGACATGAATCACCCCGCCACCCGCCGTTAACGTCGATTAACATGCCCCGTACACCGAGGCCGGGAAGCCGAAGCAGCCCAGGAAGCGCAAGAAGCGCAGACAGCCCGGGCAGGACGCCCGGACCGGCGGTCCACCGGATCAGCAAGGGGGGCACGACGTCGTGCGCAGATTCAGTCCGCTCCAGCTCGTCATCTGGACAGCCGTGGCCGCCGTCGGCGCGGCCGGCTGGTCCGTACTGGCCCTGTCCCGGGGCGAAAAGGTCTCGGCGATCTGGATCGTGGCGGCGGCCGTCGGCTCGTACCTGATCGCCCAGCGCTTCTACGCTCGCTTCATCGCCCGCAAGGTCCTGCGGGTGGACGACCGCCGGGCCACCCCGCCGAGCGGTACGACGACGGGGTCGACTTCCACCCCACCGACCGCCGGGTCCTGTTCGGCCACCACTTCGCGGCCATCGCGGGCGCCGGCCCGCTGGTCGGCCCGGTGCTCGCCGCGCAGATGGGCTATCTCCCCGGCACCATCTGGATCATCGTCGGCGTCATCTTCGCGGGCGCCGTACAGGACATGGTGGTCCTGTTCTTCTCCATGCGGCGCGACGGTACGTCCCTGGGGCAGATGGCCCGTGACGAGATCGGCCGCGTGGGCGGGATCGCCGCCCTGATCGCGGTGTTCGCCATCATGATCATCATCCTGGCCGTACTGGCGATGATCGTCGTCAACGCCCTCGCCGAGTCCGCCTGGGGCACGTTCTCCATCGCCGCGACCATCCCCATCGCCCTGCTGATGGGCTGCTATCTGCGCTTCCTGCGCCCCGGCAAGGTCACCGAGGTCTCCCTGATCGGCGTAGTCCTGCTCCTCGCCGCCATCGTCGGCGGCAACTGGGTCGCCGAGTCCTCCTTCGCCGACGCCTTCGTCCTCTCCCCGCGCACGCTGGTCATCTGCCTGGTCGCGTACGGATTCATCGCCTCCGTCCTCCCGGTGTGGATGCTGCTGGCCCCGCGCGACTACCTCTCCACCTTCATGAAGGTCGGCACCATCGCCCTGCTGGCCGTCGGCGTCCTGATGGCCATGCCGGACCTGACCGTCGACCCCGTCAGCCGCTTCGCACGCGAGGGCACCGGACCGGTCTTCGCCGGCGGCCTCTTCCCGTTCGCCTTCATCACCATCGCCTGCGGCGCGCTCTCCGGCTTCCACGCGCTGATCTCCTCCGGCACCACCCCGAAGATGATCGAGAAGGAGTCGCAGGTCCCGCTGATCGGCTACGGCTCCATGCTGATGGAGTCCTTCGTCGCGATCATGGCCCTGGTTGCCGCCTGCGTCATCGACCCCGGCCTGTACTACGCGATGAACGCCCCGGCCGGCGTACTCGGCGACACCCTCCAGTCCGCCTCCCAGGCGGTCGCCGGCTTCGGCTTCCGCATCACCCCCGACCAACTGGCCGCCGCCGCGCACGCGGTCGGCGAGGACTCCCTGGTCTCCCGTACGGGCGGCGCGCCCACCCTCGCGGTCGGCATGGCGACCATCCTGGGCAAGGCGTTCGGGACGGACGGCATGATGTCGTTCTGGTACCACTTCGCGATCATGTTCGAGGCGCTGTTCATCCTGACCGCCGTCGACGCCGCCACCCGCGTGGGCCGCTTCATGCTCCAGGACATGATCGGCAACGCCGTACCGCGCTTCCGCGACAAGACCTGGAAGCCCGGCATCTGGATCACCTCGGCCGTCGTGGTCCTGGCCTGGGGCTACTTCCTGTGGGTCGGCGTCAACGACCCGCTGGGCGGCATCAACCAGCTCTTCCCGCTCTTCGGTACGGCCAACCAGCTCCTGGCCTCCATCGCCCTGGCCGTCTCCACCACCCTGGTCATCAAGTCCGGCCGTCTGAAGTGGGCGTGGGTGACGGGCGTACCGCTGCTGTGGGCGCTGGCCGTCACCATGACCGCGAGCTGGCAGAAGGTCTTCTCCGACAACCCGGCCGTCGGCTTCTTCGCCCAGCGCGCCAAGTACGAGCACGCGCTGGAGGCCGGGAAGGTACTGGCCCCCGCGAAGTCCCTGGACGACATGTCCACCGTCGTCCACAACTCCACGGTGACCGGCACCCTGTCCATCGCCTTCGCCGCCCTGACCGTCGTCATCGTCCTGGCCTGCGCCGTGGTCTGCGTCAAGGCCGTCCGCAACGGCGGCTCCCTCCCCCTCCACGAGGCCGAGTACGTACCGTCCCGCCGCACGGCACCGTCCGGCTTGTTCTCGTCCACCTCCCCCGCCCCCGACCCCGAACCGGCCACCACATCCACCGGCTCATCCACCGGCTCCGGCACCCTTACCCCATGACCCGCCTCCAGCAGACCCTGGCCGGCACCCGTCGCGGCGCGGCCAAGCTCCTGTGGTACGTACGCGAACTCAACGGCGAGCACGCGTACGACCGCTACGCGGAGCGCGCCCGCGCCGCCGGCGAGCCCGTCATGACCCGCCGAGAGTTCGAACACCGCCGCACGGACCGCCGCGACGCCGACCCCCGAGAGGGCGGCACCTGCTGCTGACCCCCTGCGCCCTGCCCCTGGCTCGGCCCCGTCGAAAACTCACTCACCTCAATTCAATCTCCTCCACCGGTCACACTCCCACCGCGCGGCACGTCATAGCAGTGACGGACCCAAGAGGCCCGGCCGAAGCCAACCGTCCCGGCGCCGCCGCCCGATGAGGAGCACTGCTGATGCCCACCACCTATCTCGTCGTCACCCTCCTGGCCGCCGCCATGACGGGCTTCTCGGCCGGCAGCGCCTTCCTCCGCGCCAAGTGGGTCATCAAGCCCATAGCCGACTACGGCATCCCCGCGTCCTGGCTGCCCTGGCTCGGCGCGGCCAAGGCCGCCGGGGCGGTGGGCCTGGTCGTCGGCCTGTTCGTCCCGGTCATCGGCATCCTGGCCGGGACCGGCCTGGTGCTGTACTTCACCGGAGCCGTCATCACCGTCATCCGGTCGCGCATCTACAGCCACATCCCCTTCCCCGTGGTGTACGCGGCCCCGGTGGTCGGCGCCCTGGCCCTGGCCCTCGCCGCCTGAGCCCCCGGACCACGTCAAGGGCCCTCCTCCTCCACCAGCACGTTCAACGTGTTCCACAGCAGCAGGGCATGGACGAGGTGCCCGTCGGGAGTCGGCGGGCACCGCCAGGCCAGCGGCCAGGTCGTGCCGTAGAGGGCGGGCACACGGATGTACCCGGTCCGCCCTCGCCCGCCCGTGATCCGGTACGCGGCACGCGGCCAGGCCCGGTACGCCGTACTGCCCGGCGGCACGAGGAATTACGTCGACCGCCGCCCGCTCACCTCCGAAATCACCGGCCCCGGCGTCCCCCGCGTCAGCCGTTCCATGAGATCGGCCAGGTCCCGCCCGGTCTCCCCATCGACCCGTACGGCGTCGAAGTGTGTCCCCGCTATCCGCAGTTGGTGCCCACTAGCAGGCAACCAGCCCAGACTTCCACAGTCGCTTTCGCGGTGACTTTCCGTATTCACGGGAACAGTGTCAGTGGGTCCCGCTAGCGTTTTCCATGACAGAGAGTGCACCACCGAACACGGTGCGGCAGGTTTGTGGTGCGCTCGAACCGGGTTGAGTGCAGTCGAGTGGGGCGGTGACCGCAATGGCGCGGACAGAGAACAAGGAAGCGGCCTCCACCGCCACGCAGTTGGCGGCGGAGATCGCCAGAATCCTACGAGAGCACGCCGGGATGACGCAGGTGGAAGTCGGCCAGATCATCGGCTACACGGGCTCGGCCGTCAGCGCGATGGAAACAGGCGCCCAGCCCGCCAGCGACGACATGCTGCTCGGCCTCAACGACCTCCTCACCAAGGACACGGACATCCTGAAGGCGGCCATCAAGTACGTCCGCCTGGACAAGTTCCCCAGGCAGTTCAAGGACTTCGCGCTCATCGAGGCGAAAGCCCTGACGCTGTGCTCGTACGAGACTCTCGTGGTCGATGGGTTGTTCCAGACGGAGGACTACGCTCGCGCTCTGATCGGTGGCGGCTATCCACCTCCGCCGGAACAGCGTGTCGCTGAACTGGTCGAAGCCCGGATGGCACGCAAGGCTTTGTTCGACCGCGAGCCCACAGCACTGATCGAGTTGATCCTCGAAGAGTCGGTTCTAATGAGGCTGTTCGGCACCCGCGAGATCATGCGTGCCCAACTGCTGTCTCTCGCTCAGTACGCTCAACGCCCCAACGTCACGATCCAAGTGCTACCGCTCAACCGTGGACTTCGTGGTGATCACGCAGGCGCGCATGGTCCCATGAAGCTGCTGGAGACTCTTGAGCATGATCACCTCGTCTACCTGGAGGCGCAGGACGTCAGTTCGCTCATCAGCGATCCAGCCGAGGTATCTATTCGCGCCCACCGGTATGCAAAGATCCGCGCACAGGCCCTGGGACCTGATGAATCTCTGGGCCTCATCGAGCGATTGGCAGGAGAACTATGAAGAGTACCTTGCAGTGGCTCAAGTCCAGCCACAGCGATGCAGGTGGCGGCAACTGTGTCGAAGTAGCCAGCGGTGCCGCCATCCATGTACGTGACTCCAAGGACCCCAGCGGCCCCATACTGACCATCGCCCCCGACGCCTGGGTGGCGTTTGTCGGGATGGTGGTGGGGGCGACGGGGGCTGGTGACAGGGGGCCTTACGCGGTGGTGGGGGCCAGGGGTCGCCTTGGATGCGGGCGTGGAGGTGTTCGTCGTGCCAGCCGTCCGCGTGGAGGAGGGCGCTGCGTTGGGTGCCCTCCAACAGGAAGCCGGCCCTTGTCGCGACTTGGCAGGAGGCCGGGTTGGCGACGGAGTGGCAGATGCGTAGCCGGTGGAGGCCGAGGTCGTCCAGGGCCCAGCGGCTGACCCGTACGGTCGCGTCCACCATGAGGCCGCCGCCGCGTCCGGCGGGGAGCAGCCAGTAGAGGAATTCCGCGCTGCCGCCCCGGAGGTCCATGTCGCCCAGGCCGATCAGGCCGACCGGGGCCGCTCCGTCCGACGGGGTGATGGCCCAGATCGCGGCTTCCTCGGCCTGCCAGCGGTGCGCCCAGTGGGCGATTTTCGTGCGGGCCTCGTCGGGTGACATGGGGACGGAGCGGTTCCACTGCTGGATGTCCGGGTCGTGGGAGGCGGTGGCGAGGGTCTGGGCGTCGGTGTCGTTCTGCTGCCAGGGGCGTAGGCAGGCGCCGCCGGTCAGGGGAAGGCGGGTTGTTCGTAACGGCTCATTTGGCCGGTGGGGACTGCTGAGGGTATGGGTGTGACCATGGGCGCATCCTGCCAGGGGCAGGTGCGGCCGGGACTGTACGACGCCGGGAGGTCCGTTCGTACGCGGATGTTAGGACGGGTGCGTACGCGTAGGGGCACCGACGGAAGTCCGGGCCTTACGGAGAGCGGCCAGTTCGTGTCCTCGCTCGGCGTCGACCATTTCCGCCTTGATGGTGTCGATGCGCTCGCGCTTCTCGGGAGTGATGACGGCCGTCAGGTCGGCCATGGTGCCGAGTTTCATCTGCCCTGCCCCTTCTTCTTCTCCTGTTCCAAGGCTTCAAGGTAGGCCGTGTACTTGTCTCGAAGACGAACAGCATCCGGATGCTCACGGTCTCGCCGCTCCGGGGGCGCAGTTCCCGCATGGTCCGGTAGCGACTTCTTTCGCGTTCCCGCCGGCACCCGGCACCCGACGCCCACGGCCCGATACCCGATATCCGACACTTGCCGTACAGACCCGCCGCCCCGGCCCCGGAGGAAGATCGTTATGCCGCAGTCCGTCGATCGTGCGCTGGATCTGATCGACGCGGTGGCCGAGGCGTCCGGGCCCGTGACCGCCAAGGCGCTGGCCCGGCGGCTGGGCTGCGGGCTGTCGACGGTGTACGCGCTGCTGGGGTCGCTGACCGAGCGCGGGCACCTGGAGCGTACGGCGGCCGGGTACACCCTCGGCTACCGGGTGCCGACGCTGCACAGCGCCTTCCGGCGGCAGCAGCGGATCGACGAGCGGGTGCACGAGTCGCTGCTGCGGCTGCGCCGTCTCTCGGGGGCCGATGTCTTCTTCAGTACGTACCGGGACGGGGAGATCACGGTGGTGGACGGGGCGACGAGCGGGCCGGACTCGGTCTTCTCGGTCGGCCGGGACACCGGCGCGCACGCCACCGCGCACGGCCGGATGCTGCTCTCCTCGCTGCCGGGCGCGGCCCGCCGCCAGTACCTGGCCGCCGGTGGTCTGCCGCCGCGCACCCCGCACACCATCACCTCGGCCGAGCGCCTGGAGCGGGAGCTGCGGCGGGTACGGCGTGCCGGGGTCGCGGTGGAGGTGGAGCAGGCGGCGCCGGGGATGGCGTGTGTCGCGGTGCCGCTGCCCATGGCACCGGCGGGCGGGGCTGCGGCCGGCGGGGTGCGGGCCGGTGGGACTGCCGTGTCGGCCGCCGTGCCGGTCGCGGAGTTCCAGCGGCTGCGGGAGCCGCTGATCGAGGCGCTGCGCCGCGAGGCGGCGGCCCTGGCGTCCTCGTAAGGGCGTACGGCCGGGTGAGGCGTACGACGGCCGCCGGGGGCCGGGGGCCGGTTCACCCGTTCGCCGGAACGTCCCTGCCCGCCGCGACGGCCTCGCCGCGCGGAGACCCGTACGCCATCAGGGTCAGGACGAGCAGACCCAGGACGGCCATCATCAGGGCGAACGCGCCCCAGCCCAGCAGGCCGACCGCGAAGGCGCCGAGCACGCCGTGCAGGACGGCGCAGCAGATGAGGGCGATGCGTCCGAAGGAGCCCGGCGGGCGGTCGCGTACGGCGGCTCGGACGAGGACGAAGGCGCAGGTCAGCAGGTAGAGGCCGAAGAGGGCGCCGACCGCCCAGGCTCCGGTGGCCATCGCGCCGGGCTCCAGGCCGGCCATGGACATGCGCTGCTTGTCCACGACGATGGCCAGGATCCAGTTGAGCAGCAGTACCCCGGCTGTCTCCAGCACCAGGACGACGGCCGTGGCCCAGGCCACCGGTTTGCGTGCCATCCCCACGTCCTCCTCCCCTTCCCGCGGGTTACCGCGAGTAAAGCGACCGTCCGCGCACGGTACCTCCGCCTCCCCCCTGTCAGGGAAGAACCGGGCGGAAGGAAGGTCACGAAGAGGGTGGGGTGGGTAAGAGACAGGGTGAGGGGCCTGGACCCGCCGCCCGAGGTCCGTACCCGACGTACGGGAGCGGCACCCGCCGCCCGAGGGGCCGCACCCCGCCGTACAGGAACGGCACCCGCCGCACGAGGGTCCGCACCCGCCGTACGGGAGCGATACCTGCCGCACGGGACCGGCACCCGCCGTACGGGAACGGGGCCGACCGGAGGATTCAGTGGCAAAGTTTCCCTCGCCCATTCGTAGGGACTCCACAAAGAAACGGCGCCTCGGGGTTCACCCGCCCGTCGAGACCTTGACCACATCACGGCCGCTGAGTGGCGTACGGAATGCGGGCCTACCCTGGGACGGCAAGGGACTTCCGCTCCTCGCCGGCGCCGGGTGCACGCTCCGTGTGGGCAAGCTCACGCCGGGGAACGGGTCGGCACGAGGTGTCGCCAGTCCCTAAACTCGCCTTGTTTCAAGGAGGGAGCCATCGTGCGCAAGGTGCTCATCGCCAACCGAGGCGAAATCGCTGTTCGCGTTGCCCGTGCATGCCGGGACGCCGGGATCGGGAGCGTAGCCGTCTACGCGGACCCTGACCGGGACGCCCTGCACGTCCGCGCGGCAGACGAGGCATACGCCCTGGGCGGTGACACTCCTGCCACCAGCTACCTGGACATCGCCAAGGTCCTTGCCGCCGCCGCCGATTCGGGCGCCGACGCCATCCACCCGGGTTACGGCTTCCTCTCCGAGAACGCCGACTTCGCGCAGGCCGTCCTGGACGCCGGGCTGACCTGGATCGGCCCGCCGCCGCAGGCCATCCGCGACCTCGGTGACAAGGTGGCGGCCCGTCACATCGCCCAGCGCGCCGGTGCGCCGCTGGTCGCCGGCACCCCCGACCCGGTCTCCGGGGCGGATGAAGTCGTGGCCTTCGCCGAGGAGCACGGCCTGCCGATCGCCATCAAGGCGGCCTTCGGCGGTGGCGGTCGCGGCCTGAAGGTGGCGCGCACGCTGGAAGAGGTCCCGGAGCTGTACGACTCCGCCGTACGGGAGGCCGTGGCGGCCTTCGGGCGCGGCGAGTGCTTCGTGGAGCGCTACCTGGACCGTCCGCGGCACGTGGAGACCCAGTGCCTGGCCGACAAGCACGGCAACGTGGTCGTCGTCTCCACCCGTGACTGCTCCCTCCAGCGCCGCCACCAGAAGCTGGTCGAGGAGGCCCCGGCGCCCTTCCTGTCGGAAGAGCAGAACGCCGAGCTGTACCGCGCCTCCAAGGCCATCCTCAAGGAGGCCGGGTACGAGGGCGCGGGCACCTGCGAGTTCCTGGTCGGCCAGGACGGCACGATCTCCTTCCTGGAGGTCAACACCCGCCTCCAGGTCGAGCACCCGGTCACCGAAGAGGTCACCGGCATCGACCTCGTACGCGAGATGTTCCGCATCGCCGACGGCGAGGAGCTGGGGTACGACGACCCGGCGGTGCGCGGCCACTCCTTCGAGTTCCGCATCAACGGCGAGGACCCGGGCCGCAACTTCCTGCCCGCCCCCGGCACGGTGACGAGGTTCGACGCGCCGGCCGGCCCCGGTGTGCGCCTGGACGCGGGGGTGGAGGCCGGCTCGGTCATCGGCCCGGCCTGGGACTCCCTGCTCGCCAAGCTGGTCGTCACCGGCGCCACCCGCGAGCAGGCGCTCCAGCGGGCCGCCCGCGCGCTGGAGGAGTTCACGGTCGAGGGCATGGCCACCGCCATCCCCTTCCACCGTACGGTCGTCAAGGACCCGGCCTTCGCGCCCGAACTGACCGGCTCCACCGACCCGTTCACGGTCCACACCCGCTGGATCGAGACCGAGTTCAAGAACGAGATCCCGGCCTTCGCCGGCACCGGCACGGACGAGGCCGAGGCGGACAGCCGCGAGACGGTCGTCGTCGAGGTCGGCGGCAAGCGCCTGGAGGTCTCCCTGCCGTCCTCGCTGGGCATGCCGCTGGCCCGGGCCGCGGTCGCCGGCGGCGCCAAGCCCAAGCGCAAGGCGGGCAAGAAGTCCGGCTCCGCCGCCTCGGGTGACGCGCTCGCCTCGCCGATGCAGGGCACGATCGTCAAGGTCGCGGTCGAGGAGGGCCAGGAGGTGGCCGAGGGTGACCTGATCGTCGTCCTGGAGGCGATGAAGATGGAGCAGCCCCTCAACGCCCACCGGGCCGGCACCGTCAAGGGCCTGAACGCCGAGGTCGGCGCCTCCCTCTCCTCCGGCGCGGTCATCTGCGAGATCAAGGACTGACGGCAGCACCGTCACGTACGTACGCGAGGGGCGCCCGGCACAGCCGCCGGGCGCCCCTCGCGGCGTCTTCACCGCCTCGCGTGTGCGGGACGCACCGGAGGGACGGCCGAGATGCAGCTGATAGGGACAGCGGCGCGACTCGCGACTTTAGTGGCTGACCACTGCCCATCACCGTCCTCTTCGGATCCGCCGGGCCCCAACCATCGATGACGTCCCCACCGTGCGCAACCTCCGTGACACCGGCGGACCCCGTCGAAAGCCACCCAGGAAACACCGGTATGCCACCCTGCCGGGCGGTTGTCCCGGCGGCCTGCTTGATCTGTACGCAGGCGGCCTTCTGACGCATCATTCAGTCTGTCGCAGTCATTCCTCAGATGTTGCTCAAATATTCGGTTTCTCTCAACAGCCCAGATCGCACCGTGCTCTGATGAGACCACCACTGGCCACATAGAGGGCCGGGTCATTGAAGGAGCACCTATTTCAGGCAGAGCTCGCGTCATCGCAACTACTGTTGGACTGATGATCATAGGGGGTATGGGACCGGCCTTCGCAGACGAATCGGGCCCGCAGGCGAACCCGGTGGGCCCGGCCCTCACGGCACCGGGAGCGGATGTAGTGGCTGGTTCGGTGACGGACGCTCCTGGTGCGGACGTAGAGGCCGCGCCGGATGGTGATCTTGCATCGCTGCCGGAGGACCTTGCGTTACCCGGAGCGGTGGATGGTCCGGATCTCGATGAGCCCAAGGCGCCAAGTGGTCGGTACTGCGAACCGGGAAATGTCGCCCGCATCACCAAAAACTTGAAGAACACCATGGCCGTGAAGTACTCGACCTTCGTACGGAACAACAAGCCCTACGCGGTAGATTTCAAGTTCGCTTCGAAGAAATCGGGAACTACAACGATCGGCACCTCCGTAACGGTGAGCGGCGAGACAAAGATCTTATTCCTGGGAAAGATCAAGGCTGAGGTCAATGCCAACGCCAGCAAGAGCTGGACGTCGGAGCTGGGAGTCGAGGTCGGCGGCAAGGCCAAAGCCAGAAGTACCGTCTACGGCGACTACGGGATCATGAAGGAGAACGTGCGCGCCTACAAGGCGTACATGTACAGCAACTGCGAGATCGGGCGGAAGCAGGAGATGACGGTGTGGGCTCCCTACCGTGAGGGCTGGGTCCTCAAGTAGCCGTTCGCCCACACAAACCGATCTCCGGTCCTGGCCCGGTTTCAGCCGGGCCAGGACCGGAGGTTCTTCCAGGAGGATCCCCGTGCGCCGTCACGCTTCCGCCTCAACCGCGCTCTTCATCATGCTGCTGGCCGCTGGTTGCACCGGCGGGAACGACAAGGGAAACGACAAGGGAGCCGGCCAAGACACTCCCGGACCCAGCGCGACGAAATCAAACTCGGCAGCACTCGACCTGCCCGCGAAAGCACGGATCCTCGTCCCGCCGACTTCAGGCACGGGCAACGCGAAACTTCCCGGGTTCAAGGTGGACAAGGACGTCTACACCATCCATGCCAGGTGCGTAGGCAAAGGTAAAATCACGATCGTTTACGGGAATGACCCAAAAGATCAGCCTACCCCGGTCTCCTGCAACGGGCCCGTCACGATCGGACGTGTCTATACGGACGCCAAGTCCCAGTCTTTGGCCGTTCAGGTGAGCCATGGGAGCCCTCGCTGGACAGTTGCTGTCGTCTCCGGAGAGCACACCATGTGAAACTCACGGACTGCGGAGATTTCTCCGTGCCTATCGGCGGTGCGCTGAAGTGCCTGTGCGCGATTTCTCCGCCCACCTGCCGAGGTCGGCGCCTCCCTCTCCTCCGGCGCGGTCATCTGCGAGATCAAGGACTGACGACGACGCCACATTCGTCTACGAGGGCCGCCCGGCACACCGCCGGGCGGCCCTCGCGCCGTGCTGCCGTCCCGCACACTGTTGCGGGACGGCCGGCTGTGCCAGGGTGCCGTGCATGGTCACGATGCCCGACGGACGCTCCGTACCGCCCCCGCACGCCGATGAACGCACCATGCTCGAAAGCTGGTTGCAGTTCCACCGCGACACGCTCGCGCTGAAGTGCGCGGGACTCGACGACCGCCGCATACGGCTGGCCTCGGCGCCACCGTCCTCGATGACACTGCTGGGCCTGGTGCAGCACATGGCGGAGGTGGAACGCCACTGGTTCCAGCGGGTTCTCGCCGGCCAGGACGTGCCGCCCCTGTACCCGGACGGGCTCGGGAACGGCTTCGCGCTCGCGCCGGGCCGCGGGATCGACGAGGCGCTGTCCGCCTGGCGGGCGGAGGTCGGGCGGAGCCATGAGCTGATCGCGAACGCCTCGCTCGACGACTCCGGCGACCTTCCGGAAAGCCAGGTGGGGTATGTGGCGGAACGGAGCGTTTCGCTCCGCTGGATCCTGATCCACATGATCGAGGAGTACGCACGGCACAACGGTCACGCGGATCTGATCCGGGAGCGCATCGACGGTGTCACGGGCACGTGAGGACGCCGCGGGCATGTGAGGACGCCGCGGGCTCCCCGGGGTCCCCAAGGTTCCCGGACTCCCCGGGCTAGGAGTTGCCGACCACGTCCTCCGGGAAGGTGAGCTGCTTGCTCATCCACTGGAGCGCGGCGGGCAGTTCACGGCGCCAGGTGATGAAGTTGTGGCTGCCGTGGTCCAGGATGATCGACTCGGCCTTCATGGGGGGCTTGACCGCGTCCAGGAACGCCTTGGCCGCCGGATAGTTCTTCTCGCCCTCGCGGCTGGTGCCGATCAAGACGGACACCTGCGGCGCGGGCAGGTTCTCCAGGCGCCACATCAGGTCGTGGCCCTGCTTGCGGCGCATGCGGTCCTTGTCGTCACCGAAGAGGTTGCCGGTGGTCGGGTCGTTGTGGATGCGGTAGTCGGGCGAGAGGGCGGCGGCGGAGGTGTACGTACGGGGGTGGCGCATGGCGAGCTGGAGGGCGCAGCTACCGCCGGAGGAGTAGCCGAAGACGCCCCAGCCGCCCGGGTCGCGGCCGACGCGGTAGTGGGACTTCAGGGCGTCCGGCAGGTCCTTGGCGAAGAAGGTCTCGGCCTGCGGGCCGCCGGGGACGTCCACGCACTGGGTGTCGCGGGGCGGTGCGATGGTGGGCCGCAGCATCACGATGACGGTGGGCTGCATCTGCCCCTTGCGGATCAGTTCGCCGGCGGTCTGCGGGACGCGCAGGTGCTGCCCCAGCAGAAAGGTTCCTCCTGGGTAGCCGCTGATCGCGACGACCACCGGGAAGCGCTGCCGGGCGAACTGCCGCTGGAAGTACTGCGGCGGCAGGTAGACGTACGCCGGGTCCACGGCCCTGGTGCGCTTGCCCACGATCCGTACGGACTCCACCTTGCCCGTCCGCTCCGGCGGCCCCTTCGGCAGACCGTGCACCTTGTCCAGGCCCTCCGGCCCCGAAGCCTGTACGAGCCCCTTGGCGGGGTCGCCGGCCGGGCCCGCGCCCCCGTGGTCGCCCCACTTGCTCACGGCTGCCGGGGCGTCGTCGTACGTACCCAGCAGCTCGCCCCAGGAGCTGTAGAACTGGAAGTTGGCGTTCACGGCGAGGCCGAGCGCGGAGACGATCGCGAGCTGCGTGGCGACGACGGTGCCGAGCCTGCCGAGCATCGGCAGCGGACCGCGTCCGGCCAGCCGTGGCCACAGCCACAGGGTGAGCCCGACGCAGACCACGGCGACCGCGATCATGATGTAGAGCAGCGATCGGCTGGTCAGTCCCATTGCGTTCCCCAGGTTCCCGTCATGCGTTCCAGCGGCACCTAAAGCCTCATTGCGCCAGGTTTGATGGCCGCCGTGGGGACGGCGTTGCGGTCATGGGCAGTTGTTCCGCCACGCGCCCGCGGCGGTACGACTGCGCTTCGCCTGTGGTCCGCCTCCCGGACACCCCGCGCCCCGGAAACCCCCGTACGGGCGATTCCGCGGGCGGGCGGGGACGGCATACTCCGAACGGGGGACCGCCTCCGGGACGGCACGGCCGGTGCCCACGGCTCGTACGGCACGACCGGACGTACGGAGCGGCCGGGGTCCCCGTACGGCCATAGGGAGACGGCCCCCGGCCGGGCAGTGGCATGCTGGACGCACCGGGCCCTGATGGGCCGGGCCTTCAGGGAGGACGGCGAGGACGGCGATGGTGACCGAGACGGCAGGGCAGGCTTCCGTGCGCCCCATGCGCGCCGACGCGCGTCGCAACTACGAGCGGCTGCTGACCCACGCCCGGAGCGCCTTCACGGAACGTGGCACGGACACCTCGCTGGAGGACATCGCGCGCCGCGCGGGCGTCGGGATCGGCACCCTCTACCGGCACTTCCCCAACCGTACGTCCCTGATGGGCGCCGTGTTCCAGAGCGAGGTGGACGCGCTGCTGGCCCGCGCCCGGGAACTGAGCGAGGCACCGCAGCCGTGCGCGGCGCTCGTGGAGTGGCTCCGGGCGATCATCAGCCACGCCAGCACCTACCGGGGGCTGGCCCGGGCACTGATGGCCGCGCCGGCCGACGAGACGTCGGGACTGGCGCGGTGCAGTGTGCCGATGCGCGAGGCAGGCGGCGCCCTGCTGGCCCGCGCGCAGCGCGCCGGGGCGGTACGCGACGACGTCAGCATCGGCGACCTGATGCAGCTCACCAACGGCATCGCACTGGCCGCCGAGGAAGCACCGGACGACCCGGAGCTGGCCGACCGGCTGCTGACGCTGACGTTGAAGGGGCTGAAGGCGGAGCGGTAGCCGGCGCCCGGCGGTCCGCAGCGAGCGCCCGGCGGTCCGTAGCCGACGCCCGGCGTGACCGCAGCCCGCGCCCGGCGGTCCGTAGCCGACGCCCGGCGGGCCGCAGCCAAGGCCCGGCGGTCCACAGCCCGCGCCCCTCGGTCCGCAGCCGTCCGGGCAGGCGTGCGCCCGGCGGGGGTCGCCCCGCCGGCACGCTCACACAGCTCTCACCCAGCTCTCAGCGGCGCCGGGGAGCCAGGTCGGCGACCCGGCCGCTGCCGGGCTGCTCCGCCAGGGGTGCCGCCGAGCGGAGCTGCGGTCCCGGTCCCGGTACCGGGCCGCCGGCCGCCGGGTGGCTGCGCCGCTGGCCCGGCAGCGGTACGTCTCTGCGGGGGCCCCGCCGGTCGGGCTGCTGGGCACCCTCCGCACCTGGGTGACCGGGGCCGGTTCCGGTGGCCGGTCCGCCCGCGACCGTGATCTGCACGCCCTGGTCGGCCAGCGCCTGCAGCTCGGTCGCGGCCCGGTCGTCGTGGCCCGACGGCTCGTCGGTGACCAGGCGCGTGATCACATCCGTCGGCACGGTCTGGAACATGGTGTCCGTACCGAGCTTGGTGTGGTCGGCGAGCACCACGACCTCCGCCGCCGCCTGCACCAGTGCGCGGTCGACGCTGGCGGAGAGCATGTTGGAGGTGGACAGGCCGCGCTCGGCGGTCAGCCCGCTGCCCGACAGGAAGGCACGGGAGACCCGCAGGCCCTGGAGGGACTGCTCGGCACCGCTGCCGACCAGCGCGTAGTTCGAGCCGCGCAGGGTGCCGCCGGTCATCACGACCTCGACGCGGTTGGCGTGCGCCAACGCCTGGGCGACCAGCAGGGAGTTGGTGACCACGGTCAGTCCGGGTACGCGGGCGAGCCGGCGGGCCAGCTCCTGCGTGGTGGTCCCGGCGCCGACGACGATGGCCTCGCCTTCCTCGACGAGGCCCGCCGCGAGATCGGCGATGGCCGTTTTCTCGGCGGTCGCTAGATGGGATTTCTGGGGGAATCCGGACTCGCGGGCGAAACCTCCCGGCAAGACCGCACCGCCGTGCCGGCGGTCGAGGAGTCCTTCTGCCTCCAGTGCCCGCACGTCCCGCCGTACGGTCACTTCGGAGGTCTGGACGACGCGGGCGAGCTCACGGAGCGAAACCGCTCCGTTCGCACGCACCATTTCAAGGATCAGTTGGCGACGTTCTGCAGCGAACACGAAACTGACAGTAACGCCAACGACCGTCTGTTTTCAGCAGGTTGCACCAATTAACGGAAGTTGTTCATTCCCGACCCCTGCACGTGGTATATGACGGAGGCCATGGAAAATGCCCGCGGGAGGGTACCCGGACACCCGTACGGAGGCCCTTTCGGACATCCGTACGGAAACGCGGGCGAACGCACGATGGCGCGCGGAACGTCCGTACGGTCCGGGTCGACCAGGACTACTGGGACGCCGACTTGCGGGTGTGCAACTGCCGCGCCACCTCGGCTATCGAGCCGGACAGCGACGGATAGACCGTGAAGGCACTGGCGATCTGCTCCACCGTCAGGTTGTTGTCCACCGCGATCGATATGGGGTGGATCAGCTCGCTGGCGCGCGGCGAGACCACGACGCCCCCGACCACGATGCCCGTACCGGGGCGGCAGAACAGCTTCACGAAGCCGTCGCGGATGCCCTGCATCTTCGCGCGCGGGTTGCGCAGCAGCGGCAGCTTGACGACCCGGGCGTCGATCCGGCCGGCGTCCACGTCCGCCTGCGAGTAGCCGACCGTGGCGATCTCCGGGTCGGTGAAGACGTTGGCGGAGACGGTCTTGAGGTTCAGCGGCGTGACCGCGTCGCCCAGGAAGTGGTACATCGCGATCCGGCCCTGCATCGCGGCGACGGAGGCCAGCGCGAGGACGCCGGTGCAGTCGCCGGCCGCGTACACGCCGGGCGCCGAGGTCCGCGAGACCCGGTCGGTCCGGATGTGACCGGAATCCGTCAGGCTGACTCCGGCTTCTTCCAGTCCGATGCCGGCGGTGTTCGGGATGGAGCCGACCGCCATCAGGCAGTGGGTGCCGGAGATCGTACGGCCGTCGGAGAGCGTCACCTCGACACGATCACCCACAAGTTTGGCGGAAGCGGCACGCGAACGCGCCATCACGTTCATCCCGCGCCGGCGGAAGACGTCCTCCAGGACGGCGGCGGCGTCCGGGTCCTCGCCCGGCAGCACCCGGTCGCGGGAGGAGACGAGGGTGACGCGCGAGCCGAGCGCCTGATAGGCGCCCGCGAACTCCGCGCCGGTGACGCCCGAGCCGACCACGATCAGCTCTTCGGGCAGTTCGTCCAGGTCGTAGACCTGCGTCCAGTTCAGGATGCGCTCGCCGTCCGGCTGCGCGTCGGGGATCTCGCGCGGGTGGGCGCCGGTGGCGATCAGGACCGCGTCGGCGGTCAGCGTCTCTTCCGTACCGTCGGCCGTACGGACCACGACCCGGCGCGAGCCGTCCGGCGCCTGCCCCGGCTCCAGCCGGCCCCGGCCGCGCAGCACCCGGCCGCCCGCCCGGGTCACCGAGGCGGTGATGTCGTGCGACTGGGCCAGCGCGAGCCGCTTGACGCGCCGGTTGACCTTGCCGAGGTCCACGCCGACCACCCGCGCGGGCGGTCCTTGTACGGCGTGTCGTCCTCGACGATGATGCCCAGCTCCTCGTACGAGGAGTCGAAGGTCGTCATCACCTCGGCCGTCGCGATGAGAGTCTTCGAGGGCACGCAGTCGGTGAGCACCGACGCCCCGCCCAGACCGTCGCAGTCGACGACGGTCACCTCCGCGCCGAGAGAGGCGCCCACCAGGGCCGCCTCGTATCCGCCGGGTCCGCCACCGATGATCACGATCCGAGTCACGTACTCCATTGTCCCGTACGCCCGTGCCACGGTCCCCTTGGGGCGGCCGTAGGAATCTCCCGTATCAAGAGCCCACCCGATGACCTCCCGTACTCTCTGAGCCATGTCGCTTTACGCCGCGTACGCCGGCAACCTCGACGCGCGGCTGATGTCCCGCCGCGCACCGCACTCGCCGCTGCGCGGCACCGGCTGGCTCAACGGCTGGCGGCTCACCTTCGGCGGCGAGCAGATGGGCTGGGAGGGCGCACTGCCGACCATCGTCGAGGCCCCCCGCTCGCAGGTCTTCGTCGGGCTGTACGACATCGCCCCGATGGACGAGGAGTCCATGGACCGCTGGGAGGGCGTGGGCCTGGACATCTACCGGCGGATGCGGGTGCGGGTGCACACCCTGGACGGTGACGAGGCGGCCTGGACGTACGTCCTGAACGGATACGAGGGCGGGCTGCCCTCGGCCCGCTATCTGGGTGAAATCGCCGACGCGGCGGAATCCGCGGGCGCGCCCCACGATTATGTGATGGAACTGCGCAAGCGGCCCTGCTGAGGCGGGAGCGGAGCTACGCTTCCGGCAACCGCAGGAAGAGGGACGCAGGATGCCCACCTACCAGGTGCACTTCACCGAAATGGCCGCCGCCGCCCGTGACCGCCTCGACGGCCGGCAGCGCGCCGCGTTCGACAAGGGCATCTCCCTGCTGGCACGGGACCCGTTCCTTGACGTCTCGCGCCCCATAAGCGCCACGGGTGACGACCGGACCGTCCGCCTCACGCAGAACATCCTGGTCGAGTACACGGTCAGCATGGGACGGCTGCTGATCTTCGTCGTCGAGGTCTTCAACGACAAGGACATTCTCGTCACGGAGGACTGAGCCCCGACGGGCACTTACGCAGCCCGGGGTCCGGGGGCGGACGCCTGTGCGAAGGCACAAAACAACCGGCGCAACCCCGTGAGCAGTGACATCTACGCGCGTAGGCAATTACCGGTTACCCTCGTCCGCGTGAACGCATTTGCTACTTCGGACATCGAGGCAGACCCGCAGGGTGCCGCCAACGCCGCCGCCGCCCGCCTGCGCGAGCTGACCGGCGCCGAGACCCACGACGTGGCCCTGGTCATGGGCTCCGGCTGGGCCCCGGCCGCCGACTCGCTCGGCGCGCCGGAGCACGAGTTCCCGGTCACCGAGCTGCCCGGTTTCCCGCCGCCGGCCGTCGCCGGCCACGGCGGCAAGGTCCGCTCGTACAAGATCGGCGACAAGCGCGCGCTGGTCTTCCTGGGCCGTACGCACTTCTACGAGGGCCGCGGCGTCGCCAGCGTCGTGCACGGCGTCCGTTCGGCCGTCGCCGCCGGCTGCAAGACGGTCGTGCTGACCAACGGGTGCGGCGGTCTGCGCGCGGGCATGCGCCCGGGCCAGCCGGTCCTGATCAGCGACCACCTGAACCTCACCGCCACCTCCCCCATCAAGGGCGCGAACTTCGTCGACCTGACCGACCTGTACTCGCCGCGACTGCGCGCGCTGTGCAAGGAGGTCGACGCGACCCTGGAGGAGGGCGTCTACGCCCAGCTCCCCGGCCCGCACTACGAGACCCCGGCCGAGATCCGGATGCTCCGCACCATGGGCGCCGACCTGGTCGGCATGTCCACGGTCCTGGAGGCCATCGCCGCCCGTGAGGCCGGCGCCGAGGTCCTGGGCCTCTCCCTGGTGACGAACCTCGCCGCGGGCATGACCGGCGAGCCGCTCAACCACGAAGAGGTCCTCCAGGCCGGCCGCGACTCCGCGACCCGCATGGGCAGCCTGCTCGGCCAGGTGCTCGGCAAGCTCTGAGACCGGACCGGCCATGAGGTCCCGCGCCCCGGTTCACGTACGGATTCCGGTCCGTAGGTGACCCGGGGCGCGCCTTGTGGCCATGGCGCCCCGCGCAGGGCACCTTACGTAGACGTACCTACGCGAGGCGGCCCCCGCACCCCCTCACAGGACACGGCCTCGCGGGCACCCGGCCTTCACAGCAGGTACACGGCCCCAGAGGCACACAGGCACACACAGGCAGGAGCATCACGTGGCAATCGATCCCGCCGAGCTGATCAGCCGGGCGAAGGCATGGCAGGCCGAGGACCCCGACGCGGAGACCCGCGAGGAGCTGGGCAAGCTCATCGACGCCGAGGACACCGAGGAGCTGGCGGCCCGTTTCGCGGGCACGCTCCAGTTCGGTACGGCCGGGCTGCGCGGCGAGCTGGGCGCGGGCCCGATGCGGATGAACCGTTCCGTCGTCATCCGGGCCGCGGCCGGCCTCGCCGCGTACCTCAAGGACAAGGGCCAGGGCGAGGGCCTGGTCGTCATCGGGTACGACGCGCGCCACAAGAGCGCCGACTTCGCCCGGGACACCGCCGCCGTCATGGTCGGCGCGGGCCTGAAGGCCGCGGTGCTGCCGCGTCCGCTGCCCACCCCCGTCCTCGCCTTCGCCATACGGCACCTCGGGGCGGTCGCCGGTGTCGAGGTCACCGCCAGCCACAACCCGCCGCGCGACAACGGCTACAAGGTCTACCTGGGTGACGGCTCCCAGATCGTGCCGCCCGCGGACGGCGAGATCGCCGAGCGGATCGCGGCCGTGGCCTCCCTGCACGACGTGCCGCGCCCCTCGGAGGGCTGGGAGATCCTCGGCGAGGACGTCCTGGACGCCTACCTGGCCCGTACGGACGCCGTGCTCACCCCCGGCTCGCCGCGTGGGATCGGCGTCGTCTACACGCCGATGCACGGTGTCGGCCGGGACGTGCTGGTCGCCGCCTTCGAGCGGGCGGGCTTCCCGGCGCCGGCCGTGGTCGCCGAGCAGGCCGAGCCGGACCCCGACTTCCCCACCGTCGCCTTCCCCAACCCCGAAGAGCCCGGCGCGATGGACCTGGCCTTCGCCACCGCCCGTGCCACCGAGGGCACCGACATCGTCATCGCCAACGACCCCGACGCGGACCGCTGCGCCGTCGCCGTACCGGCGCCCGGCACCGAAGCGGGCTGGCGGATGCTGCGCGGTGACGAGGTCGGCGCGCTGCTCGCCGCCCACCTGGTCACCAAGCAGGCCCAGGGCACGTTCGCGACGACGATCGTCTCCTCCTCCCTGCTCTCCCGCATCGCGGCGGCGGCCTCGCTCCCGTACGAGGAGACCCTGACCGGCTTCAAGTGGCTGGCCCGCGTCGACGGCCTGCGGTACGCCTACGAGGAGGCGCTGGGCTACTGCGTGGACCCCGAGGGCGTACGGGACAAGGACGGCATCACCGCCGCCCTGCTCGTCACCGAACTGGCCGCCGGGCTCAAGCAGGCCGGCCGCACCCTCACCGACCTGCTGGACGACCTGGCGCTGCGGCACGGCCTGCACGCCACCGACCAGCTCTCGGTCCGCGTCCAGGACCTGTCGCTGATCGGCGCCGCCATGGAGCGGCTGCGCGAGCAGCCGCCGACCGTCCTGGCGGGCCTGTCCGTGGCCTCCTCCGACGACCTCTCGCAGGGTACGGACGCGCTGCCGCCGACCGACGGGCTGCGCTACCACCTGGCCGGGTCCGAGGCGGTCGGCGTGTCGGCCGGCCGGGTGGTCGTCCGGCCCAGCGGCACCGAGCCCAAGCTCAAGTGCTACCTGGAGGTCGTGGTCCCGGTCGCCTCGGCGCAGGCCCTGGCCCAGGCCCGTACGACGGCGGACGCCGCGCTCACCGCGATCAAGGCGGACCTTTCGGCGGCGGCCGGCATCTGACGCGGCCGTCGCCGCCGGCGGTCGCCTCCGACGGCGGTCGCCTCTGATGGCGGTAGGCGAAGGACCGAGCGGCGGGCCCGGGTCTCATGACCGGGGCCCGCCGCGTTTGCGTCACACGCCTTATGCAGAAATCGTCCGCGATGCCGGATCCAGGGCCTTGCCTTGACCGGCGAGAGCAGCGGCGAGGTCCTCGCCACGGTTGTACCGGGCGTACTCGACCGAGCCTGGCTTGTACGGATTGCCGTACACGATCCGGGTCACAAGCGCGGCAAACGACCAGCGCCGGTCCCCGCTCAGCCGCCGGCGAGCACGCCGGCCGGGTCTTCGCCGACGACCCGGTGTGCGCTCGGGCTCACGCCCATGACCCGCTTGAACGCCGCACTGAAGCTGAAGGGATCGGCGTAGCCGACGCGCCGGGCGACGGCGGCCACCGTCGTGCCGGGCTCGGACAGCAGGTCGGCGGCCAAGGTCATGCGCCATTCCGTCAGGTAGGTCAGCGGCGGCTCGCCCAGCAGAGCCTGGAAGCGCTTGGCGAACGTGGAGCGGGACACCCCGGCGACGGCCGCCAGGGACGGCAGGGTCCAGGCCCGTTCCGGGGCGGCGTGCATGGCGCGCAGGGCGGGGCCCGCCACCTCGTCGCCCAGCGCGAGATACCAGGCGGGCGGGGCGGCCCCGGGCCGGTCGAACCATTGGCGCAGCGTGCACACCAGCAGCCAGTCGAGCAGCCGGTCGACCACGATCTGCCGGCCGGGCAGGCCGGCGGTGAGCTGGGCTTCCAGGTAGCCGCGCATGGCGGCGCAGTCGTGTTCGTCGGGGACGACGGCGACCGGCGGCAGGGCCCGCAGCAGCCTGCGGGGAACCTCGCCCGGGACACGGTAGGCGCCCACCAGGAGCATGGTCCGGCCGTCGCCGTCCGGTATCCGCTCCGGCCGGCCGACCGGTGTCTGCGGGGCATCCGTGAAGGCGAACGGCTCCGGGCCGCGGACGATCGCGGCCTCTCCCGTGCGCAACGGCTGCGGCTCACCGCCGTCGTCCCGGACGATCCAGCCCGCGCCGCTCAGGGGGACGCACAGGGTGAGGTAGGCCTCCTTGGTGAAGCGCAGCGTCCACGGCGGTGTCAGTACCGATCCGGCGAAGACGGCGCCCTTGGCACGCACGCCACGCAGCAGGTCGTCGAAGAGGTCCATGGGCGGCACGATATGCCAGGCCGTGCGGGGTGCGGACGGCTGGACATGGGGTGCGGACGTTCACCCATGTCCCGTTCCGCGGGCGCCGGGTTGACTCGTCCGCATGTCCGACAACGCTTTTTCTTCCACTGATCCACGTCCGGTCCTGGTTCTCGGCGCGACCGGCAAGACCGGCCGCCGCGTGGTGCGCGAACTGCGCGCCGCGGGCGTGCCCGTCCGGGCCGCGTCCCGCTCCGGCGAGGTCCGCTTCGACTGGACGGAGCCCGCCACCTGGTCCGGCGCCCTGAACGGCGCCTCGGCCGTCTACCTGGTCGCTCCCGACGAGGGGTACGAGGTGGTGCCGGAGTTCACCGCGCGAGCCGTACGGGCGGGCGTCGGCCGGTTCGTGGCCCTCTCGGGCCGGGGCATCGAGCATGTCGGCCCGGACTTCGGGCAGGGCATGGCAACGGCCGAGGAGGCGGTGCGCGAATCCGGCGTCCAGTGGGCCGTCCTGCGGGCGAACAACTTCAACCAGAACTTCGACGAGGACCTGTGGCGGGAGCCGCTGCGCAACGGCCGCCTGGCCCTGCCCATCGGGAAGGTCCCGGAGCCGTTCATCGACGCGGACGACGTCGCGGCGGTGGCCGCGGCGCTGCTCACGCGCGCCGCGCACACCGACGGCGTGACCGAGGTCTCCGGGCCGCGCGGCCTGACCTTCGACGAGGCCGTGGCGACGATGGCCCGGGCGGCCGGCCGGGAGATGGCGTACGTGGAACTGTCCCCGCAGGAGTACCACGCCGAGCTGCTGGCCGCCGGTCTCCCGGAGTCGGCGGCCAGGATGCTCGGTGCCCTGTTCGCCCTCCATCGGGCAGGGCACACGGTCGCTCCGACCGACGGCGTGCGGCAGGTCCTGGGCCGTGAGCCGGTGGACTTCGCGGCGTACGCGAAGCGGGCCGCCGCGGCGGGAGCATGGGCCTGAACGGCCGCACGGGAAAAGGGCGTCGCCCCGGCTCGGTGCAGCGGGGGCGACGGTTGCCGGACGTACGGCCGTCCGGGCGCGGGTTTCCCGCCCGTTGCGGGAACTGACGAAGTACGCCTATCCGGCGCTGTGGCCGGCCCCGGCCCCGGTCCCGGTTCCGGCCTCGGTGCCGTCCCCGTCCGGGCCGGGCGTGTCCCGTCCCAGACCGCGGCGGATTGCGATCTCCACGGGGGAGTAGGCGCCGTCGGCCCGCTCCAGCTCGTACGGCGCGGCCGGCAGCAGCGGCGGCTGGGCCATGAAGCGCGGCCGTACCCCGTGGTGCGGCTGCGCCGCGTGCACCAGGAACGGATGGCACAAAAAGACGTCGCCCGGGGACCCGGTGGCCAGGGCGACGTCCCGGTGGTCGGACGCCGCCACCAGATCCGGCGCCAGGGCCAGCCCGCCGGCCCCGTCCTCCCCGTACTCCTCCAGCACCTTCGGCACGTCCAGGTGGGAGCCGACCCGGATCCGGGTCGGGGCGTCCTCCTCCCCGACCTCGCTGAACAAGAACAGCATCAGCAGCGCCCGGCCCCGGGAGCGCAGGTTGGTGAAGTACCAGCTCTCCCCCTCCGGCAGATAGCTCCCCTCGATGTGCCAGCCCGCGTCGTCCGGCTCCTCCGGGTGCGGGAACCGCAGCGGGAAGGTGCCCAGCGAGTAGCGCGGCTCCCAGCGCCCCGCGCCGACGAGCAGGTCGTACGCGCGATGCAGGGCCGGGGAGTTGGGGGCGGCGGCGAACGGCCCCTGCCCCATGCCCGGCACCCAGTGCACGGGCCGCGTCCATGTCGCCGGATCGTCCGGGTCGCAGCCCGTCTCCCGCCACAGCAGCCGCGCGCAGTCCGCGGCCACCCGCGGCGCGACGGCACCCTCCAGCTTCACGAAGCCGTCACGCAGGAAACGGGATACCAAGGTCGTGTCATCCATGCCCCCATCGTGCGGCGCCACCGACCCCGGCCACCCGACACTTCCCGTACCGTCTTTGTCGGGTGTTCACCGAGCCCCGACGCCGCCGGCCGTCATGACGTCCACGGACACCACCCGTCAGGGGAAAGCCCCCGCCCAGGCACGGGACCGGGTGCACCCGCGGCCGACCCCGCTCGGCTCCCGCTACGGCGTCCGTGAGACCGTCGAACGCGAACCGCCCTCGTCGCGCAGCGTCACGCCCGGAGATGAAGACCGAGCTCAGAGCGCGATCAGCACCACGAGGCCGAGTACGCCCACCACGCACGGGGCGATGATCTCGTACGCCCAGCGCACCGCCGGACCGCCCTGCGCGCTCTCCCGCGCGGCGCCCCGCTCCTGGAGTTCGCGCAGCTCGTCAAGGGTGCGGTCGGCCGTGGCACGGGGCGGCGGGCCGGCGTCCAGGTGCAGCCCGAACTGGCTCTTGGCGGGCCGGTTCGCGGAGCGCGCCGCCTGCCGGCCGGCCTTCTTGCGCTGCCGCAGCGACACCGGGACCGCCCAGAGCTGGTACTTCGTGCCGCCCGCGAAGACCTCGCTGGTGAAGGAGGCCCGGAGGTCCTCCACCGCGCCCCACGGCAGCGTGATCGTACGGAAGGGGTTGCGCACCACGAGCCGGTCCTGTCCCGCCCGCACCACGGGCCGCAGGGTGAACGCGACCACCAGAGGCACCGCGAACAGCAGCCCGGCCACCGCCAGCAGCTTGGTGTGCCCCTCGCCGCGCACCAGCGCGTCACCGCCGAGCCAGGCGGCGAGCGCCAGCAGCATGACCCCGCCGGCCAGCCCGGCCGGCGAGCGGTAGCTGCGGTCCGCGTACTGCTGGACGGGGTCTGCGGGCTTGTCCGGGCTCGTCATGCTGCCGATTGTGCCTCAGAGGGCCGGGTCGCCATAGGGGTGATGTTGACGGCCGGGTGGGAGCGGGGGCCCGGTCGGGGCCGGGGCGTTGACACCGTCGCCGCCGGACGGTTGTAATGACCGACGTGTCACGTGACGTCGGCCAAAGAGCAGTGGGCCGGCCGGCAGTCGGGCGAACACCTTCACTCCAGGGACGATCCCATGAGTTCACACTCCACGGCCTGAGCCTGTTCTGAGCGCCTCCGCGCGCCCTGCTCCGCGCCGTGCGGTCACCCGCGCGCCCGTATGCGCCATGGCTCGTACGCGATACACGCCATGCGCTCGTACGCGATCCACGCCGTGCGCGCGTGCGTGCCACCGCCGGCAGCCTTCCGAGCACCCTTGTAGCCGCCCGCCCCGCGCAGCGGCTGTCCCGCATCCTCGCGGTTTCGCGCCCCTTCGCGCCGCCGCGCGCCCTTTTTCTGGAGACTCATCACCGTATGTCGGTATCCCCTTTCAACCAGTCCGTCATCGAGGAGTTCCGCGCCAACGGAGGAAAGGTCGGCGGCCCCTTCGAAGGCGGCGACCTCCTCCTGCTGACCACCACCGGCGCCAAGTCGGGCCGGCAGACCACCACCCCGCTCGGTTACGTCCGCCACGACGGCCTGCCGCTGGTCGTCGGATCGAACCTCGGCGGGCCCCGGCACCCCGCCTGGTACCACAACCTGCTCGCCCACCCCCAGGTCCAGGTGGAGATCGGCACCGAGTCGTACGCCGCGATAGCCGTCCCCGCCGAGGGCGCCCGGCGGGACGAGCTGTTCGCGCACGTGGTGCGCGCGGTGCCCGGGTACGGCGACTACCAGGCCGCCACCTCCCGGGTCCTGCCCGTCGTGGTCCTGGAGCGCGCCGGCCACGAGCCGGAGGAGGGCCCTGTGGAGGTCACCACCCTCGCCGGCAAGCTCCTGGAGGTCCACACCTGGCTGCGCGGACAGCTCCGGCACGTACGCGCGGAGACCGAGGCGCACTTCGCCGAGCGGGCCGCCCACCAGGGCCCCGGGGAGCCACCGAAGCCGGGGCTGGGGCTCCAGATCCGCCAGCACTGCCTGGCGTTCTGCCAGTCGTTGGAGTTCCACCACACCAGCGAGGACGCCCATGTGTTCCCCGCCATGGCGGGCTACCACCCCGAGCTGAAGGACGCCTTCGACCGGCTGCGCGAGGAGCACCGTACGGTCGCGCGCATCCAGGACGAACTCCTCGCCCTGCTGGCCGACATCACCACCGCCGACCCCGAGCGCTTCCGCACGGAGCTGGCGCGGATGTCGCGGGAGCTGACGGCCCACCTCGACTACGAGGAAGAGGTGCTGCTGCCGCCGCTGGCCCAGGTCCCCTGGCCGCCTGCCCCGCCGGCCGCTCCGGCCCCACCCGCCCCGCCGGTCACCGACCGGGAACCGGCCGCTGACCGGGAGCCGGCCGCCGACCAGAGGCCGTAAGCAGGTCCAGAGCCCGCCGGCCCCCGCGGATCAGGGCCGGCGCCCCGTGAAACACAGGAACGCGGTCTGCGGGTCGGCGTCCGGCGGGGCGGCGACGCCCGGGTCGAACGCGCCGGTCATCAGCAGCCCGCCGTGATGCGGCAGCAGCGCCTCATGGGTACGGGCGACGGCCTCCGGGTCCAGGGATTCATCGCCCCCGGTGGCGCGGGCCAGGTCCCAGGTGTGCCCCAGCAGCTCCAGGGCTCCGATGAGATCGACGGCCCGCTCCACCGGCACCGGGCCCAGAGGCCCGTCCGGCAGCGGCCGGGCCGCCCGGTCCGGGTCGGTGAGCACGGCGAGCATGTCGTCACGGGCGGCGGTGAACGCCGCCGCCAGGTCCGCGTCCGGCGCCACGTCCGGGGCGTCGGCCATCCCGCAGACACCGACGCCGTACGCGGCGGCCGGCGCCTGGCCGCCGGCCAGGGCGAGGATGCCGCGGTGCCCGTTGACGACATGGCCGACCACGTCACGGGCCGTCCAGCCGCGGCACGGGCTCGGCGCGTCCCAGCGGTCCTCGGGAGTGGCCCGGACGCGGGCCAGGAAGCCGTCGGCGAGTCGGGCGTAGCGGTCCGCGATCGGTGACATGGGGGACTTCCTGCCCGGAAATCCTGCCGGGAATCTTCCGCGGAACCGGCCCGGAAACCGGCCCGCCGCTGCCCGGATCACCCCCTGGCGGACGGTTGCGCAAAGTGAGTACGAGCCAGGGGGTGACAGGTAGCTACGCGCGTAGATATGCTCCCCTGGTGACCATGCCCACCACTGTTCCCGCATACGGCAAGGAAGCCGCGGGGCGTCTGGCGTCGATGGCGGACGTGACCGCCTCCGACGGTGCGCTGCGCCGCTTCCTCCACGGCCTCCCGGGCGTCGACGCGGTCGGCCTCCAGGCCCGCGCCGCGACCCTCGGCACCCGCTCGATCAAGAACACGGCGAAGGCGTACGCCATCGATCTCGCCATCACGATGATCGACCTGACGACGCTGGAAGGCGCGGACACCCCGGGCAAGGTCCGGGCCCTGTGCGCCAAGGGCGTCAACCCGGACCCCACCGACCGCACCGTCCCCAAGGTCGCCGCGATCTGTGTCTACCCCGACATGGTGGCGACCGCGAAGGACGCGCTCGGTGACTCCGGGATCCACGTCGCCTCCGTCGCCACCGCCTTCCCCGCGGGCCGCGCCGCGCTGCCCGTCAAGCTCGCCGACACCCGTGACGCGGTCGCGGCCGGCGCCGACGAGATCGACATGGTGATCGACCGGGGTGCCTTCCTCTCCGGCCGCTACATGTCGGTGTTCGAGGAGATCAAGCAGGTCAAGGAGGCGTGCCGGCGTGAGGACGGCAGCGCCGCCCACCTGAAGGTGATCTTCGAGACCGGTGAGCTCCAGACGTACGACAACGTCCGCCGGGTCTCCTGGCTGTCGATGCTGGCCGGCGCCGACTTCATCAAGACCTCGACCGGCAAGGTGGCGGTCAACGCCACTCCCCCGGTGACCCTGCTGATGCTGGAGGCCGTCCGCGACTTCCACGCCGCCACGGGGGTACAGGTCGGTGTGAAGCCGGCCGGCGGTATCCGTACGACCAAGGACGCCGTCAAGTACCTGGTGATGGTCAACGAGACGCTGGGCGAGGGGTGGCTGACCCCCGACTGGTTCCGCTTCGGTGCCTCCAGCCTGCTCAACGACCTGCTGATGCAGCGCCAGAAGCTCAGCACCGGCCGTTACTCCGGCCCCGACTACGTCACGGTGGACTGACCATGACCTTCGAATACGCACCGGCGCCCGAGTCGCGCGCCGTCGTCGACATCGCGCCGTCCTACGGCCTGTTCATCGACGGCGAGTTCACCGAGGCCGCCGACGGCAAGGTCTTCAAGACCGTCTCCCCCGCCAACGAGGAGGTCCTCTCCGAGGTCGCCCAGGCGGGCGCCCAGGACGTGGACCGCGCCGTGCGGGCCGCCCGCAAGGCGTTCGAGAAGTGGTCGGCGCTGCCGGGCGCCGAGCGCGCCAAGTACCTCTTCCGGATCGCCCGGATCATCCAGGAGCGCTCGCGCGAGCTGGCCGTCCTGGAGTCCCTGGACAACGGCAAGCCGATCCGCGAGTCCCGCGACTCCGACCTGCCGCTGGTCGCCGCGCACTTCTTCTACTACGCGGGCTGGGCCGACAAGCTCGGCCACGCCGGGTACGGCGCGAACCCGCGCCCGCTGGGCGTCGCGGGCCAGGTCATCCCCTGGAACTTCCCGCTGCTGATGCTGGCGTGGAAGATCGCCCCGGCGCTGGCCTGCGGCAACACCGTCGTCCTCAAGCCCGCCGAGACGACCCCGCTCTCCGCCCTGTTCTTCGCGGACATCTGCCGCCAGGCGGGCCTGCCCAAGGGTGTCGTCAACATCCTGACGGGTGACGGCACCACCGGCGCCGAGCTGGTCGCCCACCCGGACGTCAACAAGGTCGCCTTCACCGGTTCCACCGAGGTCGGCAAGGCCATCGCCCGTACGGTCGCCGGTACGGACAAGAAGCTCACCCTCGAACTGGGCGGCAAGGCGGCGAACATCGTCTTCGACGACGCCCCGGTCGACCAGGCCGTCGAGGGCATCGTCAACGGCATCTTCTTCAACCAGGGGCACGTCTGCTGCGCGGGCTCCCGCCTCTTGGTCCAGGAGTCGGTGCAGGACGAGCTGCTGGACGCGCTCAAGCGCCGGATGGCGACCCTGCGCGTCGGCGACCCGCTGGACAAGAACACCGACATCGGCGCGATCAACTCCGCCGAGCAGCTCGCGCGCATCAAGTCGCTGGCCGAGGCGGGCGAGCAGGAGGGCGCCGAGCGCTGGGCCCCGGCCTGCGAACTGCCCGACAGCGGCTACTGGTTCGCCCCGACCCTCTTCACGGGTGTCACGCAGGCGCACCGCATCGCCCGCGAGGAGATCTTCGGCCCGGTGCTGTCGGTGCTGACCTTCCGCACGCCCGAAGAGGCCGTGGAGAAGGCCAACAACACCCCCTACGGCCTCTCCGCCGGCATCTGGACGGAGAAGGGCAGCCGCAGCCTGTGGATGGCCGGCAAGCTGCGGGCGGGCATCGTCTGGTCCAACACGTTCAACAAGTTCGACCCGGCCTCGCCGTTCGGCGGTTACAAGGAGTCGGGCTTCGGCCGCGAGGGCGGCCGGCACGGTCTGGAGGCGTACCTCGATGTCTGATCGCTTGAGCGTTCTCAAGACCTACAAGCTGTACGTCGGGGGCAAGTTCCCCCGGTCCGAGAGCGGACGGGTGTACGAGGTGACCGACTCAAAGGACAAGTGGCTCGCCAACGCGCCGATGTCCTCCCGCAAGGACGCCCGGGACGCGGTGGTCGCCGCCCGTAAGGCGTTCGGTGGCTGGTCCGGCGCCACGGCCTACAACCGCGGCCAGATCCTCTACCGCGTCGCCGAGATGCTGGAGGGCCGCCGCGAGCAGTTCGTCGCGGAGGTCGCCGACGCCGAGGGCCTGTCGAAGTCCAAGGCGGGCGCGGTCGTGGACGCCGCGATCGACCGCTGGGTCTGGTACGCGGGCTGGTCGGACAAGGTCGCGCAGATCGCCGGCTCGGCCAACCCCGTCGCGGGCCCGTACTTCAACCTCTCCACCCCGGAGCCGACCGGCGTCGTGGCCGTCCTCGCGCCGCAGGACTCCTCCTTCCTCGGCCTGGTGTCGGTGATCGCCCCGGCGATCGTCACCGGCAACACGGTCGTGGTGACCACGAGCAAGAAGTCCCCGCTGCCCGCCCTGTCGCTGGGCGAGGTGCTGGCCACCTCCGACCTGCCCGGCGGCGTCGTCAACATCCTCTCGGGCCGTACGGCGGAGCTGGCGGGCCCGCTCGCCGCCCACCAGGACGTCAACGCCATCGACCTGGCGGGCGCGGCGGGCGACGCCGAGCTGGCCACCGCCCTGGAGACGGCGGCGGCGGACAACCTCAAGCGCGTGCTGCGTCCACAGGCTGTGGACTGGGCCGCCGACCCGGGGACCGAGCGCCTGCTCGCCTTCCTGGAGACGAAGACCGTCTGGCACCCGATGGGCGTCTGACACCCTTCTGGCCGTATGGCTTCGTACGGATTCATTCAGGTCCGTACGGTCTTACGGTTTCGTACGGATGCCGTATGCGTGCCGTACGCCTCCGTACGGCTCACCGCGCCCGCCCGCCCTCCTTACGAGGGCGGGCGGGCGCGGTGCGTTCATACGGGGCTCCGGCGTTTCAGGGTCGGCCCGGCCCCCTCCCGCGGGGTCCCGGCGCAAGGCCGCGATTCCGTGCGGCGGTGGCGGTGCGGGCCCCGTGGTGGATCCGTACGGCGGTACGGCGCCGGCCGCCCGTTCAGTCCGGCAGCAGGTCCAGCGCCATGCCCGTCACGGGCAGGTCCCGCAGCGCGCCGCCGTCGGTCACCGGTTTCGTCACGATCGCGGTCGTCAGCGGCTTGAAGTCGGCGATCTGTGTGCCGAGGGTGTTGTTCAGGGGGTCGGTGCCGGTGCCCGCGAGCGGGTCGAGGTGGAAGTCCTTGACCGGGCGGGCGCCGCCCGACAGGGTCTTCTCCCCGCCCTTGAGCAGTCCTTCGGCCGCCCCGCTCGCCCAGGAGAGTTGCTTGTTCCCGTGCCGGCCGGCCGCTTCCTCGGGCGCGTCCGGGCCGGGGTGGCGGTCTCTGTTTTTGGACGGTCCGCGGTTTTTGCCCTTGACCGAATGACGGGCCGCCTCCTGCATGGCGGCGGGCGAGGTGTCGGCGGGGTCGTGGCGCGCCTGCGGGGTGGCGTCGGGCGCCGTGAGGAAGGGGGCCGCGCCCGCCGTGTTCGCGCCGCCCGCCGCGAGCGCCGTGCCGGCCGCCGACACCGCCAGCCCGGCACGCACCAGACAGCGCGGGATGCGGCGTCGCTTGGGACGGGCGTGACGAGCGTGAGAAGCCATCGGCGACCTGCCTGTAGATCCTGAGTGCGGCCCCGTCCACGCGAAGGTGCTCGTGGGTGATGGGGTGACTGCACAGCGTAGTTGAGGCGTCGCGCGCGATCCACCGAGCGCGCCTGGGGTAGCTCACTCGGCCCAATGCCCGACAATGGTTGTCCGTGAGCCTTCAGCCGTCCGCCCAGCCCGCCGCCCGGCCCTCCGCCCCGCCCGGCGCCCGGGTCGTCCTGCTGACGGGCCCCTCGGGGTCCGGCAAGACGTCCCTGGCCGCCCGCACGGGCCTGCCCGTCCTGAACCTCGACGACTTCTACAAGGAGGGCACGGACCCCACGCTGCCGCAGCTCCCCGACGGCCGCGGCGCCGACTGGGACTCCCCGCTCTCCTGGGACGCCGGCGCCGCCCTCGCCGCGATCGGGGACCTGTGCCGTACGGGCCGTACCACCGCCCCCGTGTACGACATCTCCACCAGCGCGCGCGTCGGCGAGACCCCCGTCGACATCGGTGACGCCCCCCTGTTCATCGCGGAGGGCATCTTCGCGGCCGACGTCATCGCGGACTGCCGTGCGGCGGGGCTGCTCGCCGACGCGCTGTGCCTGCGCGGCCGTCCCGCCACCACCTTCCGCCGGCGGCTGGTCCGGGACCTGCGCGAGGCCCGTAAGCCGGTGCTCTACCTCATACGGCGCGGACTGCGCCTGATGCGCGCGGAACGGGTGATCGTGGCCCGGCACGTGACGCTCGGCGCCCACCCCTGCGCCAAGCCGGAGGCGCTGTCCCGGATATCCTCCGCGCGGGCCACGGGGGACGGGCCCCGGGCCGCCGGGGCCGTACTCCGCACCCCCACGCAGATCTGACCGCGAGAAACCACAGGACCGCAGGAGGGGACACATGCCTAAACAGCACACCTACCGGACCCGTGTCGTATGGACCGGCAACACCGGTACCGGCACCAGCGGTTACCGGGACTACGCACGGGACCACGAGGTCAGCGCCGACGGCCCGCCGCCGTTCCAGGGCAGCGCCGACCCGGCCTTCCGCGGCGACCCGGGGCGCTGGAACCCCGAACAACTGCTGCTGGCCTCGCTGTCGCAGTGCCACATGCTGTCCTACCTGGCGCTGTGCTCCCTGGCGGGCCTGGCGGTGACGGCCTACGAGGACGACGCCGAGGGCACGATGAGCGGGGACGGCAAGGGCGGCGGACAGTTCACCGAGGCGGTGCTGCGCCCGCACGTCGAGGTGGCCTCCGCCGACCTGGTCGACCGGGCCAGGGAGCTGCACGCCGAGGCGCACGCCAAGTGCTTCATCGCCAACTCGGTGAACTTCCCGGTCCGCAACGAACCGGTGGTGACGGTACGGGGCGACGTGTGACGGCGACGGCGGAACCGCCGGAACCGACGGGCCCGGCGGAACCCGACGCGCCCCGGCTCGTCGACCGGGCGCTGATGGAATCGGTCTTCCCTCCGGAGGTACTCCTCACCGTGGAAGAGGGAAGCCTTCCGGCGGAATTGCACGAATCCGCCCGGTCGGTCCTGACCGGTATCGGCCTGCCGCACGACCGGAGTTCCTTCTTCTTCGTCGACGGGCGCTTCTTCGAAGAGGATTCCCGCCGCGCTTTCGCCCGGTGCTCGGAACTTCCCTACCTCTCCGGTTACCGGAACATGCCGGACGGCTGGGAGAACTGGCTGGTGATCGGGGGAATTTTCGACGACGGCGTCATCCTCGACCCCGTCTCCGGGGCCGTGTACTGCCTGCCGGACGGCGAGTGGACGGCATGGCCGCTCAACCGGAACCTGGACTCCTTCGCCTATTTCCTGTACCTGATCGAGTCCGAGCGCCCCCACTTCGACTTCACGGTGTCGGACGAGATCGAGGACTCGGAAGGCACGGCGAAATCCCTGCGGGACCGGATGATGCGGGCCGATCCGCTCCCTTTCGACGGGACTGAGCCCGCCTGGTCGGAGAAGGCAGATCTGTTCGACGCGGAGGCGCCGCCGCTGCCGCCGTGGGACCGGGTGCTGTGGGACGTACACGAGTCGGTGGGCTGAACCACGCGAAGGAGCGGGTTCGGGCAGACCCCCCGGCCACCCGAACCCGCTCCTTCTCCCCCGATTTCCCCCGTTGCTCCCCCGTGTCCCCCGTTTCCCCCTCGTTCCCCCGTTGCCTTCAGGCCACCAGCTCGCCGAAGGACTCCTCCTCGTCCCGGCCGAAGCTGAGGACCTCGTCTTCCCGCAGCCGGCGCAGTGAGCGCCAGATGCTGGACTTGACCGTGCCGACGCTGATCCCGAGGATGTCGGCGATCTCCGGGTCCGTACGGCCCTCGTAGTAGCGCAGTACGAGCATCGTGCGCTGCGTCTCGGGCAGCCGGGCCAGCGCCTGCCACAGCACGGCGCGCAGTTCCGTGCCGCGCATGGCGTCCACGTCGCCCGCCGTCTCCGGCAGCTCCTCGGTCGGGTATTCGTTGAGCTTGCGCCGGCGCCAGGCGCTGATGTGCAGGTTGGTCATCGTGCGGCGCAGGTAGCCGCCCAGCGCCGCCTTGTCGGTGATCCGGTCCCACGCCCGGTAGGTCGAGAACAGCGCGCTCTGGAGCAGGTCTTCGGCCTCGTGGCGGTCACCGGTCAGGTGGTAGGCGGTCGCGTACAGGGAGGCCCGGCGCTCCTGGACGTAGGCCGTGAACGCCGCTTCGGCGTCCTGGCCCCCGGTCGCGGAGTCCCGTCCCCCCGTGGCCTCCCCGTACGTCGCTCCCCCGCTGTTTCCCCCGCCGTTTCCCCCGTTGGTCCCTCCCAAGGCGTCGATGGCCACCATGTACGGCGGCCTCGGACGCCCGGTGCCGCGAGCGCACCCCCGCCCTCCCCCACGCTCGAACGCGCTCGTGCGGGAGGGGCCCCCATCGGCACCGGACTTCTCCGCCCCGGCCTCGTTCTCCCCCTGCCGGGTACGCGCGCAGGACCGGCCGACGTCGTGGAGACGCGTGATTACTGCGCTGGTCGCGGCCCGGTGCAGTGTGTTCATCTCGCGCCCCCCGTCGGTTGAGCCTGTGCGTGTGCTGGCTTGCGTCTTGAGTCCGGTGTCTTGAGTCCGATGCCTCAAGCCCGGTGTCTTAAGTCGTGGATTTTGCTTTTTGACCGTTTATGCGGTTGTCCGTCTTCTCTTCCGGGGCCTGCTCCTTCCCGGTGCACAAAAGACTGCCGCGGCAGTTTCATGGCGCTGTCCGCCGACTGTCACAGCCCTGTCACAGGGGCGCGGCGGGTGGCGGCCGGGGCGCACCGGGTGCGGCGGCGGCTGCGCCGGTCGAACTCCTGGCGGCCCATGGGCCAGAATGACCGGTGTGCCTTTCCTGTTGCTGATCGAGGACGACGACGCCATCCGTACGGCGCTCGAACTCTCGCTGTCGCGCCAAGGTCACCGTGTGGTGACCGCGGCGACGGGCGAGGACGGTCTGAAGCTGCTGCGCGAGCAGCGCCCGGACCTGATCGTGCTGGACGTGATGCTGCCGGGCATCGACGGTTTCGAGGTGTGCCGGCGGATCCGCCGTACGGACCAGTTGCCGATCATCCTGCTCACCGCGCGCAACGACGACATCGACGTGGTGGTCGGCCTGGAGTCCGGCGCCGACGACTATGTCGTCAAGCCGGTGCAGGGGCGGGTGCTGGACGCCCGTATCCGGGCCGTCCTGCGGCGGGGGGAGCGGGAGTCCAACGACTCGGCGACGTTCGGGGCACTGGTCATCGACCGGTCGGCGATGACCGTCACCAAGAACGGCGAGGACCTGCAACTGACACCGACCGAGCTGCGGTTGCTGCTGGAGCTCAGCCGCCGCCCCGGGCAGGCGCTGTCCCGGCAGCAGTTGCTGCGGCTGGTGTGGGAGCACGACTACCTCGGGGACTCCCGTCTGGTGGACGCGTGTGTGCAGCGGCTGCGCGCGAAGGTCGAGGACGTGCCGTCCTCGCCGACCCTGATCCGTACGGTCCGGGGTGTGGGCTACCGACTGGACACCCCGCAGTGACCGAGCCCACCCCCGGCCGTGGCGCCGGCCGGCCGCTGGGCCGTCTGCTCGGCCGGGCCTCCGGCCTGCTGCGCTGGACCAGTCTGCGGCTGCGCCTGGTCGTCGTCTTCGCGCTGGTGGCGCTGACCGCCGCGGTCTCCGCCTCCGGCATCGCGTACTGGCTCAACCGCAACACCGTCCTGGACCGTACGCAGAACTCCGCGCTGAACGACTTCCGCAAGTCCCTGGAGGACCAGACGCGTTCGCTGCCGCTGCGACCGCGCTGCTCGGAGCTGCGCGGCGCGGCACAGCAGATGGCGGGCGGGCCGCAGGACTACGCGGTGCTGCTGGTCGCCGTGGACGACGAGGGCAAGGAGTGCGCCGCCACCACGGACAAGGACCTGCTGACGCTCAAGACCGTGCCCGAGTCGCTGCGTACGGCGGTCAACGAGAAGCGCAGGATCGACGAGTCCAACCGCTACCCGCACCACATGTACTGGCAGCGCAAGGAGCTGGGCGGCACCCCGTACCTGGTCGCCGGGGCGAAGATGAACGGCGGCGGCCCGACCGGCTACATGGTCAAGTCGCTGGCCACCGAGCGCCAGGACCTCAACTCCCTGGCCTGGTCGCTGGGGATCGCCACCGCGCTGGCGCTGGTCGGCTCGGCGCTGCTGGCCCAGGCCGCGGCGACGACCGTGCTGCGGCCGGTGCAGCGGCTGGGGCACGCGGCCCGGCAGCTCGGCGAGGGCCGGCTGGACACCCGGCTGCGGGTGACCGGCACCGACGAACTCGCCGACCTGTCCAGGACCTTCAACCGGACCGCCGAGCGGCTCGAACAGCGGGTGGCGGAGCTGAGCAGCCGCGAGGCGTCCTCCCGCCGGTTCGTGGCCGACATGTCGCACGAGCTGCGGACGCCGCTGACGGCGATCACGGCCGTGACGGAGGTCCTGGAGGAGGAGGCCGACTCGCTCGACCCGATGATCGCCCCCGCGGTGCAACTGGTGGTCAGCGAGACCCGGCGGCTGAACGACCTGGTGGAGAACCTGATGGAGGTCACCCGCTTCGACGCGGGGACGGCGCGGCTGGTGCTGGACGACGTCGACGTCGCCGACCAGGTGACCGCCTGCATCGACGCGCGGGCCTGGCTGGACGCGGTGGAGCTGGACGCCGAGCGCGGCATCGTGGCCCGTCTGGACCCGCGCCGCCTGGACGTCATCCTCGCCAACCTCATCGGCAACGCGCTCAAGCACGGCGGCTCGCCGGTACGGGTGTCGGTACGGACCGAGGAGACGGCGGCGGGCGAGGACCTGCTGATCCGGGTACGGGACCACGGCCCCGGCATCCCGCAGGACGTACTGCCGCACGTCTTCGACCGCTTCTACAAGGCGAGCGCGTCCCGGCCGCGGTCGGAGGGCAGCGGGCTGGGCCTGTCCATCGCGCTGGAGAACGCCCACATCCACGGCGGCGGGATCACGGCCGCCAACTCCGAGGAGGGCGGCGCGGTCTTCACGCTGCGGCTGCCGATGGACGCCTCCCGGCTGACGGACGAGGCGGGGACCGACCCGGACGACGCGGACGACGCCGCCGATGTCACCGACGTCACCGGCGCCTCCGGTGGGGGCGGGAGCGGCTCCGGGAACAGGAACGGGTCCGGGAGCGGCACCGGGGCGGCTCCGGGGGCGGCTCCGGAATGGGCGGCGGCGGTGGGAGCGGCGGGGCCGGCGGCACCACCGCCGCCCGCGCGGCCGGCCGGCACACGGAAGGCGACCGATGAGGCGGCGCACACACACCTGGCTCACGCGCACGTGGCGTACCCGTACGTGGCGTACGGGCGCCCGGCGTACCGGCACCCGGCCTGCGCGCGCCTGGGGGCAGACGGCCGCGGTGGCGGCGCTCGCGCTCACCGCCGCCGGCTGCGGGATCCGCGGCACCACCGTGCCCGTGGACGCCGGCGGCGCGCCCTCGCGGGTGAGCTGCAAGGTGCCCGCGGGCGCCGGCGCGCCCGACGGCATCCAGGTCAAGATCTTCCTGGGGTGCGGCTCGGCGCTGGCACGGGTGGAGCGTACCGTCGCGCTGCCCAAGGGCCGGCCCGCCACGGACCGTACCGCGGTGGCCCGTACGCTCCTGGACGAACTCCAGGAGCACCCTTCGGCCGCCGAGGAGGAGGCCGGGTTCAGCTCGGCCGTCCCCGCGGAGCTGGAGGTCCTCGGGCGGCGGGCGGGCGACCCGGACAAGGCGCTGCGGCTGAGCATCCGGCCCGATGACCTGCCGCCCTTCGCGCTCGCACAGCTCGTGTGCACGTACGGGGACAGCTCGGCCCTCGGCGGGGACCACTCGGCGGTGCTCGGCGGCCCCGGCGACAGCCCCACCCGCCGCTACGACTGCTCCGCCGACGTCCTGGCCCACCCGAACCTGGGAGTCGGCTGAGTCCCCCGCGTCCCGGCCCGCCTCCGTCGTCGGGGCGGACCGGGCGCGGACGGCAGCGGAACCGCGGCCCCCGGTCGCCGCGTCCTGGCCTGTGTGCAGCGTCATGGCCCAGGCGGCACCGCCGCCCCCCGTTTGCGCGCCGCGGGAGTCCTCCTCCTCGCGGCGCATCTGCTGATCGTCGGCTGGCTGATGCTGCGGCCCCGCACCGTCACCTGGGTCCCGGCCGCGAACTTCACCCCGCTGGCGTCGATCCGCGTGGAGCTGGCCCGCGGCCCCTGGGAGGCCGCGCAGAACCTGGGCGGGGCGATGCTGCTGCTGGCGCCGCTGGGCGTCCTGCTGCCGCTGGCCGCCGGGCGGCTGCATGTCTCGCCGCTGTTCTCCATGCTCCGTACGGTCTTCGCGGGCGCGATGACCGCGCTGCTGATCGAGCTGCTCCAGACCGGTGTGCCGGGCCGGGTGCCGGACGTGGACATGGTGCTGCTGAACACCGCCGGGGTAGCACTGGCGCACCTCCTCGTCGTACCAGGGTTCCGGTCCTGGCTCCGCCGTCGGGATGAGGCGCCCCCGGCCCCCACCCCGAAGATCGCCAGGGTCGGAATGGCCCGGAAGGCCGATGTTCTGGCGGGCTCGCGAACCTACCTTTGAGTCATGGGGCACGCACCTGAAAGGCCCCGCCGAAAACTCACGAGGAGTTGTTCATCATGGCTGCCGCACTGGTCCGTCCCCGCAACGACAGGATGATCGCCGGAGTGTGCGCGGGCCTGGCCCGGCGCTTCGGCACCACTCCCGGGAAAGTGCGCGTGATATTCCTGCTCTCGTGCCTTCTGCCCGGCCCGCAATTCCTCGTCTACCTGGCGATGTGGTTCTTCATCCCGGCCGAGGGCAGCTCCGCCAAAAGCTGGTGATCCGGGCCCCGGAGACGGAATTCCCCACACATACGGCCGCGCCCCGGTCCCGTACGGAAAACATACGGGCCGGGGCGCGGCCGGGACGCGCCGGGGGGTGTCAGCGCTTGACCTGGAGACTCTTGTTGACGAGACCGGGCGGCAGCCCGCCGAGCAGGTCGCCCGGCTTGTTGTCGCCCTCGGCGACCCGGTCGCCCTTGGAGACCTTGCCGGTGATGCTCTTGGCGGCCTTGTCGATCGGCAGCTTCAGACCCCCCACGGAGCCGCTGCCCGGAGCCGAGCCGAGCGCCGCGGCGTCGGCGCAGGCGGGTCCGGCCGCGGCGGCGGCGAAGGCGATACCGAGCGCGGCGGCGCCGAGGGTCTTGATGGTTCCCTGCTTCATCGCATTACGTCCTCGTGATGGGGGTTGAGCCGGCACTGAAACCTAATGACGCGCCGACGCCGCCGCAAACACCCGCCGAAGCGATAAACAGCCCTTCATTCATCGGGCCGGACGCCGCCCACTCCCGCGATATTCCCTTACGCTGAGTAAGGTTCGCTGTTCACGCCGGACGAGGTAGAAGCCTGGCGGAACAGCCATTCGGACCGCAGTTCGGCGTATCCGGGCTTGATCACGTCATTGATCATCGCCAGACGTTCATCGAAAGGAATGAACGCGGACTTCATGGCATTGACGGTGAACCACTGCATGTCGTCGAGCGTGTAGCGGAATGTCTCGACGAGGTGCTCGAATTCCCGCGACATGCTCGTACCGCTCATCAGCCGGTTGTCGGTGTTGACCGTCAGCCGGAACTGCAGACGGCGCAGCAGCCCGATGGGGTGCTCGGCGTACGAGGCCGCGGCACCGGTCTGGAGGTTGGAGGTCGGGCACATCTCCAGCGGGATGCGCTTGTCCCGTACGTACGAGGCCAGCCGGCCCAGCTTGACCCCGCCGTCCTCGGCGACCTGGATGTCGTCGATGATCCGCACGCCGTGGCCCAGCCGGTCGGCGCCGCACCACTGGAGCGCCTGCCAGATGGAGGGCAGCCCGAACGCCTCGCCCGCGTGGATCGTGAAGTGGTTGTTCTCGCGCTTGAGGTACTCGAAGGCGTCCAGGTGGCGGGTGGGAGGGAAGCCGGCCTCGGCGCCCGCGATGTCGAAGCCGACGACGCCCAGGTCGCGGTAGCGGTTGGCCAGTTCGGCGATCTCCAGGGCGCGGGCCGCGTGCCGCATGGCGGTCAGCAGCGCGCCGACCCGGATGCGGTGGCCGTTGGCGCGGGCCCGCCGCTCACCCTCGCGGAAGCCCTCGTTCACGGCCTCGACGACCTCTTCGAGGGTCAGCCCCTTCTCCAGGTGCTGTTCGGGGGCGTAGCGGATCTCGGCGTACACGACGCCGTCCGCGGCCAGGTCCTCGGCGCACTCGGCGGCCACCCGGGTCAGCGCCTCGCGGGTCTGCATGACGGCGCAGGTGTGCGCGAAGGTCTCCAGATAGCGCTCCAGCGACCCGGAGTCGGCCGCCTCGCGGAACCAGACGCCCAGCTTCTCGGGGTCGGTCTCGGGGAGGTTGTCATACCCGGTCTCACGGGCCAGCTCGACGATGGTCGCGGGGCGCAGGCCGCCGTCGAGGTGGTCGTGCAGCAGCACCTTGGGTGCGCGGCGGATCTGGTCGCCGGTAGGGAGGTTGGTGGTCTCGCTGGTCATCTCGGCACTCTAGCCCCTACGCGCGTAGATCACACTGAACGATATGCAACGGTGACCCGTACGCAGGGTGGCCCGCACGCCGCCTTACTGCCATCGTTGCGCTCATGGCTCAGCAAGCGTTGCCGGTGCGCGGTGCCCGGCTGGGAAGACCGCTGGGAACGGCCGGTTCGGGGCAGGCGGTGTGCGGCGTCGCCCTCGTCCTGCCCGAGTGCGGGGTGACCGGCACCCGGCGCCCCTCCCCCTGACGGCACTGGCGGTCCGCCCGCTGGCCGCCCGGCTGGCCCGGGCAGGCCGCAGGGAGGGCCTGGCCGCCCACGTCCTGCGCTACCGCTGCCGGGGCTGGAACGGCGCCGCGGCCGAGCAGGCCCGGGACGCCCGGTGGGCCCTGGAGGAGGTCGTCAGACGCTACGGGGACGTGCCGGTCTGCCTGGTCGGTACGGGCATGGGCGCCCGCGCGGCCCTGCGCTCGGCGGGCCACCCGGCCGTCAGCTCCGTACTGGCGCTGGCACCCTGGCTGCCCGGCCCCGCGAGGAGGAGCCCGAGCCGGTCAAACACCTCGTCGGCCGCGCCGTCCTGCTCGTCCACGGCACGAACGACGAACGCGTCGACCCCGAACTGTCCTACCGCTTCGCCGAGCGCGCCAAGAAGATCAACCGCGATGTCTGCCGCTTCGAGGTCCACTCCGACGGCCACGCCCTCCACCAGCACCGCTCCGAAGTCCTCGCGCTGGCCGCCGACTTCATGCTCGGCTCGCTGTTCGCGCACGCCTACTCCCGCCCGGTCCAGGACGCGCTGGCGGCCCCGCCGCCGCTGGGTCTGCGGATGCCGCTGGCGTCGGGTTTCGGGCTGTCGCTGCGGCACTGAGGGCGCCCGTGCCGCCATCGGCTCCGTAGGGAACGACACCCGCGCAGCGCCCCCGCCGGGGAACCGGAGGAACCGCCTCTCCCCATTACCGTGGGATCAACTGCCCCCGCCGCCCCAGCAGGAACTTCTTGAACGCGGCCACCGGTGCCGTGTCGGGATGGCCGTCCAGCCACGCCACCCCGATCTCACGCACCGCGCGCGGCGCCGTGACGGTCAGCTCCGCCACGCCCGGCCGGGGCACCGCCGGCGGCGGCAGCAGCGCGACCCCGAGTCCGGCCGCGACCAGGCCGCGCAGCGTCTCGGCCTCCTCCCCCTCGAAGGCGACCTTGGGCGTGAAGCCCGCCTCGGCGCACAGCGCGTCGGTGATGCGGCGCAGCCCGTACCCCGGCTCCAGGGTCACGAACAGCTCGCCCGCGGCCTCCGCGAGCCGGATCCGCTTACGGGCGGCCAGCGGATGGTCGTCGGGAACCACCAGCCGCAGCTTCTGCTCGTCCAGGCGGCGGGCGACCAGGTCGGGGGCGTCCGGGACGGGCGAGGTCAGGCACAGGTCCAGGTCGCCGGCGCGCAGCCGTTCGATCATCGCCTCGCCGTAGTTCTGGACGAGCTGGAAGCGTACGCGGGGGTGGTCGGCCCGGAAGGTGCGGATCAGACCGGGTACGGTCTCCGAGCCGAGAGTGTGCAGGAAGCCGAAGGCGACCTTGCCCACGGCCGGGTCGGCGTCGGCCTGTACGGACTCCGCGGCCCGCGTCACGTCGCCGAGCGCGCGTTCGGTGGAGGCGAGGAAGGCGCGGCCGGCCGGGGTCAGGGAGAGCGTACGGCCGTGCCGGGCGAACAGCGCGACGCCCAGATCGGCCTCCAGGCGGACGATGGCGCGGCTCAGGGTGGGCTGGGGCATGCCGAGTTCGTGCGCGGCGCGGGTGACGTGCTCGTGCCGGGCGACGGCCGCGAACTGGGCGAGCCGCGGGGTGAGCGCCAGCGCCCACGAGTCCGCTCCCAGCTCCGCCGCCTCCCCCTTCCCTCCCTCTGTTCCCCTCATGTCTTTTCTGTTGCGATGTTGCGACAGACCCACCCCTGACCTGCGTTCATACTCCACGGCATCAATTATGGCCGTTCAATGCATTGGACGCATGAAAAAGCCGCGGCCTACATTCGGATCATGCCTCCTGCTGATACCGGGGCGTCCGCCACCCAGTGCGCGGACGCCTCCCCCTCGTCGTCCCCTCGTACCGACTCCCGCGCCGCTGCCGCCGCCGGCCCGGCCGACCCCGAGTCCGCCAAGCTGCGCCCCGGCGGCCCCGGCTACCGCCGGATGAGCCTGGCCCTCTTCGCGGCCGGCGTCGCCACCTTCGCGCTCCTTTACTCCACGCAGGCCCTGCTGCCCGCCATCTCCGCGGGCCTGGACGTCACCGCGGACCAGGCGAGCTGGACCGTCTCGGCCGCCACCTTCGGCCTGGCCCTGGGCGTCATCCCGCTCAGCGCCCTGTCCGAACGCTTCGGCCGCCGCGCGATGATGACCGCCTCCCTGACGGTGGCCGCGCTCGTGGCGATGCTGGTGCCCTTCGCCCCGTCGCTGGGCTGGCTGGTCGCCCTGCGCGCCGTCCAGGGCGTGGCGCTGGCCGGGCTGCCGGCCTCGGCGATGGCGTTCCTGGCCGAGGAGGTACGGGCCAAGGCGCTGGTCGCCGCGATCGGTCTGTTCGTGGCGGGCAACAGCATCGGCGGCATGTCCGGCCGGATCGTCACCGGCTGGGTCGCCCAGGCGTGGGGCTGGCGGGCGGCGCTCGGCGCGGTGGGGCTGATGGCCGTGGTGTGCGCGGTGGCCTTCCGGCTGCTGGCCCCCAGGCCCCGGCACTTCACACCCCGTACGGTCGGCCCGCGCGCGCTGGCCCGTACCCTCGCCGGACACCTCGGCGACCCGCTGCTGCGCCGGCTGTACGCCATCGGCGCGCTGTTCATGACGGTCTTCGGCGCGGTCTACACGGTCATCGGTTACCGCCTGGTCGCCGAGCCGTTCAACCTCCCCCAGGGCATCGTCGGTTCGATCTTCCTGATCTACCTGGTCGGTACGGTCTCCTCGGCCGCCGCCGGCAAACTGGTCGGCCGCCTCGGCCGGCGCGGCGCCCTGTACCTGGCGGTCGGCACCACCGCGGCCGGACTGCTGCTCTCCCTGTCCGACGCGCTCGGCGCCGTACTGCTGGGCCTGGTCCTGATCACGGCCGGCTTCTTCGCCGGGCACGCGGTGGCGTCCTCCTCGGTCAGCCGCGCCGCCAAGACGGGCCGCGCCCAGGCGTCGGCCCTCTACCAGAGCGCGTACTACATCGGCAGCAGCCTCGGCGGCACCCTGGGCGCCCTGGCCTTCCACGCGGGCGGCTGGGAGGCCACCGTCCTCCTCGGTCTGACCGCCATGGTCGCCGCCGCGTCCATCACCCTCTACGCCACCCGCAAGGCCGCCGCCGAACGCCGCATCCTGCACCTGGGCAAGGCCGCGTAGGCCCGCGCAGCGGCCACCTGAACACGAAGGGCCCGCCCCACCGTCTGTTCCCGGTGGGGCGGGCCCTTCGTTCGTTCGCGAGCCGCCTATTCCTTGACGGGGAACCCGGCTGTCTCGACAACCACGTCGAAGGGCTCCGGCAGACGAATCTCCTCGCCGAACTTCACCGCTTGCAGCACCCGGTACAGGTCCCTCTCGGGCTCTCCGAACAAGGTGACCGTAGATGCTTCCGGAGCCCAGACGTCCACCAACAGGTACAGCGGCACACCGGCTCGCGCGTACCCGGCGGCCTTGTCGATCCGGTCCTGACAGGCGTTGGTCGGCGAGGTGATCTCGACGACCAATTCGGCGGCAGCGCCGGGGATGAAGTTGCCCGGTTCATCCAGTGCGGCCTCAGGAGCTACTACCAGGTCGGGGATGTACAAGCCCCTGCGAGAGGGAACAGACACTCCGACCGTTTGGTACATCCCCCAGTCCTCGGGCAGAACGCCGGTCAGGGCGCGCTGCAGCTTCCACGCGATCTTGTTGTGCCAGTTCGCAGGAGCAGGTGACACGGTGACGATCCCCTCGATGATCTCCACCTTGCAGCCCTCGGGGCCCTCCGTCTCCTCCCAGAGCCGGAGGAGTGTCTCCCAGCCGTGATCCGGCTCGTGGTGGACGGTGAGTGCGCTCATGGCGGTCTCCTCTATCGGTACGTCACCGATCCCAGCATGCCGAACCGGGGCGGATGCAGTCCATCAACATCTCTCACCCGTACGAGGGCCCCAGCGGCCCCCTCACCCCCCGGCGCTCTCCGGCAGGGCCGCCCGCAGGGCCGACTCCGGCGCCTTCCCGGTCGCCCAGGCTCAGATCACCCGCCGGGCCCTACGGTCCACCGGGAGCGCACGGCGGCGGCCACCACTTCAACGGCTGCGCGCGACCCTCGACGGAGGCGCCGGAGGCGGCTTCTGCAAGACCAGGACAAGTAAGTGCATTACAAACTCAACCGCGTCACCCAACGCTCGGCCCAATTCCGCTGCGCAGTCTCGATGTGCTCGTAGGACGCGATGCGCTTCGCGTGTTCCTGGAGCTTCACGATCTGCTCGGGATGGGAAACGATGGAAAATCCGATACCGATCTGCCAGTATCCAGCAACCATTACCACGTCCCCCTGAACCGACATCATCGCAAAGGTCGGGTTATTCGGACCTGCCCCGAGGAGCCCGCTCTCGCAGCCGGATCCAGCAATGTCCCAGTTCTCGCAAAGCGAAACCCGCGCCCAACGATATGATCGGAATTCCGCCTCGTCCGACGGGTTCATCGAAGTGTCGATGCCGATCAAGAATTCAGGGCGGCCATCGCCTGCCACGGAGAACAGGCCGCATTCATGAGCTACCCTTTCCCACTCTGTATTGATCCTGGAATGCAGGTCCGGCTCGTCGTGACTGATCATGACGTCATGCCTCCCATCCTGCTCATACAGTTGTGTCACATATAGCGCCACCCCAACTGGCGTAAGGTCATCGCGAGTGCCCACCACCTCAATGAAGTTGAAACCGGCAGCGGAAATAGCGTCCAAGATTTCCGGATGCAATGCGCCTGGCATATTTCACCCTCCTTCACTTTGCCCGCCCGTGCGAGCGGCGGAGCGTCATGTCGCTCGACTCGTTCTCGCGGTGCCGGATGGCAACACCTAGCGTTTGGCGTATTTGTAGTACGAGAGGTGATGTGCTGCTCGGTGAGGCGGCCGAGGGCGTCATAGGCGCAGGTGGAAGTTCGGTGCGGTCATGCCGGGCGTTGTACGGCGACGTGATCTCCACGACGAGTTCGGCGGCGGCAGCGGGAACGTGATTCTCGGACACACTCCGGACAAGCGGTTTCGGAACGACGACAAGGTCCGGCATGTACAGGCCCCTGCGCGAAGGCAGGGCGATATGGAGGGTCTGGTAGATCCCTCAGTCGTTCGGAATCACGCTGTACAGCAGACGATGAACCGAGTCCGCGATGTCGTTGTGCTTCGGAGCGGGCGCTGGTGACACGGTGACGATCCCCTCGGGGATCTCCACCTTGCAGCCCTCCGGCCAGTCCGTCTCCTTCCAGAGACGGACAAGGTCCTCCCACTCGCCGTTGCCCGGCGTGCAGGGGGCGGTGACTACGCTCATGGCGGTCTCCTCCATCGGTACGTCACCGATCCCAGCATGCCGAACGGAGCCGGACCCGGTCCATCGACACCGATCACCCGTACGAGGGCCCCAGCGGCCCCCTCACCCCCCGGCGCTCTCCGACAGGGCCGCCCGCAGAGCCGACTCCGGCGCCTCCCCGGTCGCCCAGGCCCAGATCGCCCGCCGGGCCCTACGGTCCACCGGGAACGCACGGCGGCACGCGCGGTAGAGGAGGCCCGGCTGTTCTGCCACGTACCACTCCTCGCCCGCGACCTTCAGGCAGAGATCAGCGGGCGGCATGCCTTCCGCGAAAAGCCTCGTCATCTCATCGACATCGACGTCGAACTTCGAGCGGGCGGCGACGGACAGGCCGTACGTCTCCTGGAACTCCCGGCAGATGTCGCGCGCCGCGTAGGACGGCACGCGGCGCAGCCACCATTCCTCCTCGGGCAACCGGGGAAACGCCTCGATCCCGAAGACCGGCCGCAGCCGCGCGTCGATCTCCTCCAGCTCCGCGACCGTCCGACGCCGGTCGGCCGGACCTGCCGCAGCCGAGTTGGTGATCACCTCGTGGAGGACACTGCGCGCATTGACCTCCACGAGGTAGTCCTCCAGGTCCCACGCGTAGCCGTCGAGGCAGTCCCGCGCGAAGGCCCGCCAACGGCCGACCCTTTCCACGAATTCCATCAGCGCACCTCCCGGAGGCCGGGACGACTCACCGATGCGCCCGGTTTCGCCACCGTCTCTACCTGCCGCTCTCGTTGTCCATGTATTTATGCGCGTCCATGATGGTTTCACCGGGACGGAAGTAGCTGGTGATTTTTCCGTTCTGCGCGATGGCCAATCTGCCTTCCGGGTCCATACGCAACACGGCACCATCGGATGAGCGGATCACTTCACGAACGCCCTGTGGTGGCACAGGATCACGGAACAACCTCTCCGAGTCCGCCACATAGCGCCCGAATCCATCGTCGTTGTCATGCTGGTCCTGGTATTCCGGCATATCAGGTTTCCCGTCCCTCGCACCTTCTCCGTAAGCGTGCTTGTCGTAATGTTCATCCACTGTGGTGACGTCCCATTTGTACGGCGCAAGCCCGAGCGGGTCGCTCCATACGTGCGGGTTGTGGACGTACGCGACCGGATTGGGGGCCGGGTGCAGCCCCAGGGGGTCAGGAGTGGCATATCGAGCCACTTCAGGGTCGTAGTAGCGGTTGAAGTTGTAGTGGAGGGCGGTTTCCGGGTCGAAGTACTGACCCGGAAAGCGGAGCGGTGTGTAGGCGGTACTGGCCGCGGTCCAGGCCGCCAGCCCCCACAACGTGCTGCGGCTACGCCACGAGATGTGACCGCTTTCGTCGACGAGTTCGGTGGGGGCGCCTACGAGGTCGGTGACGATCGCGAAGAACCGCTCGGCGACCTCGGTGTCGGTCATGCCGGTGAGGCGTTCGCGCTGGGTCAACGGCTTCAGGCCGCGGTGGTCCCATGTGAGCGTGGCCCGCGTCTTCTGACCCTGGACGGATGTGGTCTGTTCGCACAGGGTGGTGCCGTCCCAGGTGAAGTCCACCTGCTCGGCGACGCCGAGCCCGTCACCGGTCAGGCGTTGCTTGGCGGTGCGCCGGCCCAGGGGGTCATAGGTGTAGCGCCAGGTGGTGCCGTCGGGTGTGACGCAGGAGACGAGACGGTTCTCGGCGTCCCATGTGTAGTGCCAGGTGTCCGGCTTCCGTGACAGGCGGCTCTTTTGACGCAGGATGGTGCGGCCGGCCGCGTCGTATTCGTAACGGATTCCTCCGGCGCGGCTCAGGCGGGTGCCGGCGTAAAGGCGCTCACCTCGGGCCTCGGGGGCCGGGTGACGGTCGGGCCAGGCCGCGTGGCTCTGGTTCCCGGCCGCGTCATAGGCGTAGGTCTCGCTCCAGTTACGGGCGAAGACGGTGACCACACGGCCCGCGGGGTCCAGTTCGAACCGACGGCGACCGTTGATGTGATCGTCCACGCCCGTGAGATGTCCGTCCGCGCGGTAGGTGTACGCGCGGCGCTGAATGGTTTCGGTCACCGAGGCGACGTGCTGGTCGGTGAGACGGCCGCGGGCGTCGAAGCTGTGGGTGAAAGTGATGTCTCCGAGGGTGCGGGACAGTTCCTGGCCGAGCGCGTCGTGCGTGAAGGTCAGGGTGCGGCCGGAGACGTCGAGTCCGCAGCGACGCCCCGCGGCGTCGTACGTCCAGGTGCTGACCGCGCCGGTGGGGGTGGTGCGGGACGTACGACGTCCCAGGGCGTCGTAGCCGAAGGCAGTGGTGCGTCCGTTCACCGTCTCGGTGACGACCCGTCCGAATTCGTCGCGGGTATAGCTCAGTTCACTGCCCGGTGCCGTGATCCTGATCGGCTGGCCGGTCGCGTCGTACGTGAAATGGGTGAGTTCCCCGTCGACGTCTTTGGTGAGGGTGCGGCCGAGGATGTCGTACTGATAGCGAATGGTGTGATTCAGCGGAGTGGTACGGGAGACCAGGCGCCCGACTCCGTCATACGCATAGGCCTGAGTGCGACTGTCGAAATCCGTTTCCGATATCAGCCGGCCTGCGAGGTCGTACTCGTAATGCCAGGCCAGCCCCTGCTGGTTGGTGACCTTCGTGAGCCGCAGTTCGGTGTCGTGGAGGAATTCATGGCGTGCCCCGTCCGGGTCGGTGCGCGTCTTGAGCTGGTCGAAATGGCCGTATTCGAATGTGGTGACCTGGCCCAAGGGGTCGGTGTGTGTGATGCAGTTGCCCTCGCCGTCGTAGGACCAGCTTTCCTGGGTGCTGTCGGGGTTGATCCTGGACAGCAGGAGCCCTTCGGGGGTCCACCGGTAATGCGTGGTGTTGCCGAGGGGATCGGTCAGGGTGGCGGTGCGGCCGAACGCGTCTCGGTGGAAGGTTGTGGTCGCACCGAGCGCGTCGATGACCGTCAGAGGAAGGCCGCTGTCGTCGCAGGTGACACGGGTGGTGTTCCCCAGCGGGTCGGTGACCGTGGTGAGGTGGCCGTGCCGGTCGTAGGTGAAGCGGGTGGAGTGTCCGGCGGGATCCGTGACGGCGGTCCGGTTGCCCCTGGCGTCGTACTCGTACCGGACGGTCCGGCCTTCCGGACCGGTGATCTCCGCCGGCAGGCCCAGGTCGGTGTAGACGGTCGTGGTGGTGGAGCCGTCGGGGTGGACGACGGACACCAGGTGCCCGTCCTCGTCATAGGTCAGCCGTGTGACGGCACCCAGAGGGTCGGTGATCAGAACGGGACGGTCGTGCGTGTCATAGACGGTCCGGGTGGTGTGACCGAGCGGATCGGTGACGGCGATGACCTGTAGCTCTTCGTTGACGAGGTACCGGGTGACGGCACCCTGCCCGTTGGTGTGCGTGGTGACACGATGGCCGCTGTCCGCGTCAGTCTCGTCATAGGTGAACCGGTTCGCCAGGTGTCCGTCAACACCGGACTGGGCGGTGCAGCGGTGACGGTCGTCGTAGGCGTACTCGTACCGGGAGTCGTTGGAGTCCACCCAGGCGGTCAGGCGGTGCTCGGTGTCGTATGCGAAGCGGGTCGTCGCTCCTGCGGAGTTGGTGACGGAAATGAGGTCGTCGGCCTCGTCGTGCCCGTAAGAGACCAGTAGCTGATCCGACCCGTCGTCGCCGGCGCCCGCCAGGTGCACCGTCGTGAGGCGGCCCCGCTCGTCACAGGTCAGCTTCAGCTCATGGCCGGCGCTGTGCCGGATCGCGTACGGAATGCCGTTCTCGTCCGCGTAATCGAAGGTGATCCGGTGCCCGTTGCGGTCGGTGATCTCATCGGGCAGGGCCAGGCCGGGTGCGTGTGGCGCGTCACTGAAGTAGTGGGTCCGGCCGCTCTGCGGGTCGTTGACGGCCCAGTCGCCCTGCGGCGTACGCATCAGGGGCCACCGCGGACCGCTCTTCGGCACAACCCGCTCACCGGCTTCGGGGAGCGGGTAGCGCAGCAGCATCCCCGTCTCGGTAACGAAGACGATGCCCTCGTCGTCGATCTCCAGGCGCTGGTCCACCGTGGAATACCACGAAGGCCCGATGTGCCGTCCGATGCGGGTCGAGGACTCGTACTTGCGGGTGAAGGTCAGCGGCAGGGCGCCGGGCAGGGAGATGTCGGTCTGGTTCAGGAACACCTTGCCCGTGGCCAGGTCGACCGGGTCGGTGCCGTCCGTGCTCTTGCCCTCGTCCTCGCGGGTCTTGTCGCGGGGGTGGTCGGCGTCGGCCTGCTTGGCCGCCTCGCTCTTCGAGGGAGCTTTGGACCGGGCCCGCGAGGACGGGCCACCGCCGCCCTTGGGTCCCTTGGGGTCCTTGTGGTCGCCCTTGCCGATGCCCTTGAAGTGGTCGGAGAGCTTCTGGTCGTTCTCGTGGTGGTTCTTGGCCATCTGCTTGACGCCGCGGGTCATGTTGTCGTCGAGGTGGTGGGCGGCGTTCTTCACGCCCTTCTCGATGCCCTCGATGACCTTGTCCAGCATCGCGTTGGCCGCGTCCGCGATGGCGTCCTTGCCGCGGGTGCGGCCGTGGTGCCCCCTGGCCTTGCCGATCTTCCCGCCGGCCTTGTGGCGGAAGGCGCCGCCCGCGCTCTGCAGGCTGGTGACGACCCGGTCGTGCTCGTCCTTGTCGAAGCTGAACCCGCCGCTCGCCCCGCCGCCCCCACCGGACCCGCCGCCGCTGCCGGCGCTGAGGAGCTGCATCGGGTTGGCGGCGGCGTCCTTGGCGGCGCCCTTGGCGTCCTGCACGCCCTGCTTGAAGCCGTCCTTGCCGGCCTGGGCGGTACGGCCCAGGTCCACCCCGTCCTGCACGCCCAGGGCGTTGGCGCCGAGCTGGACCACCAGGTCGCCGACCATCGCCCCCAGCGCCTCCTCGACGGGGGTCAGGGCGATGCTGACGACCTGCTCGGCGACCTGCTGGCAGACCTCCTTGAACAGCCGCTTGACGATCACGCGGGTGGCCTGGGTCGCGGCCAGCGCCCCCACCTCGGACAGGCCCAGGGTGAAGGGGGCCGCGGCCTGTGCGGCGATCACCTCCGCGGCCAGGATGCCGAGCTGGACGATCGCCCCGATCTTGGCGCCCTCGATGAGCACCGCGACCCCGTCCAGGGCGGTGGCGGCCAGCCGGCCGCAGTCCGCCAGGCCCTTGAGATGGGTGCCGTTGATCTTGCCCCAGTGGGCGTTCAGCGCCTCCACGGCCAGCGAGCCGCCGGCCGACTCCACCAGGCCCTGGATGGCGGTGTGCGCCTCGTTCGCGCCCTCGTCGATGTCCTCGGCGAACTCCCGCATGGCCTCGGCCATCTCGCGGTAGTCGTCCTCGTCCACATTCGGCCACGACACCCCGATGATGTCGAGAACCTCATCCGCCCACCCAGGCAGCACAACACCCATACGAAAAACACGCCCCCGTAGAACCAACCGTCAACCGATCAGATGCTCTCACCTGGGTGAACGGTTCCTGTAACCGGGAAAAGCGTGCATGGGCAGGCCCCCGCCGCCGCTGGGGGACGGGGCGGGGGCCTGGTCGAGGGAGCCGGCGGGGGCGGGGCCGTCGGGGTTTCGGTGAGCCGGTGTGGCCGGTCGGGCCGGTCGGGCCGGTCGGCCGATGCGGGCCGGTCAGCCGTTGCCGCCGGGTCAGCCGATGCGGTCGAGGATGATGGGGTTGGGGGTGAAGTCGGTGCCTTCGGGGGCGATGAGGACGTTGCCGTCGAGGGCTTCGAGGGCGTAGCCGAACTTCTCCGGGGTGTCGGTGTGGAGGGTCAGCAGGGGCTGGCCGGCGGTGACCTTGTCGCCGGGCTTGGCGTGCATCTCGATGCCGGCGCCCGCCTGCACCGGGTCCTCCTTGCGGGCGCGGCCGGCGCCCAGGCGCCAGGCGGCGATGCCCACCGCGTAGGCGTCCAGCGTGGTCAGGACGCCGGAGGAGGAGGCGTTGACGACGTGCTGCTCGCGGGCGACCGGGAGGGTGGCGTCGGGGTCGCCGCCCTGGGCCTGGATCATGCGGCGCCAGTGGTCCATGGCCGAGCCGTCGGCCAGCGCCTTGGCGGGGTCGGCGTCGGGGAGGCCGGCGGCGGTGAGCATCTCGCGGGCCAGGGCGAGGGTGAGTTCGACGACGTCGGCGGGGCCGCCGCCCGCCAGGACCTCGACGGACTCGCGTACTTCCAGCGCGTTGCCGGCGGTCAGGCCGAGGGGGGTGGACATGTCGGTGAGCAGGGCGGTGGTGCGCACGCCGTGGTCGGTGCCGAGTCCGACCATGGTGGAGGCCAGTTCGCGGGCGTCGTCCAGGTTCTTCATGAAGGCGCCGGAGCCGACCTTGACGTCCAGGACGAGCGAGCCGGTGCCCTCGGCGATCTTCTTGGACATGATGGAGGAGGCGATCAGCGGGATGGCCTCGACGGTGCCGGTGACGTCGCGCAGCGCGTAGAGCTTCTTGTCGGCGGGGGCCAGGCCGTCGCCGGCCGCGCAGATGACGGAGCCGACGTTGCGCAGGACGTCCATCATCTCGTCGTTGGAGAGCAGGGCGCGCCAGCCGGGGATGGACTCCAGCTTGTCCAGGGTGCCGCCGGTGTGGCCCAGGCCGCGGCCGGAGAGCTGGGGTACGGCCGCGCCGCAGGCGGCGACCAGCGGGGCGAGCGGGAGGGTGATCTTGTCGCCGACGCCGCCGGTGGAGTGCTTGTCCGCGGTGGGGCGGGGCAGGGACGAGAAGTCCATGCGCTCACCGGAGGCGATCATGGCCGCGGTCCAGCGGGCGATCTCCGTACGGTTCATGCCGTTCAGCAGGATCGCCATGGCCAGCGCGGACATCTGCTCGTCAGCGACCTCACCGCGCGTATACGCGTCGATGACCCAGTCGATCTGCTCCGGGGTCAGTTCGCCGCGGTCGCGCTTGGTACGGATGACGGAGATGACGTCCATGGGGACTTCCTTTCGAACGGTTATCTCCTGTTCTACACGCATAGATCGTGGAGATCGAGAGGAGAGGGGGATCAGGGGAGGGTGGGAGGGGGTTGCGGGGGCTGAAAACAGCCGGCCGGGCCGCCGTGTACGGGCGGCCCGGCCGGGTGCGGAGTCAGCGGTTCAGGTGCTGCGGCCCGAAGGCGTCCGGGAGCAGTTCGGCCAGCGGGCGGATGCCCGCGGCGGTGTCCACCAGCAGTTCCGGGCCGCCGTGCTCGTACAGGAGCTGGCGGCAGCGCCCGCACGGGACCAGCAGCTCGCCCGCACCGTCCACGCAGGTGAAGGCGGTCAGCCGGCCGCCGCCGCCGGCGAAGAGGGCGGAGACCAGACCGCATTCGGCGCACAGGCCGATGCCGTAGGAGGCGTTCTCCACGTTGCAGCCGGTGACGGTACGGCCGTCGTCGACCAGCGCCGCGGCGCCCACGGGGTAGCCGGAGTACGGGGCGTAGGCCCGGGACATCGCGTCCCGGGCCTGCGCACGCAGTGACTCCCAGTCGGGAGCTGTGGTCACTTGCCCTGGCCTCTCCGGTAGGGCTTGCCCACGGCCTTGGGTACCCGTAGCCGTTGCGCGGCCAGCGAGAGGACCAGCAGCGTGGCGATGTAGGGCGCGACGCCGACGATCTCCAGCGGGACCGTGTCGGTGGTGGCGTACCACAGGCCCAGCAGGGCCGCGACGACCAGGCTGACGATGCCCTGGACGCGGTGGCCGCCGCGCAGCTTCCACGCCGCGAGGCCGACGAGCAGCACCGCGAGCAGGAGCAGCAGGGCGTGCACGGTGGGGCCGCCGCCGCGCAACTGGAGCGCGTCCATGAAGCCGAACAGGCCCGCGCCCATGGCCACGCCGCCCGGCCGCCAGTTGCCGAAGATCATCGTGGCCAGACCGATGTAGCCGCGCCCGCCGGTCTGTCCGTCCTGGTAGATGTGGACGTAGATCGCCAGGAAGGCTCCGCCGAGGCCGGCCAGCGCGCCGGAGACCATGACCGCCACGTACTTGTACGTGTAGACGTTCACGCCCAGCGACTCGGCCGCCACCGGGCTCTCGCCACAGGACCGCAGCCGCAGGCCGAAGGGCGAGCGCCACAGCACGAAGAAGCTGAGCACGAAGATGATCACGGACAGGACGGTCAGCCACGAGACGTTGCTGACCAGCGAGCCCAGGATGCCGGCGAGGTCGGAGACCAGGAACCAGTGGTGCTTCTCGATGGACAGGAGCCAGTCGGACAGGCCCGGCACGGTGAAGGTGGGCATGTCCGCCATCGGCGGTGACTGCTTGTCGTTGCCGCCGGCCGCGGCGGCCTCGCTGCCTTCCGCGCCGAACCACAGCTTGGCCAGGAACTGGGTCAGTCCCAGCGCCATGATGTTGACGGCCACACCGGAGATGATGTGGTCGACGTTGAAGGTGACGGTGGCGATCGCGTGCAGCAGTCCGCCGAGCGCGCCGCCGACGATGCCGGCCACCGCCGCGGCCCACGGGCCGTGCTGCCAGCCGACCGCGCCGGCCGAGAACGTGCCGAGCATCATCATGCCTTCGAGGCCGATGTTGACCACGCCGGAGCGCTCGGCCCACAGGCCGCCCAGACCGGCCAGGCCGATCGGCACGGCGGCGTTGAGCGCCGCGGTGTACTGACCGGATTCGGTCAGCGCGTTGGCACCGGTGATCACGCGGAGCAGCGAGAGCAGGATCAGCCCGCCCGAGGTGATCAGCAGGATCTTGGGGTAGGAGAGCCTGGTCCGTACGGACGCGGCCCGTGACGTGTTGCCGTCGGTCCCCTTGCCGACCTTGGCAGTGAGGTTCTGGCTCACGCGGACACCTCCGCCTTGTCGGTCTTACGGGCCTGGGCGGCGAGCTCTTCGCCGACCCGCCGCTGCTGGAGCTTGAGGCCGTACCGCCGTACGAGTTCGTAGGCGATGACGACGCACAGGACGATGACGCCCTGCATCACGCCGACGATCTCCTGTTCGTAGTCCTCGAATTCGAGCTGGGTGCCGGTGCGCTCCAGGAAGCCCCACAGCAGGGCGGCCACGGCCATGCCCACCGGGTGGTTACGGCCCAGCAGCGCGATGGCGATGCCGGTGAAGCCGATGCCGACGGGGAAGTCGGTGCCGTAGTTGTAGGAGACACCGAGCAGCGTCGGCATGCCGATCAGGCCGGCCGCCGCGCCGGAGAGCAGCATGGAGGTGAGGACCATGCGCTTGACGCTCACGCCGCTGGCCTCGGCCGCCGACTCGGACTGGCCCACGGCCCGCAGGTCGAACCCGAAGCGGGTGCGGCCCAGCACGAACCAGTACACGACACCGACGATCACGGCGACGACCAGGAAGCCGTCGATGGGGTCGGGTGTGGTGGGCAGGGTGAAGAAGTGGCTGGAGGCAGGGATGTTGGGCGTGTGGAAGAGGTTGCCGTCCTTCTGCGCGAGGCGGCCGTCCTGGAGGAAGTAGCCGATGACCGCCGCCGCGATGGAGTTCAGCATGATCGTGGTGATCACCTCGCTGACTCCGCGGGTGGTTTTCAACAGGCCCGCGATGCCCGCCCAGATGGAGCCGACCAGCATCGCGACGATGATGATCAGCGGGATCTGGAGGAAGCCGGGCAGGGTCAGCGCGCCGCCGACCACGGCGGCGAAGAACGCCGCGATGCGGTACTGGCCGTCCACGCCGATGTTGAACAGGTTCATCCGGAAGCCGATGGCGACGGCCAGCGCGGACAGGTAGTACGGGATCGCCTTGTTGATGATCCATACCTGGCTGTCGCTCTTGGAACCGAAGTCGATCATGACTTCGAAGGCGTGCAGCGGGTCCTTGCCGGTGATCGCGATGATCGCCGACGTGATGACCAGGGCGGCGACGATCGCCAGGACGGGCGCCGCGATCCCCAGGATCAGCTTGTTCTTGTCGAGCTTCTTCACCGGGACTCGCCTCCGTCCTCAGTCGTGTCCTGGGCGCCGCGCGCAGACTCCGCCGCGTCTTCCAGGTGGCCGGTAGCGGCGCCGGTCATGGCCGAGCCCAACTCCTCGGGGGTAATGGTGGCGGGGTCCGCGTCCGCGACGAGCCGGCCGCGGTACATCACCCGCAGACTGTCGGACAGGCCGATCAGCTCGTCCAGGTCGGCGGAGATCAGCAGGACGGCCAGCCCTTCACGGCGGGCCTTGCGGATCTGGTCCCAGATCTGGGACTGGGCGCCGATGTCCACGCCCCGGGTGGGGTGCGCGGCGATCAGCAGCTTGGGGTCGTGGCTCATCTCGCGGCCGAAGATCAGCTTCTGCTGGTTGCCGCCGGAGAGCGATGCCGCGGTGACCTCGATGCCGGGGGTACGGACGTCGTACTCGGCGACGATCCGCTCGGTGTCGGCACGTGCGGCCTTGATGTCCAGCAACCGGCCCTTGCTGTTGGGCTTCTCGGTCACATGGCCGAGGATACGGTTCTCCCACAGGGGAGCCTCCAGCAGCAGCCCGTGCCGGTGGCGGTCCTCGGGGATGTAGCCGATGCCGCCCTCGCGGCGGCTGCGGGTGGGCAGCTTGCCGATGTCCTCGCCGTCCAGGACGACGGTGCCCTCGTCGGGGATCCGCATGCCCATGACCGCCTCGACCAGCTCGGCCTGGCCGTTGCCCTCGACGCCGGCGATGCCCAGGACCTCGCCCTTGCGGATGGTCAAGGAGACGTCGTCCAGGACGGTGCGCTGGACGCCCTCCGCGTCGGCGGCGGCCAGCCGCAGACCGCTGACCTCCAGCATCACGGTGTCGGTGACGGTCGACTCGCCGGTCTGCGGGGAGGGCAGCTCGCTGCCGACCATCAGCTCGGCCAGTTGCTTGGGCGTGGTCTCGCTGGGGACGACGGACGCCACGGTCGTACCGCGCCGGATGACGGTGATGTCGTCGGCCACCGACAGCACCTCTCCCAGCTTGTGGGAGATGAAGATGACGGTCAGGCCCTCGGCCTTGAGCTCGCGCAGGTTGTCGAAGAGCGCGTCGACCTCCTGCGGGACCAGGACGGCGGTCGGCTCGTCCAGGATGAGCGTACGGGCGCCGCGGTAGAGGACCTTGAGGATCTCCACGCGCTGGCGGTCGGCGACGCCGAGGTCCTCCACGAGGACGTCGGGGCGCACGCCCAGGCCGTACCGGTCGGAGATCTTGAGGATCTCGGCACGGGCCCGGCCGCCGATGCCGTGCAGCTTCTCGCCGCCCAGGACGATGTTCTCCAGGACGGTGAGGTTGTCGGCGAGCATGAAGTGCTGGTGCACCATGCCGATGCCGCGGGCGATGGCGTCGGCCGGGCTGTGGAAGCTGACCTGCTCGCCGTCGATGGTGATGGTGCCCTCGTCCGGCTTCTGCATGCCGTAAAGGATCTTCATCAGGGTGGACTTGCCCGCGCCGTTCTCGCCGACCAGTGCGTGCACGGTGCCGCGGCGGACGGTGATGTCGATGTCGTGGTTGGCCACGACGCCGGGGAACCGCTTGGTGATTCCACGGAGTTCTACGGCAGGTGCCACGGCGGGGGCACTGACTGCCTGGGTGCTGGACGCTTTGATGGCGCACTCTCCTCGGGGGACAGGGAGTGGTAAGGAGGGACGGGCGGGGAAGCGACGACGACAATAACGCCATATCGCCTCAACACCACGCTACGCGCGTAGCGTTGGGCCCGAAAGATGCCGGGCCGCTTCGGTGTGCGCCGCGGAAAAGTCGTGCGCGCCACCGGACGGCTCCGGCACAGGGGTCCGGCGGGCAGCCGTGGCCGCCCGCCGGGTCCAAAAGGGCCTTACTTCTTGGCCGGGGTCTCCTTGACCGTGACCTTGCCCTCGACGATCTTCTTCTTGGCCGCTTCGATCTTGTCCTGGATGTCGGCGATGAAGCCGCCCGAGGTGGACAGGCGCACGCCGTTGTCCTTGAGCGTGTAGGTCTTGTTGCCGGTCATCGGCTTCTTGTCCGTGACGCTCTTGACCAGGTCGAAGACGGCCACGTCCACGTTCTTCATCACCGAGGTGAGGATGGACGCCTTGTACTTGGCCAGGCCCGGCTGCTCGAACTGGTCGGAGTCCACGCCGATGGCCCAGTTGCCGCCCTTGCCCGCGACCATCTCGATCGCGCCGTTGCCGGACTGGCCGGCGGCGGTGTAGATCACGTCGATGCCGTCGTCGAGCATGCCCTTGGCCTTGCCCTTGGCGGCGGCCGGGTCGTTGAAGCCCTTGTCGTCGTTGGCGTACAGGTACTGCGAAGTGATCTTGGCCTTCGGGTCGGTGTCCGCTACACCTTGTTCGAAGCCGGCCTGGAACTTCTGGATCAGGGCGTTGTTCACACCGCCGATGAAGCCGACCTTGTGGGACTTGCTCTTCAGGGCGGCGGCGACACCGGCGAGGTAGGAGCCCTCGTGCTCGGCGAACTGCATGCCGTAGACGTTCTTGGCCTGGGAGGGGGAGTCCACCACGCCGAAGGTCGTGTTGGGGAAGTCCTTGGCGACCTTGTTGATGGAGGGGCCGTACTTGAAACCAACGCCGATGACGGGGTTGTAGCCCGCCCGGGCCAGGGAGGACAGACGCTGTTCGCGCTCGGCCTCGGTCTCACCGTTCTTGGCGGTCATCTGCTTGCTCTGGAGGCCGAGCTCCTTGTCGGCCTTTTCGACACCACGGGCCGCGGCCTCGTTGAAGGAGTGGTCGTCCCGGCCGCCGACGTCGAACGCGAGGCCGACGCCCTTCTTCTTGTTGCCGCTGGAGGACTCCGTGGAGGACTTGCCACAAGCGGTGAGGGAAGCGGTGAGAGCCACGGTGGCTATACCCGCAGCAGCGATCTTGGATACCCGGCGCACGAGGGATCCCTTCGACTCGTAGCGCCACCATTGGCGCTGGTTCGGCGGCATCGTAACGCGCGTAGAAGGGAGTTAAACCGATCGTCCGAAGCCGTTATCGGATTGTCGCGAACGGCCCTTGACCGGTCTCTTACGGACGGTTGCGATCAAGTAGGGCAGCAGCCGTGAACAGCTCCACCCCTACCTGAATAGCTCGCTCATCCACGTCGAAATCACCACGATGCAGATCATGCCGGGCGGTATCGCCGACGGGGCGCACACCGAGCCGTGCCATCGCGCCGGGGACGTGCTCCAGGTACCAGGAGTAGTCCTCGCCGCCGAGTGACTGCTCGGTGTCCTCGACCGAGCGGGGGCCGCGGCGGGCCGCCATGGCGTCGTGGAGCAACTGGGCGCAGCCCGCCTCGTTGACCACCGGCGGCACGCCCCGTACGTAGTTGATCTGCGACTTCGCGCCGTACAGGGTGGCGATCTCATCGATCACGGCGTGCACGAGATCGGGTGCGTGGTGCCAGGCGGCAAGATCCAGACAGCGGACCGTCCCGGCGAGTTCGGCGCGCTGCGGGATCACGTTGCAGGCGTGTCCGGCCTGTAGCCGGCCCCAGGTCAGGGCCAGGCCGGCCCGGGCGTCCACCCGGCGCGCCAGCAGGGCCGGGGCGTCCACGGCCACCCGGGCGGCGGCGGTGACCATGTCGGTGGTCAGGTGCGGACGGGCGGTGTGGCCCCCGGGCCCGTCGAGCTGGACCTCCAGCCGGTCGCAGGCCGAGGTGATCGCTCCCGTACGCAGCCCGATCCGGCCGACCTCCACCCGCGGGTCGCAGTGCACGGCGAGGATCTGTCCGACGCCCTCCAGGACCCCGGACTCGATGGCGTCGGTGGCGCCGCCCGGCATGATCTCCTCGGCGGGCTGGAAGATCAGCCGTACGGGGCGGGGCAGCCGGCCTTCGCGGGCCAGTTCGGCCAGCAGCAGACCGGCGCCGAGCACGACGGTGGTGTGGACGTCGTGGCCGCAGGCGTGCGCGCGGTCGGGGATCGTGGAGCGGTAGGGGACGGTCTTGGTGTCCGGGATGGGGAGCGCGTCGATGTCTCCGCGCAGCGCGAGCAGCGGGACGGGGTCGCTGTCGGAGCCGGTGGCGGCACTGGGGCCGGTGTCGGTACCGGGGCCGGTGAGGGGGCCGGGGTTGCGTACGGGATGGCCGTGGGACCAGGCGGCGGCCCCGGAACGGGATCCGGGTGCGGAGCCGGTGCCGATGTCGCAGATCAGCCCGGTGCCGGTGTCCAGGACGCGGGGCGTCAGGCCCGCCCGCTCCAGTCGTGCCTTGAGGGCGGCGGTCGTACGGAACTCCCGCATGCCCAGTTCCGGGTGCATGTGCAAGTCGCGGCGGAAGGCGATGAGTTCGGCACGCAGCTCCGGCGGCAGCGTGCCGGGCAGATCACCGCCGGCGTCCTCCCCGGCGGATGTGTCATCGACTGCGGAGTTACAGGACATCAAATGGTTCACCCGTTGAAGGTTACGGGGCCGGGTGGGGCAACTGTCCCTCGATCAACAAAAGTTCAGCCCGATAGGGGAAGGGGATCTAGGCCGCCCGGCGCATGAGTGAGTCATCACGGGGGTAGATTTTCAGGTTCACCCTGCGGTCATCGGTGCGTCGAACGAAAGTCGGTGCACGTCCCGGGCGGTGTCCGTGACCCCCGACAGGAATCCCTGCGCGCGCGGCGACGCCTTGCTGGTCAGCCAGCCGGGGTCGACATCGCAGACCGCGACCCTGACCCCGGTGCCGACGAGCGCCAGCGGCAGGGTGTGGACGACCGTGGAGGGAAAACTGAGGACCAGGCGCCCGACGGGGCCGCGTCGGGCGATGAGTTCGAGGGGCAGGTCGGGACGTACCACCTCCAGGCCGGTTTCCGTGGCCAGCCGGTGCAGTTTGTGTACGCTCTCGCGGCGGTGGGCGAAGTAGCGGGTGGCGCCGTGCGTACGGGCCAGCGAGCGCACCGCGTCCAGATAGCGGTCCGGGTCCACCACGCCGGTCTCCACCAGCGAGGTTCCGACGATGTCGGTGCCGCGGGTCAGCCGGGGCGGGCCGAAGCGGCGGCGGGTCCAGGCGAATTCGTTACGGGTCACGCGGACCCCGGGCAGTGCCTGGACGGGCATGGAACTGAAGAGGCCGACGGTCCGTGAGCCGCCTTCGCGCGCGGGCGTGAGCCTGCGGCGCGCGGTCGCCGAGAAGGGCGCGAAGAGCAGGTCGCGCGCCCCGCCCCCACCCCCGTTGCGGTGCCAGCGCACCAGCCGCTCGCCCCTGGCCAGTTGGGCGACGAACTCCATGGTCGCGGTGCCGTCGTCGACGACGACCAGGTCCCGGGCCCGGGTGAGGGTCAGCAGGAGCTGTACGTACCGCGAGAAGGGATCGCCGATGACGACGCGCCGGGTGCGCCGCAGCCGGGGGGCCAGTCCCCCGATGGTGCGCAGCGGCGCGCCCGCCCCGCCGCGCGCCTCCTCCCATCGCACGGAAAAGCCTTCTTCGCGCGCGAGTTCGGCCATCCGGCGCAGTTGGCCGCGGGTCATGGGGTCCTGCGGCGAGAGGACGACGACGGTGACCGCGGCGGCCTGCTCGGCGTGGGCCCATTCCAGGACGTTCAGGAGCTGGACCGGGCTCTCGACGAACGCCAGCGTGTCGCACTCCACGCCGGGGCCGGGGTCCGGGCCGGGGGCGGAGTCGGTTCCGGAGCCGGGGTCCGGGCCGGGGCGAGGGCCGGAACCGGGGTGGGATGCGGCGTCGCGGCCGGCGTCATGCTCCGGGCCGGATCCGGGACCGGTCGGCGTCCCAGGGCCGGGCGGTGCCCCGGCCGCGGTACCGGAGCCGGGTCCGGGGGTACGGCGCGGGGCCGCCGCCGGGTCCTCGCGCTGCCGCGGCACCCCCAGGAGCGGCCCGGCACACGGTCCGGCCGGCTCCTGGGGCGGGCTCGCGGCCCCCTCTGATGAGCTCACGGTGTACGTCCCCTCCGCCGGGCCGTCAGACCGAGACCGGCTCGCGGTCGGCCCCTGCCTCCGTACCGGACCCGGCCGCCGTACCGCCCCCGGACCGCGTCCGCGCTCCCGCCCCGGCCCGCGCCTCGGCCTCCGCCACCACGCCCGCGACCCGGCGCAGCTTCTTCATCGGACCCAGCTCGCTCTCGTACACCTTCTTCACCCCGTCACCGAGGGACTCCTCGATGGTGCGGATGTCGCGGACCAGACGGGTCAGACCACCGGGCTCGACGGAGGCGGCCTGGTCGGAGCCCCACATGGCGCGGTCCAGGGTGATGTGCCGCTCGACGAAGACGGCGCCCAGGGCGACCGCGGCGAGGGTGGTCTGCAGGCCCGTCTCGTGGCCGCTGTAGCCGATCGGGACGTTGGGGTACTCGGCCTGGAGGGTGTGGATCATGCGCAGGTTCAGTTCCCGGGCCTTGGCCGGGTAGGTCGAAGTGGCGTGGCACAGCAGGATGTTGTCGCTGCCCAGGACCTCGACGGCGTGCCGGATCTGCTTGGGGGTGGACATGCCGGTGGACAGGATGACGGTACGGCCGGTGGCGCGCATGGCGCGCAGCAGCTCGTCGTCGGTCAGCGAGGCGGAGGCCACCTTGTACGCGGGACGTCGAAGCCCTCCAGGAAGGCGACGGACTCCACGTCCCAGGGCGAGGCGAACCAGGCGATGCCGCGCTTGTGGCAGTACTCGTCGATGGCGCGGTAGCCGTCCTCGTCGAACTCCACGCGGTGGCGGTAGTCGATGTAGGTCATCCGGCCCCAGGGGGTGTCGCGCTCGATGTCCCACTGGTCACGCGGGGTGCAGATCTCAGGGGTGCGCTTTTGGAACTTCACGGCGTCACAGCCGGCGTCGGCGGCGGCGTCGATCAGCGCGAAGGCGTTCTCCAGTTCACCGTTGTGGTTGATGCCGATCTCACCGGTGATGTAGACGGGCCGGCCGGGGCCGACGGTCCGGTCGCCGAGGGTGCGGAGGCGGGAGTTGCTGGTCATCGGAGAAGTCCTTCTCGGTGGGTTGCGCATCGGATTCACAAGGACGGGCCGAGGAGCCAGGCGGCGATCTCGCGGATCGCGCCGTCCCCTCCGGCCCTGGTGGTGACGGCGCGGGCGGCGCCGCGCACCACGTCGTGCGCGCCGGCGACCGCGACCGGCCAGCCGGCCAGCGCGAAGCACGGCAGGTCGTTGACGTCGTTGCCGACATAGAGCACCCGCTCGGGCGCGATGCCCTCCTCCTCGCACCACTGCTTGAGCGCGAGGTCCTTGCGGTCGACGCCGTGGAGTACGGGCAGCCGCAGCTTGCGGGCCCGCGCGGCGACGACCGGGTTCCGTTCGGTGGACAGGACCAGCAGCTTCAGGCCCGCGGCGCGCAGGGCCGCGATGCCCAGCCCGTCGCCGCGGTGCACGGCGACCATCTCCCGTCCGTCGGAGTCGATCAGTACCCGGTCGTCGGTCTGGGTGCCGTCGAAGTCCAGGACGACCGCGTCGACGTCCGCGCGGGCCGGCAGTGCGCCGGGGCGCGCGGCGTCCAGGAGGGGCGCCAGCGCACGGGCGCGCGCCAGGTCGTGCGGGTCGTCGATCTCCAGCACCCGCGCGGGGTCGGTGCGTACGGGTTCCGTACGGCCGAAGAAGCGGTGGCGGGCGGCGCGGAAGCCGTGCGCCTCCATGGCGTAGGCGGCACCGGTCTCCAGGAGGTCCTGCGGCCGGTCCTGGCGGCGCGGGCGGAAGGACTTGTCGTGGTTGACGCCGTACCCGCCCGGGGCCGTGGCCAGGGTCGCGGTGGCGCCGGTCCCGGCGACCGCCGCGCCCGTCCCCGCGCCTGTCCCCGAGGCCGTCCCGCCGGCCGGCCCGGTGTCCGCGTCGTCCGCCGCGTCGCGCCACACGAAGCCGTGGAAGGGGGCGACGGTCAGCGCGCTGTCCGCGCCGCCCGTCACCACCGCGGCGGCCACCGCGTCGATGTCCTCGCTGGTCAGGAAGGGGCTGGTGCACTGCACCAGCAGGACCGCGACCACCCGGGCGCCGTGCTCGCGCTCGTAGACCTCCATGGCGTGCAGCACCGCGTCCTCGCTGGTGGCGGTGTCGCCGGAGAGGTCGCCGGGACGCCGTACGATCACCGCCCCGGCGCCCCGGGCCACCGCCGCTATCCCGTCGTCGTCGGTGGAGACCACGACATCGGTGACCAGGCGCGCGGCACGGCACTCCCGTACGGCGCGGGCGATCAGCGGCACTCCCCCGACGGGGGCCAGGTTCTTGGCGGGCACGCCCTTGGAGCCGCCGCGGGCGGGCACGACGGCCACGACGGCGGGCCGTACGGACGGCGGCGGCGTGCTCGCGGGCGCGGTCGCGGTCGTGCCCGCAGTTGTGCCCGCGGTTGTGCCCGCAGTCGTGCTCCCGGTCGTGCTCGCGGGCGCGGTCGGCGGCATGGAGGTCTCCTTCCGGGGGCCGTACGGGCTCCGGGGACGGACGGCGAAGGTGGTGTCGGCGGGGCTGGCTCCGGTGCCCCGGCCGGGCGGACCGCTCACAGTTCCCCCCAGCGGCGGATGGCGGGCGCCACGCGCTGGACGCCGTGCCGGTACGCCCCCGCGCGGCCTCCCGCACCGTCTCGCGGGCCACCCGCCGCAGCCCGCCGGCGCCCGCGCCCCGACCCTCGTCCTCCCGCAGGGCCTGGCCGGGCAGCGGCTCCCCCCGCGGGTCCAGGCCGTACCGGGCGAGGATGCCGGGCAGGTAGCCCGGGGCGGTGCGCGGTGTGTAGTACGGGGCGAGCGGCGGCAGTTGTCCGGCCTCGCACAGCGCGGTGACCTTCTCCCGTACGGCGTCGAAGGCCCGGTCGTAGGTGTCCTGGCCGGGCCCGGCCGCCGGGTCGCGGACCGCGACGCCCTGGCCGGCCAGCCACGCGGGGTCCGGCTCGGGCCGGTGTCCGGCGTCCAGCTCGTCCCAGGAGGCCAGGCAGCCGGAACCCAGGAAGTGGTGGTTGCCCAGGGCTTCGCGGATGCCCAGGTCGGTGAGGACGGCGGTGGGGATGCCGCGGTGCAGGGACTCCAGTGCGGCGGTGGAGCTGACCGTCACCAGCAGGTCGGTGCGGTCCAGGACCTCGCCCATGTTCCCGTACACCAGGCGGCAGTTGGCGGGCAGCCCGCCGGGGAGCCTGCCGACCAGCTTCTGGTACGGGAGTTCCTCGATGTGCGTGGTGTGCTCGCCCGGCTTGCTGCGCAGCTTGACCAGCACCTGCCGCCCGGGGTGCCGGCGGGCGTGTCCGACGGCCCTGCGCAGCAGGTACATCCGGTCCTCGCGGCGCTCCGGGACGGAGGGCTGGGCGGCGAACACCACGGTGTACGGGTCGTGTTCGCGCTCGTAGGGCGCACCACCGAGGAAGGGCAGCGCGCACTCGGCGACGCTGTGGTGGTCCGCCCCCACCCCCCGGTACACGGCGCGGAAGCGCTCCGCGTCGTGCCGGGAGTTGGCCAGGACGACATCCGCGCCGTGCCGCAGCAGCAGCCCGTCCGCCAGCTTCTCGTAGACGACGCCGACATAGCCGGTGACGACGACGGGGCGGCGGGCGGCGCCGTCCCAGGCGCGCGCCAGACCGTGCAGCACGGCCTGTACGGCGCCGCCCACGCAGGCCAGCACCACCACGTCGTACGCCGCGCGGTCGACCATACGGACGAAGTCCACGCCCCGGATCTCCCGCAGCGACCGCGCGCGGGCACCGACCTCCTGGAGCTGGCGGACCGTGGGAGTGGCGCGGCCACGCAGCAGATATCCGTCCAGTCGGATGTCCGGCTGGATGCGGTACGCGGTCATGGCGCCCCATTTCCATCGGGTGTCCGAATCGGCGAGCACGGCGACACGCGTCGGGGAAGTGGTACGAGTGGGCACGACGAAGACGGTAGGAAGGCATTCCGATTGGCGGACCAACTCGGCCGCAACAAAGGGTGAACAGCGCGCCGACGCGCGGCGGGAAGCAGGCGGGAGGCGGGGCGGGAAAGCCCGGTTCACCGTTTTGCCGCGCTTCGTTCACTCCGGGGACCGCATACCGTAAAGCCGAATGCCGGGCCGCCGCCTAACGTCACGCGGGTGGTCAAGCTCTCCGTCATCGTGCCGTTCTACAACGTGCAGACATACGCGCCCGACACCCTGCGGAGCCTGGCGGCCAATGCCCGCGAGGACTTCGAATTCCTGCTCGTCGACGACTGCTCGCGCGATGAGACCCCGCGGATCCTGGAGCGGGCCGAACGCGAGCTGCCGGGCGCCCGGGTGCTGCGCCACGAGCGCAACGGCGGCCTGGCCACCGCCCGCAACACCGGGCTGGCGGCGGCCCGCGGCGAGTACCTCACCTTCCTGGACGGTGACGACTGGCTCGCGCCCGGCTATCTGACTGAACTACTCGCCGCCATCGAGGAGTTGGGCTGCGACTTCCTCCGCACCGATCATGTGCAGTGCACCGCGCGGGCCCGTACGGTGCACCGTGTCCCGCACGGGCGGCGCGGTGTCGTCATGGACCCGCGCGAGCTGATCCTGCCCGCCGACCGCTCGACGTCGGTCGACTACGCGTACGCCTGGGCCGGCATCTACCACCGCCGGCTGCTGGACGATGGGGTGCTGCGGTTCCGGGACGGACTGCGGACCGCGGAGGACCGCCCGTGGATCTGGCGGCTGCACCGCGAGGCGTCCTCCATGGCGGTGGTCGGGCTGCTCGGTGTCTTCTACCGGCGCGGCGTCGCCTCTTCCCTGACCCAGATCGGCGATGTCCGGCAGCTCGATTTCATTCGCGCTTTCGACCAGGTCGTCCAGGAAACGGCGAAGGACCGGGACGCGGCCAGGCTGCTGCCGAAAGCCGTACGGACTTATTGCGCCATCATTTCCCACCACCTGGGTTCGATCGAACGGTTCGAACCGCAGGTCGCCCGCCAATTGCGCACGATGAGCGCCGCCGCGCTGCGGCGCATGCCGCAGGACGTACTGAAGGAAGCCCTGGATTCGATGGACATGCAGCGTGCGTCCCGGCTGCGGCGGCTGCGCCGGCGCCCCGTCCCCGGTGAGGTGGCGGCCTGATGCCCGTCCCTGCCCCCGCACCCGCTCCCGCTCCCGCTCCCGAGAAGGCCGTACGGCACCGCTCCCGTACGCAGATCTTCCTCACCTCCACCCTGTACGGCGCGGCCACCCTGGCCGCCGCGCTGGACGCCGAGGTCTTCGAACCGGCCGGCCGCCGGCTACTGCTGGTCGCCAACAACGCGGCGACCCCGGAGACCACCCCGGCCCTGGATGGCATGCCCGGCTTCGAGCGGCTGCGTGAGCGTTTCGACGCGGTGCTGTCGTGGAACGAGACCATCCGCCCCTTCCACCCCGGCGGCTGGTCCCCGCGCGCGGACGACGTCCCGCTGTGGGAACGGTATCTGCGCCTGCTGTGGGGGCTGGGCGAGGACGAGGTCACGCTGGTCGTGGAGTCGATCCAGGTCAGCCCGGCACTGGCGCTCGTCCAGCTCTTCCCCGGCGCGCCCGTGGAGGTCTACGCCGACGGCCTGATGAGCTACGGCCCCACCCGCAACAAGCTCGGTCCGCTCGTCGGCACCCGGGTGAGCCGGCTGCTGCACCTGGACCTGGTACCGGGCCTGCGACCGCTGCTCCTGACGGAGTTCGGGGTCCCGGCACAGACCGTACCGACCGACGCGTTCACGAAGGTGCTGTCCGAACTCACCGACGCCGCGCCCGCGTTGGACGTTCCCGAGGGCGGCGCACTGCTGTTGGGGCAGTACCTGTCGGCGCTGAACATCCTCACTCCGCAGGAAGAGGAGGAGCTGCACGTACGGATGGTGCGCGGGGCCGTACGGCACGGGCACCGCGAGGTGGTCTTCAAGCCCCACCCCTCCGCGCCGGCCCGCTGGTCCCGCCTGCTGGAGCAGGAGGCCGAGCGGCTCGGCGCCACCCTGACCGTCCTGGACGAGCCGGTGCTGGCCGAGGTGCTGTACGAGCGGATGCGCCCGGCGCTGGTCGTGGGCTGCTTCTCCACCGCGCTGCTGACGGCCACCGCCTTCTACGGCCTGCCGGCCGCACGGGTGGGTACGGGGCTGCTGCTGGAGCGGCTGACCCCGTACCAGAACAGCAACCGGGTGCCCGTCACGATCGCCGACGCGCTGCTGCCCGACCTGGAAGCCGGGCAGGCCGGGCCGCCCAAGCCGCCCTGCGAGGACATCAACGGCCTGGTCACCGCCGTCGGTTACGCCATGCAGCACCAGATCTACGCCTCCTTGCGCCCCGCCGCCGAGCGCTATCTCGCCCGGCATCTGAACGACCACACCCGCCGCTACTTCAAACGCCGCCGGCTGACCGCGCTGGCGCTGCCCGGCGCCGTCCCCGTCCAGTTCTCCTTCATCCCGCGCAACGCGGCCGTGCGCCGGGTCGCCCGGCGCGCCCGGGCCGTACAGCGGCGCCTGAAGAAGCGGGCCGCGGCCGGATGAGCGCGCAGACTCCGGCCGCCGGCATACCGGAGGGCCGGGCGCCCGCTCCGGCCCCGGCCCCCGTCACGGCCCCGCCGGTCGTACCCCACGTCCCGGCCCAGGCTCCGGCTCCGGCCCCGGCGGTCGTACCTCACGTCCCGGCCCAGGCTCCGGCCCCGCCGCGCGAGCGGTCCCGTACGGCACGGTCCGCGACCTCTGGCGCCTCCGGCCGGCCGGGCGGCGTACCACGGCTGCGGGCCCTGGACGGCCTGCGGCTGCTCGCCGCGCTCATGGTCGCCCTCTACCACTACGGCGGCCGGGGCGGTGAGGTCACCGCGGCCTGGGGCAGCTCGCCGGCCCAGCAGTTCCCCACCGCCTCGGGCCTGTTCGCGTACGGCTGTCTGGGCGTGCAGATCTTCTTCGTCATCAGCGGCTTCGTCATCTGCATGAGCGGCTGGGGGCGCTCGCTCCGCTCGTTCACCGCCTCCCGCGTCGCACGTCTGTACCCGGCCTACTGGGTGGCGATCCTCCTGGTCACGGCGGTGTTCGCGCTGCCCTGGGTCGCGTACAAGGCGCTGAGCCCCAGCGAGGTGCTGACCAACCTGACCATGCTCCAGCAGCCGCTGGGCGCCAAGAGGGTGCTGGGGGTGTGCTGGACGCTGTGGGCGGAGATGCGGTTCTACGCGCTCTTCGCGCTCCTGGTGATCCTGCCGGGGGCGACCCGCCACCGCGTCGTCGTCTTCTGCGCGGGCTGGACCCTGGCGGCGGCCGTCGCCCGAGCCACCCACGTACCGGCCCTGGACATCATCCTGATGCCGCAGCACGCGCCGTTCTTCATCGGCGGCATCGGCTTCTACCTGCTGCACCGCTTCGGCGGCCGGGACCCGGTGGCCTGGGCGATCGTCGCGGTGAGCTGGCTGATCGGACAGCACGAGGCGGTCGCCGCACTGTGGCACCCGCCCTCGCCGGGCGCCTTCTCCCAGCGCTCCTCGCTCGGCATCATCGCCGTGGTGACGCTGGGATACCTGCTGGTGGGCGCGGTGGCTCTGGGCAAGCTACGGTGGGCCAACTGGCGGTGGCTGACCGTCGCGGGCGCCCTGACCTATCCCTTCTACCTCGTCCACGAGCACCTGGGCTGGGTCGTCATACGCGGCCTGCACACCGGTCTGCGCCTGCCCGCGTACGCCACGCTCCCGCTCACCTGCGCCGCGATGCTACTGCTGGCGTGGGTGCTGCACCGCTGGGTGGAGCGCCCGCTCACGCCCGTACTGAAACGCGCCGTCGACCCGGCGCCGCGCCGCCGCTGAGCCGACGGGCCGAGGCCGGGGCCGGGCCCGGAGCTCATCCGCCCGGCCGCAGCACGGCCCGGGCGCCCGCGAGCACGATCCGCAGCCCCTCCTCGAAGCCCTCGTCGAAGCCGTCGAACAGGATCTCGCCGGCCGCCACGCTGAGCGGGAACTCGGCCCCGATGCGCCGCTCCCGGTCTCCCTGGTCGTACGCCGGGTCCCGCTCGCCCGGCACCGGGTACACGGACTGCTCCTCCACCACGAAGCCGATCGTGTAGTCGTACGCGACGGCCCAGGTCCGTGCGGCCTGGCGGAGCGTGAACCCGGCCGCCACCATGCTCTCCAGCAGCCGTTCCAGCGGCTCGTGCGAGGCGTCGCGGGCCAGCCGGGTACCGCCGAAGACCTTGGCGCCCTCCCGGTAGCCGAGGAGGGTGTGGCGGATCAGCCGGCAGGCGGTCAGGAGCCCCTGTTCCCAGTCGCCCTCGCCGAAGGAGCCGGACCGGCCCAGGAACGGACCGGTCATCTGCCGGTACATCTGGGTGGCCATCTCGTCCTGGAGCTCCTGCTTGTTCTTGAAGTGCCAGTACAGGGCGGGGGCCTGGACGTTCAGCTCCTTGGCGATACGGCGCAGCGTGAGCCCTTCGGGGCCCACCTCGTTCAGCAGCCGCAGTGCGGTCTCCACCACCTGGGCCCGGTTCAGTCGCGTTGCCATATTGACAATTTAACACCGTTAAGGGCAGGCTCGTGGCCATGGAACTTAACAACGTTAAGGACACCACTCACGCTGCCCTCCCCCAGGACGTCGACGTCCTGATCGCCGGGGCCGGACCGACCGGCCTGGCGCTGGGAGTCGACCTCGCCCGCCGCGGCATCCGCGCCCTGATCGTCGAGCGGCAGCAACACCTCTCCCCCGGAACCCGCGGTTCGGGCATCCAGCCGCGCACCCTGGAGGTCCTCGACGACCTCGGCGTGCTGGAGGCGATACGGGCGGCCAGCGACCCGTTCCCGAAGCTCGCCATATGGGACGACGGCCGGATGGTCGGCGAGTCCCAGATGGTCGAGCAGGTCGAGCCGACCCCGTCCGTCCCGTACTCCAGCCCGCTGATGGTGCCGCAGTGGCGCCAACAGGAGATTCTGTACGGCCGGTTGGCGGAGCTGGGCGGCACGGTCGCCTTCAACACCGAACTGACCGGCTTCGACCAGGACGAGGAGGGCGTACGGGCCCACCTCGCACTCCCCGGTGGCGGCACCCGGACCGTACGCGCCGGCTACCTGGTCGCGGCCGACGGCGGGCGCAGCACCGTACGCAAGGCGCTCGGCGTCGAGATGGCCGGCGAGGCGGTGTCCGAGGGCGCCGCGATGGTCGCCGACGTCCGCATCGACGGCCTGGACCGGCAGCACTGGCACCGCTGGGGCGAGACACCCAACCACTTCATGGCGATCCTGCCGGTCTCCAAGACCGATCTCTTCCAGACCATCGCCGTCTTCGAGAGCCTCGATGCGGCCCCCGAACCCACCCTGGAAGCCGTCCGCGAGACGATCGCCGCCCGCACCCACCTGGACGCCGGCCAGGTCCGCGAGATGCACTGGTCCTCGGTGTTCAGCCCGCGCGCCGCGCTGGCGGGCAGCTTCCGCACCGGCCGGGTCTTCCTGGCGGGCGACGCGGCCCACGTCCACTCCCCCGCAGGCGGCCAGGGCATGAACACCAGCGTCCAGGACGCCTACAACCTCGGCTGGAAGCTGGACCTGGTGCTGCGGCACGGCGCGCCGGACGCGCTGCTGGACACCTACGAGACCGAGCGCCGGCCCATCGCCGAGGACATCCTTGCCACCAGCTCCCGGCTGCAGCGCTCGGGCACGCTGCGCCGCGGCCGGGACCTCCACCAGCTCGGCATCGGCTACCGCGACAGCCCGCTGACCACCGAGGTCCGCACCTCCTTGCCCCAGGACGCGCTGCGGGCGGGCGACCGCGCGCCCGACGCGCCCTGCGCCACCCCGACGGCAGTCCGTTCCGCCTCTTCGACGCCTACCGCGGCCCGCACTTCACGCTGCTGGTCATCGGGGACGCCGAAGTGCCGCCGCTCGGCGCGGACCTGGCCGGCCTGATCCGTACGTACCGGGTCGACGGCCCCGACCCCGACCTGCTCGACACCGACGGGCACGCCCAACTCGCGTACGGCAAGGGCGTCTTCCTCGTACGGCCGGACGGCTATCTGGCCTTCGCCGGCGAGGACGCCGGCCGGCTGCCCGCCGCCCTGCGCGCGGTGGGCCTGGGGTAGGCGCCCGCATCGCCACTCCGGCCGGCCGCGCAGAAGACGGCGACCGGTCACCCATGAAGGCCCGTGGTGCGGGCGGGGAGTTCCCGCCCGCACCACGGGCCTTACGCCGTACGGGCCGTACGGGCACAGGACCACGCAGACCTGGGGGCGCCACCCGGGCCCCGGGCCGTCCGAGCCCTCAGGCCAGCGAGGTGTCGCCGTGCGCTTCGAGCAGGGTGCGCAGCCCCTGGGCGATGCGGTCGCACTCCTCCCGGTCCAGCGCCTCCAGGAACCGCGCCTCGTTGGCTAGGTGCGCGGCCAGGTAGTCGTCGGTGACCTTGTGGCCCTGCTCGGTGATGCGGATCTTGACGGTGCGCCGGTCGGCGCCGTCCCGCACTCGTTCGACCAGCCCCTTCGCCTCCATGCGGTCGACGCGGTTGGTGATGGCGCCGGAGGTCACCATCGAGGCGCGGCGGAAGGCGCCCGCGGTCAGCGCGTACGGGGGCCGGACCGCTTGAGCGTGGTCAGTACGTCCAGTTCACCCAGTTCGAGGCCGTACTGAGCGGCGAACGCCTTCCAGTCCCGCTCCAGCACCCGGCTGATCCGCTGGACCCTGGCCAGGACCTCGATCGGCCACAGCATGTCCGCCAGGTCCGGGCGCTCCCTGGTCCACAGACCGATGATCTCGTCCACCGCGTCGCTCATGTTCCGCCCGCCTCTTCGTCTCTCGTGCTCATCGGCAACCCTCTTCGACCCCCATCATCCTTCATCATCCTTCATCGCTGATCTTCTCAACGTTAAGAGAGTTGACGTTGAGAAGATCTTGGTGCTTTTATTTCAACGTTGAGATTATCAACGCCGACCTACAGGAGCCCCCATGTCCACCGACCTTCTCGCCCTCTCCCCCGCCGCCCAGGACCTCCTCTTCCGCGAGGCCCGTACGGCCAACACCTTCTCCACCGAGCCGGTGACGGACGAGCAGATGCGGGCCGTCCACGAACTGATCAAGTACGGGCCCACCGCCTACAACCAGTGCCCGCTGCGCATCGTCCTGCTGCGCTCCGCCGAGGCCCGCGAAAAGCTGGTCGACCTGATGGACGAGGGCAACCGGCCCAAGACCGCCACCGCGCCGCTGACCGCGGTCCTCGCCGCCGACTTCGAGTTCCAGGAGGAACTGCCGGCCCTCATGCCGCACTTCCCGCAGGCCAAGGACGTCTACTTCGCCGACCGCGCGGGGCGCGAGGAGTCCGCGTACCTCAACGCCGCACTCCAGTGCGCCTACTTCATCCTCGGTGTCCGCGCCGCCGGGCTGGCCGCGGGCCCGATGACCGGATTCGACGTCCCGGGCGTACGCAAGGAGTTCCTGGACGACGACCACTTCCCGCTGATGGTCGTCAACATCGGCAAGCCGGGCGTGGACCCCTGGTTCCCGCGCAGCCCGCGGCTGGCGTACGAGGACGTCTTCACGACCCTGTGACGGGCCGCCGACACCATCCCTGACACCACCGCCACCACCGGCCCCACTACCACCGGCACCGCCGCCACCAGCACCGCCACCACCGGCGCCCGCCCGCCACCGCACCGCCCCACGGAGACGAGACCGTGATGTCCCAGCCCAGTGAAGCCGCCCCGCCACCCGCAGTCCGTACGTCCGCCGTCGGTACGTCCCCCACCGGCCGGCCGCCCACCAGCACCCCGGCACCCCGGCGTCCGCACCGCCAGGTCCCGGTCCTGTGGCTGGCACTGCTGGCCACCCCCCTCGCCGCCGGCGCCAACGCCACGGTGCTGCTGCTGCCCGAGATCGCGCGCTCACTGAACACCGGCACCGCGACGGCGAGCTGGCTGGTCACCGCCTTCGGCTGGGCGACGGCCGTCGGCACCCCGCTGATGGCCGGGCTGCTGCGCCGGCGCGGCATCCACAGCACCCTGCGGGCGGCCACGGCCCTGGTCGCCGCCGGCACGCTGCTGATCGCGCTGGCCCCCTGGCTGCCGCTGGCCCTGGTGGGCCGGGCCGCCCAGGCCGTGGGCGGCGCGGGCCTGGTCACCATCGCCATGAGCCTGGCCGGCTCGGCGCGCCGGATGGGTGTCATCACCGCCGGGTTCGGCATGCTCGGCGCGGTCGGGCCGCTCCTGGGATCCTTCCTCGGCGAGGTGACGTCCTGGCGGCTGGCACTGTCGGTCTCACTGGTGGCCCTGGTGGCCGTACCCGTCATCGCCCGGGCCACCCCGGCCGGGCCCGCCGCCCCGGCCACCGGCCGCTTCGACGCCCGGGGCGCCGCCCTGCTGGTGGCGCTGGCCACCGCCCTGGTGTTCATCCCGCGCCACCCGCTGCCGGGTGCGGCCGTCGCGGTCCTGGCCGCCGTGGCCCTCATCGCGCACGCCCGTACCCGCCCCGACGGCTTCGTCCCGCTGCCGCTGGTGCGCAACCCGGTCTTCCTCAGCTCGGCCCTGGTCGTCAGCGCCCTGTCGACGTCCTACTTCGCCCTGCTGTACACGGTGCCCCGGCTGATCCAGAGCCGTACGGACTGGACCACCGCCGCCCTGGGCACCGGCCAGCTCGTCGCCCTGCTGACCGGTTCCGCGCTCTCCTGGCTGCTGGCGGCGGCCTCGCCCCGGATGAGCCGCCGCGCCGTACTGACCGTACTGATCGCCCTGGGCGTGCTGGCCCCGGTCATCGCCGTCTGGGCACCCGCCGCCCCGCTGATCCTGCTCGCGGCGGCAATCGCGATCTTCACGGCCACCGGCGGCAACGCCACCCTGTCCGGGTACGCCACCGGCGCCGCCGACGCCGGGCTGCGCCCCACCGCACTGGGCCTGTTCAACCTCTGCTACCAGCTCGGCGGCGCCTTCGGCCCGGCCATCGCAGTCCTGCTCATTCCCGCGGGCTGAGCCGCGTCGGCGGCCGGGCACCAGGGAACGGGCGGGCACCGGGGAACGGGCAGGCGCCGGGGGACGGGCGAGCACCGCGGAACGGGCGGGGACAGCGGGCTACAACACCAGGGACAGCAGCAGCACGCACACGATCCCGGCCACCGAGATCACGGTCTCCATCAGCGACCACGTCTTGAGCGTCTGCCCGACGTTCATGCCGAAGTACTCCTTCACCATCCAAAAGCCCGCGTCGTTGACGTGGCTGAAGAACAGCGAACCGGCTCCGACGGCCAGGACCAGCAGCGCGGCATGGGTCGTACTCATGTCGGCGGCGAGCGGACCGACCAGACCGGCGGCGGAGATGGTGGCCACCGTCGCCGAGCCGGTCGCGAGCCGGATGGCGACCGCGATCAGCCAGGCGAGCAGCAGCGCGGAGATGTGCCAGCCCTGGGAGACCTCCAGGATCATGCGGCCGACACCGCAGTCCACGAGCGTCTGCTTGAACCCGCCGCCGGCGCCGACGATCAGCAGCACGCCGGCGATCGGGCCGAGCGACTTCTCCACGGTGGTGGCGGTACGGCCCTTGGTGAAGCCGGCCGCCCGGCCCAGCGTGAACATCGCCACCAGGACGGCGGTGAGCAGCGCGATCAGCGGCGAGCCGACCACGTCGAAGACGCGCTGGGTCACGTCCTTGGGGTCGTCGACGAGGATGTCGACCAGGGCCTTGGCCAGCATCATGACGACCGGCAGCAGGACGGTGGCGACGGTGACGCCGAAGCCGGGACGCCGGTCCAGGTCCTGCGTGGCGCGCTCGGGGACCATGCTCTGCGGCGGGTGGACGTCCACCCAGCGGGCGGCGAAGCGCGAGAAGACCGGACCGGCGAGGATTGCGGTCGGGATCGCGACGAGCACGCCGAGCGCCAGGGTCACGCCGAGGTTCGCGCCGACCGCGTCGATGGCGGCCAGCGGGCCGGGGTGCAGCGGGATGAGGCCGTGCATGACGGACAGGCCCGCCAGTGCCGGGACTCCGATGCGCATCAGGGAGAAGCCGCCGCGCCGGGCGACCAGCAGGACGACCGGGATCAGCAGGACGATGCCCACCTCGAAGAAGATCGGCAGTCCGACGACGCCGGCGATCAGCACCATGGCCCAGGGCAGCGTGCGGCCATTCGCCCTGGCCAGGATCGTGTCCACGATCTGGTCGGCGCCGCCGGAGTCGGCCAGCAGCTTCCCGAGGACGGCACCGAGTGCGATCAGCACACCGGTGCCGGAGACGGTGGCGCCCAGGCCGCCGGTGAAGCTCGCGATGGCCTTGTCCAGCGGGGCCCCGGCCACCGCCCCCAGCACCAGTGACCCGACGATCAGGGACAGGAAGGCGTGCAGCTTGAACTTGGTGATGAGCAGGACGATGGCGGCGATGCCCGCGAGGACGGCGATGCCGAGCTGCGCGTGACCGGCCGTGGTGATGGGCCCGGTCGCGTCCGCTGCCAGCATCTCGACGCTGAGATGTGTCACGGCGTGTTCCCTTGTTTCTGACGCTCGCTCGGGCTTCCGCCGCCGGTAGGGGGGTCGTAGGGGACCGTCCGTCGTACGGGATCATCCGTGGTGGGGGATCATCCGTCGTACGGGCGTCCTGGCCGTCCCCGGCCGTCCGCGGCTCCGTCGCTCGCTGGTTCGTTTCTTACGCGCCCGCGCGCTGCACACGCTGTACGTGCTTGACGCGCTGGACGTGCTTGGCGCGCTGCACGCGCTCGGCTCCTTCAGGCGCTCTGCCGCCGCAGCGCGTCCACGGCGCGGGCGGTGATCTCCCCCGGCGTCCCGGACACGTCCACGGCCACGCCCGCCTCGTCCTCCCCCAGCGGTTCGAGGGTGGCGAACTGGGAGTCCAGGAGGGCGGTGGGCATGAAATGCCCCTTGCGCTCGGCCATCCGGGCCTCGATGAGCGCCCGGTCGCCGGTGAGGTGGAGGAAGACCAGGTCCGGGGCGGCGGCCCGGAGCCGGTCGCGGTAGGCGCGCTTGAGCGCGGAGCTGCTGACGACTCCGCCGCGCCCGGCCCGCTCCCGGGCCCAGGCGCCGATGGCGTCCAGCCACGGTCCGCGGTCGGCGTCGTCCAGCGGGGTGCCGGCCGACATCTTGGCGATGTTGGCCGCGGGGTGGAAGTCGTCCCCCTCGGCGTACGGGACACCCAGCTCGGCGGCCACCAGCGGACCGATCGTCGTCTTGCCGGTGCCGGCGACGCCCATCACGACGATGACGTGGGGGGTGCTCATCCCGATTACCTCGCTGTCTCCATTGACCTCTGCGCCCTCCACTGAAACCCATTAGGTACGACGTATTCAAGGGCGTGTGACGCAAACGTCATACTTAATGCGTCCGAGACCAGGACCGTAGGCTGAGCCCATGGAAGAACAGGGCCAGGGACAGGGCCGGAGGCAAGACCTGGGACAAGACTTGGGGCAAGACCTGGGGCAGGATCAGGGGCAAGGCCGGGGCCAGGGGCTGCACGCCCGCGTACTGGAGTCCTTGGGCCCTGCGATCACGGCCGGCGAGTACCCGCCCGGCACCGTCCTGCGCACCGACGAACTCGCCCAGCGCTTCGACGTCTCCCGCACGGTCATCCGGGAGGCGATACGGGTCCTGGAGTCCATGCACCTGGTCGCCTCGCGGCGCCGGGTCGGCGTGACCGTACGCCCCACCGAGGAGTGGAACGTCTACGACCCGCGGGTCATCGGCTGGCGGCTGGCCGGCCGCGACCGCCCCCGCCAGCTCCGCTCCCTGACCGTGCTGCGCTCGGCCGTCGAGCCGGTCGCCGCCGGCCTCGCCGCCCGGCACGCCACCCCCGCCCAGTGCGCCGAACTCACCGAGCACGCGATGGGCATGGTCGCCACCTCACGGGGCCAGCAACTGGAGGCGTACCTCGTCCACGACACGGCCTTCCACCGGGTGATCCTGACGGCCTCCGGCAACGAGATGTTCGCCCGCCTCGGTGACGTGGTGGCCGCCGTCCTGACCGGCCGCACCCACCACCACGTCATGTTCACCGACCCCGACCCCGCGGCGGTCACCCTCCACGTCCAGGTCGCCGAGGCCGTACGTACCGGTGATGCCGGGCGTGCCGAGCAACTGACCCGGGAGATCACCCTCGGCGCGATGGCCGAACTGGACGTCCTGGCCCCGTAGTCGGGCACGGCCGGGTGCAGCCAGGCACGGCCGGGTGCAGCCGGGCACGGTCCGTCGGGCCTCCGGCCGTCCCGGCGAGGTCGTCCGCTCCCCGTCGGGGTACGCATCCAGGCCGCGCCCCCCAGAGGGCCGCCAGTACGCCGACGCGGGTAGGTGGTGCGGGCGTGAGCGTCCGCCGGCCGGGAACGGTGGCTGACCTCGGCGCACCGCGGCGGGCACTCCGGCGGCGGGGCGCGGATTCCCGGGGTCGGCGGCCAGGACCGGTACAGCAACGAGGGTTCGGTCTATCCGCATTCCGCGCTGGTGGAGATGATCACCTATCAGGAGCGCTGCTTCCCCGGCATCGACTGGCGGTACATGGACCTGAGCCACGTTTCATGGACCGAGGTACGGGCGGCGATCGCGGCCGATCCCCCGGATGTGGCGGCGCTCACGGTATACACCTCCACCGCGCTGTGGGCCTTCATCGTCGCCGCCGAAATCAAGCGGGTCAATCCACGCGCGGTCGTGGTGTTCGGCAACGACCACGCCGGGATCCTGTACCGCGAAACACTCACGGGACGGTACGGCAGCCGGCTGGTGGACTTCGTCAGCACCGGGAACAACGGCCCCTTCACGATGATGGGACTGCTGTACGCGCTGCAAGGGCAGCTCGACCTGGCCCGGGTGCCCTCCCTGGCCTACCGGCGGCACGGCGGGGTGGTCAGCCAGCCGGCCCCTTCGTACCCCATCGACCGCCGCCTCCTGCCCGACTACCGGTTGATCGAGCCGCAGTTGGAGCGGTATTACGACAAGGCGTTCGAGATCTGGTACGCCCAGCACTACCACCTGAAACGCATGGTCACGCTGCCGCTGGACGCCGGCTGCACCTGGGGAAGGCGGCCCGGCCGACGGTGCAAACACTGCTCGATACAAGGGCTCACGCCCAAGACCACGAAAGTCTCCGCCGTCGTGCCCGTGCTGGAGCAGGTGGTCGGAGAACTCGGCGCGAACGTGTACGCCGCCGGGGACTCCACCTTCGGTTTCTCCCGGGACCAGTGGTCGGGCGAGATCGGATACCTGGACGAGTTGGCCCAGGCGTGCGCCGCCTCTCCCGTTCTGCGCGGCCACCGATTCATGCTCGCCTACGGGCTGGTGTTTGAGTTCCTGCGGTCGGCGGAGCTGTGCAAGGGGTTCATCCGCACCTGGAACGTCGGGCTGGAGGCGTTCGACCCCAAGCTGCTCAAAGGAGACTCCAAAGGCATCAACAAAGGGCCGGACCGGATGTACGAGGCGCTGGAGCTGGCGCGGAAACTGGATTACAAACTCTACGCCTCGGGAATCATGGGCCTGCCCGGCACGACGAAGGAACTGCTGCGCAGCGAGGTCGACAACTGGCTTTCCCTGGCGGAGACGTACCGCGACTCGATCACCACCATATCGGTCGCGGCCCCGGGTGTGATTCCCGGATCCCGTATGTACTGGGACTCCTTCAACTCCGACCCGGAAGTACGCGCCGCCCACGGCGAGATCATCCCGGCCCGGCACCTGACCGAGTTGTACATCCGCGAGCACACCGACGTCGAACTCGCCGACGTGGAAGCGGCGATCGCCGAAGTCGGCCGGGGGGTGATCTCGCTCGGCGAGGAACACGGCCACATGAAGTTCGGCGGCTACATGCTCGGCGGAAAGGACGAGGACGAAGAGGCGGAGCGGGCCCAACTCGATGCCCTCTGCGCCTCTTTGTGACTCCGTGACCCGTCGGCATGAAGCCGAGCCGTACGCGCCTGCTGGGGCCGACGTACACCATCACGGTGATCTGCGCCGGCTCCAGCATGCCCACCTCCCTCTACACCGAGTACGCGCGCCGCTTCCGGCTCTCCCCGTTCGCGGTGACCGGTCTGTTCACGGTCTACGTCGCCGTACTCCTCCCCACGATGCTGCTGTGCGGGGGCCTGTCGGACCGCTGGGGACGCCGCCCGGTGGCGTTCGCCGGCCTCGCGCTGGCCGCGTCGGCGTCCACGCTGCTGGCCTCGGCGCCACTGGCCTTGGCGCACGCGCCGCAGGTCCTGTACGCGGGACGGCTGCTGCAGGGGGTGGCGGCGGCGCTCACCTCCGGCGCGGCGACGGCCGCCCTGGCCGACGCCGCGCGGGAGGAACCCGACGCGCCGGAAGAACCCGGCGCCCCACAGGAGGGAGGCGCCACCCGCGCCCGGGGCGGCGCCGTCTCCCTCGCCTCGCTGGCCATCTCCATCGGCAGCGCGAGCGGCCCGCTGCTCTCCGGGACGCTCGCCGCGGTCGCCCCGCCCCCCTCTCGGCCCCGTACGTGTGCCACCTCGCGCTCCTCGCTCCCCTCCCGCTGATGCGCTGGCCGCACGGCGTACCAAAGGCGCCGGGCCCATGGCGCCCACGCCGTCCGGGCGTCCCACGGGCGGTACGGCACGACTTCACGACGGCCGCCGTCACGACCGTCTTCGCCTGGAGCCTGCTCGGCGTCTTCCTCGCGCTGGTGCCGTCGGTGGCCGCGGCCCTGAACCACACCGCCGGCACCGCGGTGGGCGGTGGGATCGTCGCGCTGATGCTGGTGTGCTCGGCACTGGCACAGTCCTGCGCCACACGGCTCGCCCCCGGCGCCGGCCAGCTCGCGGGCCTCGGCGTGATGCCGGCCGGGCTAGCGCTGCTCGTACTGGCCTCCGGCACCCGCAGCCTCCCGCTGCTGGCCGTCGCCGCCGTCGTCTCGGGGGCGGGCCAGGGCATCGGTTTCACCGGCGCCCTCACCGACCTGAGCGCGGTCCTCCCCGCCCAGGCACGCGGAGAGGTGCTGTCGGTGGCGTACGCGGTCGGCTATCTCGCCCTGGCCGTACCCGTACTCGGAATCGGCGCCCTCGCGGACCGTACGGGCGTCCTGCCCGCCGTGACATGGTTCGGGGCACTCGCCGCTCCCGGCTGCCTGATCACCCTCGCGTGGTTCCACCGCAGCAGAATCCGCACCACAGCCGTACGACGGCACTCCGCAGGCCGGAAAGAACAGCGCCCCGTCCTCCCGGCCCCCACCGCACCCCTGACCCCCTCACATACGGCACCGGCCACGGCTCCGCCACCCACCGACGACAAAGGAGACGCCGCGGCCCCACCGTAACCAGCCCCGGCGGGATTCAGAACAGCGGCTGCTGGCCCGGGAACGGCGGCGCCTCGGGATCGAACAGCTTCTCCGCGGGGGCCATCATCGGGGCGATGCGCCGCGAGCCGGGGCAGGAGACCAGGTCGAAGACCGTACGGCGGCCCGGCGGGTCGTGGCGGGCGAAACGGCCGCCGACCACGGCGATCTCTCGGGTGCAGACGGGGCAGGCGCGGCGCGGTGAGGACATGACACCAGTGTGACGCAGCCGCGCCGGCGCCTCCGGGACACGATCCGCCGGGCTTCCGGGCTTCCGGGCCCGGGCTCAGAACGGCGCCGTGGGCGTATAGGTGCCCCACACCTCCCGCAGCGTGCCGCAGACCTCGCCGACCGTCGCCTCCGCCCGCAGCGCCTCACGCATCGGGTACAGGACGTTGCCCGTACCGGCGGCGGCTTCCTTCAGGGCGGTCAGCGCGCCGGTGACGGCCGCCGCGTCGCGCCGGGCACGTACCGCCTCCAGGCGCCGTACCTGCTGGGCCTCGACCGCGGGGTCCACCCGCAGCGGCTCGTACGGCTCCTCCTCATCCAGTGCGAAGCGGTTGACGCCGACGACGGTCCGCTCGCCCGCCTCGGTCTCGCGGGCGATGCGGTAGGCGGTGCGCTCGATCTCACCCTTCTGGAAGCCGTGTTCGATGGCGGCCACCGCGCCGCCCAGGTCCGCCACCCGGTCCATCAGTTCGCGGGCCGCCGCCTCCACGCCGTCGGTCATCGACTCCACGGCGTAGGACCCGGCGAAGGGGTCGACGGTGGCGGTCACGTCCGTCTCGTACGCGAGCACCTGTTGCGTCCGCAGCGCCAGCCGCGCCGACTTGTCCGTGGGGAGCGCGATGGCCTCGTCGAAGGAGTTGGTGTGCAGGGACTGGGTGCCGCCCAGGACCGCCGCGAGGCCCTGGACGGCGACCCGTACCAGGTTCACCTCCGGCTGCTGGGCGGTGAGCTGGACGCCCGCGGTCTGGGTGTGGAAGCGCAGCATCAGCGACCTGGGGTCGCGCGCGCCGAACTCCTCCTTCATCACCCGGGCCCAGATCCTGCGCGCCGCGCGGAACTTGGCGACCTCTTCCAGGAGGGTGGTGCGGGCGACGAAGAAGAAGGACAGCCGTGGGGCGAACTCGTCCACGTCCATGCCGGCGGCCACCGCCGTACGGACGTACTCGATGCCGTCGGCGAGGGTGAAGGCGATCTCCTGCGCGGGTGAGGCCCCGGCCTCGGCCATGTGGTAGCCGGAGATGGAGATGGTGTTCCAGCGGGGGATCTCGGCCCGGCAGTACCGGAAGGTGTCCGCGACCAGGCGCAGTGACGGCCTGGGCGGGAAGATGTAGGTGCCGCGCGCGATGTATTCCTTCAGTACGTCGTTCTGGACGGTGCCGCTGAGCCGGGCGGCCGGCACCCCCTGCTCCTCGCCGACGAGCTGGTAGAGCAGCAGGAGCAGCGCGCCGGGCGCGTTGATGGTCATGGACGTGGAGACCTCGCCCAGCGGGATCCCGTCGAACAGGAGGCGCATGTCCTCAAGGGAGTCGATGGCCACACCGACCTTGCCGACCTCGCCGGCGGCGAGCGGCGCGTCGGAGTCGTGGCCCATCTGGGTCGGCAGGTCGAAGGCGACCGACAGGCCCGTGGTACCGGCGGCGATCAACCGGTGGAAACGGGCGTTGGACTCGGCGGCCGTGCCGAAGCCCGCGTACTGACGCATCGTCCAGGGCCGGCCGGTGTACATCGTCGGGTACACGCCGCGGGTGAAGGGGTACGCCCCGGGCTCGCCGAGTTCGGTGTCCGGGTCCCAGCCGTCGAGCGCGTCGGGGCGGTAGACGGGTTCGACGGGCAGTCCGCTCTCGTTGCGCCGGGCCCCGTCCGGTTGCCGGGTTCCGTCCGGTTCGTACGCCATGCCTGTACGCCTCTCTCAGCGCGGCCGTGGAGTGGGCTCTTCTCAGGATGCCCGCAGGTTCACCGGACCGCAGCCCTGGGAATCAAGAAAGGGGCAGGAGACACCCCGGGGGTGGGACATGCGGCGGAGCAGGCGGAGTTGTCGTGGACGGGTGGTGGCCGCGGGGCTGCTGGCACTGACGGCGACGACGGTGACGGCCGGGTGCCGGGCCGTGAGCGTCGACCCGGCCGGCGGCGCGGCGGCGGGCCCGGGCGGCCTGGGCGGCCTGTCGCGGTCGCAGGGAGAGCAGGGGGACGCCGAAGGGGCGGGCACGGCGGAGACATCGGACGCATCGGGCACATCGGGTACGGCGGACACGGCCGGGGCTGCCGCCGGGGGCCGGTCCGCGGCGGGCCGGGACGGCGGCGGTTCCCCCTCCCGTACGGACTCCGCCGGTCCCGAAGGCGGCAGCGGCTCCGGCGCGGCGCACCCCACGGCCCCGGACCGCCGGTCCGGCTACGCTCCCGCGCCCGGGCCGGTCCCGGCGCCCGGCGCGCATGGAGTGCTGGTGCGCGAACTCCAGGCGCGCCTGGCCGAGCTGAAGCTGTTCGACCACGGCCCGACGGGCTATTACGGGTCGGTCACCGCGGCGGCGGTCGCGTCCTTCCAGGGCCGGTCGGGCCTGCCGCGTACCGGTGGGACGGACTCCGCCACGTGGCGCGCGCTGCGGGACCGTACGCGGCAGCCGACGTGGACGCAGTTGTACCCGCCCACCAGCCGGCCGGTCGCCGCACCCGACCCGCGCTGTCTGACCGGGCGGGTGCTGTGCATCAGCAAGAGCAGCGACACGCTGGCGTGGATGATCGACGGACGGGTGATCTCGGCGATGGACGTACGCTTCGGCGCCCAGTACACGCCGACCCGCGAGGGCGCCTTCCGGATCACCTTCAAGAGCCGGCACCACGTCTCCACGCTCTACCGCACGGCCATGCCGTACGCGATGTTCTTCAGCGGCGGGCAGGCGGTGCACTATTCGGCCGATTTCGCGGCCCGCGGCTATCACGGCGCCTCGCACGGCTGTGTGAACGTACGGGACCGGACGAAGATCGCCGCGCTGTTCGCGGAGGTACGCACGGGCGACCGGGTCGTCGTCTACAAGTGACACGAGTGGCGCCGGGCGGGCCCAGGCCCTGTCGTCCGCCCCGAGGGGCCGCGGCGGGCCTGGGAAAGCCGCAGGTGGGGAGTGGCGCGGGCAGAGCCGGGGGAACGAGCCCCGCCCGCGCCGGTTGCGCTGAGCCGTTGGTACGGGGGGAACCCCGGCTCGCACGCAAGCCGATGACCAGTCGGCTTCACTCCTTACTGCGCCGGTGACTCAAAAAATGTCACACCACTTGCGGAGAAGCCGTCGCGCGGGTGGCCGCGCGGGGTGACCGGCGAGGCGTCACGCGGGGCTGCGGGCGGGCCGGGGGCAGGTTGTGGGCGGGCGCTCACGCCGGGACGGCAGACGCCGCGGGCCTGGCCGAAGGGACGGTCGCCGGCCGGGGCGAGGTGCTGTACGAGACATCCGGTACGGGGAAGAGCGGCCCGTGCCCGGCCCCGCCCCCGGCACCACTGCTCCCGTGCCCGACGCCGCCGTGACCGCTGTTCCCCTGGCCGTTGCCGCCGCCGTGTCCGCCGCCGTTGCCCTGGCCGCCGTGACCGCGACCGCCGCCGTTCCAGGGGTCCGTGTCCTGGCCGCCGGCGCCCGTGCCGTACTGCTCCGCGTACCGGCGGCAGAAGGCGCGCACCTTGTCCGCGCCGCCGGCCGTACGCTCCAGGCGGCGCAGCAGTTCCTGCCCCATGGCCGAGCGGCCGTTCTCGTACTGCCGGCACAGGGTGAGCACCAGCCGCCGCTCCTGGCCGCCCGGCAGCTCGCCCCCGTCCTTGTCCGACCGCCCGCCGCCGGGGCGCCCCTGGCTCCCGTCGGAGTCGCCGCCGTCCCGGCCGGGGCCGCCGGACGCGGTGGGGTTCCCGCTCGGGTCCGCGCCGTCGCGGCCGGGCCCGTCCTTGCCGGGGGCCGTACTGCCGCCGGGTGCGGGGGCGGTGCTCCCGGGGCTGCCGGGCCGTGTCGTGCCCGGTGTGGCCTGCGGGGTCTGCGAGGCGCCGGCCGCCTCCGCGCCGGTCCCGTCGGACTCGTACGGACCTGGGGTCGCGGCTGCCGAGACACTGCTCCCGGGTTCCGGCTCGCCGCCGCGGAAGGGCGTCGGGAGGACGCCGGTGCCCGCGGCGACGGCGACTCCGCCGAGCGCGCAGCCCGCCAGCGCGACCACGAAGCCGCGGCGCAGCGGGCGGACCAGACGGGGGCGCCCGGCCCGGCCGGCGGAACCCGTGGCACCCGCCCCGCCGACAGTCCCTCGCGCCTGCCCCTGCCCTTGCCCTTGCCCTTGCCCTTGAATCGCGGAATCGGCTTCCGCACGCACCCGGCGAAAAGCCGCAAGCGCGGCTTCCTCCCCCGGCAGCGCGACCTCTCCCACCGGAGCGGCGCCGGCCGCCGCGGCGGTTTCCAGCAGCCCGGCGAGCTCCGCCGAGCCGATGTCCTGCGGGCCGCCGACCGGTTCACCGCGCAGCAGTCGTTCCGCGGCGTCCTTGTCCAGCCAGTTGTACCGGTCGTCGGCCATCACATGTCCTTCTGCGTTCGTGCGGCCGTTTCCGTCACACCTGGTACGTACGGTTCCGCGGCGCCGTCGCGGCGCCCGCGACCCTGTACGGGGACGCCGTCCATCGCTCCCCCGCCCTTCCGGGACGGGCCCGGGCTCCCGGGGACCGAGCCGCCTACCGCCCTGTGTCCGGACCGTTCGGGCAGCGTCCCGCGCGCCCCGCCGGCCTCACCGCCGCCGGTGATCAGGTCGGCCAGCCGGCGCAGTCCGCGGTGGGCGGCGGTCCGTACCGCGCCGGGCCGCTTGCCCAGCACCCCGGCCGCGCTCTTGGCGTCCAGTCCGACGACGACCCGCAGCACCACCGCCTCGGCCTGGTCCTGCGGGAGCTGGGATATGAGCCGGAAGGTGCGCCCCGTACCGAGCGCCTCCATGGCCTCCCCCACCGTGTCCGCTTCACCCGGCTTATCGGCCAATTCCGATTCATCACCCCCTATGACAGGGCGCCGGCCGCGCATCCGTATGTGATCCAGGGCCCGGTTGCGCGCTATCCGCGCGGCCCACCCCCGGAAACGGTCCGCGTCACCGCTGAAGTGCGCCAGGTCACGGGTTATCTGCAGCCATGCCTCGGAGGCGACGTCCTCGGCGTCCGCATCGCCCACCAAAGTCCGGACATATCCGAGCAGCCGGGGATGCACGGCCCGATAGACGGTACGGAACGCCGTCTCGTCGCCGTCCTGCGCCGCCTGTACGGCGACCGTCAGCCGGCCGTCGTCCGGCTGAATGTCGTCCCCTCGCACGGGTCCATCCTGTCGCACGCGGAAAGTCCGCCGCCCGGTCCTCGCTGGTTCACTGATCCGCCGACACGCCGGCCACACCGGTCACCCCGGCCGCACCGGTCATGCCGGCCAGCATCCGGCCGGCGATCCGCCGCCCGTTGCCGGAACCCGATTATCCCTGGAATTCCTGGCATTCCTGACATTCCCGATAGCTCTGATAGCCCGGGTGTTCCCCGCAGACGGTAACCCGGACGCCCGGAAAGGCCGCACCCGGGCCTTGGGACCGGCTCGGCACCGCCCCGTCCGGCCCGGCAGCTCTCGGTCGGACGCATCGCACACTCCCGGGGGACGCGCCCCGGCACCCGCCGCGGCACTTGACGACCACCGCGCCGACGAGCGCGGACCCGCACGTTACGGCCACCGCGCGCCCCACGTCCAGACCACGAGCCGTACCCCGCCCGGCACCCGGTGTGACGCTTTGGCGCCGCCCGGCGCTGTAACGGATGAGAGCTCGGTGACGAGCTCTTCGCGAGTGACGGCCGGGGTCTCTCCTGTGGGGGGTGGCGGCCCCGGCCGTTACTCCGACGCGCCTCTGTGTGACCTGCGACGACGCCGGGCGCGGCCTGCCGTGATCACCGACGCGTGACCAACGCATGACCAACCGGCCCCGGCCGACAGCTCGCGGCCCCTTCCACTCGGCGCCTGCCGCACCGGCCCACCGTGAAATCCGGTGCGAACCCGGTCCCGCGACGACCTGTGCAAGAAGCCACTTGGACAGGGAAAACGCAACTTCGACACGGCCCGCACAGGCCGCTACCTTCACCTGGACTTCGGCGGTCACTCACGGTCGCACAGGGGTTCCTTCAGGCTGAGCCACCCGCGACGGGACGAGTTGGTCACGCCCCACGAGCCCTCGCCCCCCTGCGTAAACCGCCGGACCGGGCCCACACCAGGCACCCTCAACCAGGGAGAGAAAGGTAAGGACGCATGCCTCATCTTGCTCTGTACACATTCGGCGTTCTGAAGTCACCCATCACCGACCCCGCGCCTCTCACGCGCGAACTCCGCGACAGCGGCGAGGGCATCTACCGGACGATCAGCCGGCACCCCGGGTACCTCACTCGTGCTGAAGCGGCAGACCGCACCCGCGGCACACACTTCGACCTGGACTGGGGCGCGTGGGGCGAGTTCATCGTACCGGCCTGGTACGACAAGGGCCGTACGGTGGAAACCGCCGCCCTGGACGCGACCCTCTCGCTCTGGACCGACCTGCGCCCCGCCTTCGACGCCATCTACACCGGTCTGCACCGCGAGGCGCTGAACAGGCGTTACGACTGGTTCGAGAGGACAGGACACCCGAGTTACGTGCTCTGGTGGGCCTCCGATGGCGCGATACCCACCTGGCAGGACGGGGTTTCCCGGCTGGAGCACCTCCACGCCCACGGCTCCGCACCGCACGCCTTCACCTTCCACCACTCGTTCGCCCCGGACGGAACTCCGACCAGGAACAAAGGCATCGGTCCGCAGAGCGACCAGGCCCACTGACAAGAAAGCCCGAACAGGCGACAACTACAACTCCTACTACTGTCGCGAGCATGATCGAACAAGACCCCCTCGACGCCACCCGCGACGCCTACGACGCCGCCGCCTCCACCTATGCGCAGATGTTCCGCGACACCCTGCGGGACAGCCCCCTGGACCGCGCGATGCTGAGCCTGTTCGCCGACGTCGTACACACCAGTGGCAACAACCACGTCGCGGACCTGGGCTGCGGTCCCGGCCATATCACCCCCTACCTGAACGAGCTGGGCCTTACAGCATTCGGTGTCGACGCTTCCCCCGCCATGATCGAACTGGCTCGCCAGGCATACCCAGGCCTGCGGTACGACGTGGGCTCGATGGCCGCCCTGGACATCGCCGACGGCACGCTGGGCGGCGTACTCTCACGCTGGTCCGTCATCCACACCCCACCGCAGGAACTCCCCGCCATCCTTACGGAGTTCCACCGCGTCCTGGCGCCCGGCGGCCATCTCCTGATCGGCTTCTCGGCCGGCGATGACCCGTCCCACCCGGCGCAGGTCTTCGATCACGCGGTCGCCCCGGCTTACCGGTGGTGGCCTGACCACCTCGCCGCGATGCTGAGCGAGTCCGGCCTGTCCGAGGTGGCCCGGATGGTACGCGCTCCCCAGCCCACCGACCGGCGCCAGTTCAAGGAAACCCAACTACTCGCGCGCAAAGCCTAGATGTCCCCGAGCGGGGAGCCGTTCCCCATAACGCCCCCGCTCACCCCTCAAACCCACCATCACCCCCGTCACAACCGGAAATCCCCTTCACCATGACCGCGAATACCGGCGAATCATCGAAGGGCTTCTGCTCACCCACCTTCTCGTAACCCCACCGCTCGTACAGCGCCTGAACCTTTCCGTGGGTCACATCGACGAGCAACGTCGCCACATCATCGCCACGACTGTCCACGAGAGCTTCATGGAGCCGTGTGGACACGCCCGCCTTCCGCCATGGCCAATGTGTCGGTCGTCCGCTTCGATCCGCTGACCTTGCTCAGGAGCCTTGCCGCCCGGTCACCGGTGTGGCAAGCGAGCTCCAACTCCCCTTGCCCGGCTTGGGCGTAAGACACATGTGCGGTGCAGTACGTGCGAGCGCGGGTGAGGCGGCGCCGGGGTGAGGTGGTGGGGTTCGGGTCAGAGGCGGTCGGCCAGGGCTTTGAAGTCCTTCCAGGACAGGGGCGGGCGGTCGGGGTTCCAGACCTTTTGGGACAGGGCCCGCAGGGGCATGCGGATGCCGTGGGCGATCTGGTCCGGGGTCTGGGCGCCGGAGAAGTCGCACCAGACCGCGAACCGTGCGCCCAGTACCCGGTCCGGGCCCGTACGGGACGCCGGCAGGGGGCGGGTGCCGCGGAGTACGGCCGGGGTCCATTCCTTGTAGATGCGCTCGCCGGTCGGGTAGCGGAACTCGTTCGGCTCACCGAGGACGTAGTAGAGGTATTCGTCGTTGAGGTTGACGACCCGGCGGCCCTCGTCCAGGTAGTCCGCCGGTTCCCGGGCGCCGATTTCCTTGCCCGTCCAGTAGGCGACGGTGCGTTTCGGTTCGGGGGCGATCGTGCCGCCCGGGAAGTAGCCGTCGTTCCAGGCTTCGGTGGTACGGGCGCCCGCTGCGCGCAGGGTGTGGTCGCGGTCGTTGAGCCAGCCGGTCGCCAGGTCCCGTACGGTCGCCGACGGGCCGTACTTCTCCCGTGCCGCCTGCGCCAGGCCCGGGTAGGACGCCTCCGGGGAGCGGGTCGTCAGCGCGGCGTACTCGTCGCCGCCCAGGTGCCAGTGGGCGCCGGGGAAGAGGGGGGCGTACTCGCGCAGCAGGTCGTCGACGAGTCCGGCCGCCTCGGGGCGGGAGATGTCGATCGCGCCGCGGACCGTCCCGCCGTCGGAGCCGGTGAGCCGCAGGTGCGGATGCGCCTTGAGGACCGCGCCGAGGTGGCCCGGGGAGTCGATCTCGGGGATGACGGTGACGTGGAGGCCGCGGGCCAGCTCCACCAGGTGCCGTACCTGTGCCTTGGTGAGGTGGTCGGGGGAGACGACCTCGGGGTGGCGTTCGCTTTCGATGCGGAAGCCCTGGTCGTCGGAGAAGTGGAGCTGGAGCTGGTTGAACTTCAGGTCCGCCAGCTCGCGGATCCGGTCCTCGATCCACTGCGCCGGGAAGTGCTTGCGGGCGATGTCCAGCGAAAGGCCGCGCTGCGGGCGGTCGGGCCGGTCCTCGACGGTGCCTTCGGGGACGCCGCCGGAGGCCCGTACGGACTGCAGGACCGTACGGGTGCCGTAGAAGATCCCGGCGTCGGTGGGGGCGGTCAGGGTGAGCCGGGTGTCACGGGCGGTGAGGGTGTACGCCTCCGGGTCCGGCCCGTCCGCCTGCCGCAGCTCGATGTCCCCGGGCCGTACGGTCTCCCGGCCGGGCGCGCTCCAGATGGTGCGCAGGCCGCCCAGGTCCCGGGCCAGGAGACGGGCCTCGTCGGCGAGCGGGCTCTGCTCCCCGGCCGGGACCACGATCCGGGCCGTTTTCGTGGGCCGCCAGCCGCGCCCCTGGCCCGGGTGGAAGGCCCGTACGGCGGGGATGGCGTGGGGTGGCCCGGTCACCGGGGCCCAGGTGGGAGTGGGTGCGGCGGAAGTCGCGGTGGCGGCCTTGCTGTCACCTCCCGACGAGGGGTCCCGGGGCTCCCGGAGCAGCCCGCGAGGGCCACGGCCGAGGCCGCGGCCGTCAGCCATGCCGTCAACTTGCTCAACCTCATCTACGCAAACCTCCCTTTCCGGGCGAAGGTATTGCCAGGTGTGGGACCTTTTCGTCCACTACGCGCGCGGAAGATCTCTCATACGGGTGAAATTCGTGCATCGCTCAGGCTGTGGCCGACCGGCGTGGCTACCGTTTCGTCTCGCTCGCCTCCCGTGCCCCTCACCCGCCGATCACCCCGCCGAACACCCCACCGGTCGCTCCGCCACTCCTACCCCTCCTGTCACACCGCGGAGTCTCGCAGGCGCCCCGGAGGAACCCGCCGCGACTCCCCACTCGCCCCGCCGTCCCGGTTCGCCCCACCGGCGGATCGTTCCGTCACCGGTCGTTCACCACTCGTCATCCCTCTCTCCCGTCCCTGGCCTCATCCCTCTCCCCCGTCCCTGGCCCCTCCCCCGTACGCCGTCGCCTCCGGCGCGCCGCCGCCGGCGTCAGCCCCGTCACTCCCGACAACCTGCGGCCCCCGTTCCTCGTCTTTCCGTCGCGGTGGCCCCCGCCTCGGCGCCACCTCCAGGCCGCTCCGCCACCACCGTCACACCCACAGCCGCACCACCCGCCACACCCGCCCTGTCCCGTCCCACCCGCCCACTCCCCCGAGGAGACCACGCTGTCCAGCGAGAACCCGGCCGCCCAGCCGACGACGCTGCGCGCTCCCCGGCCCGCCACCCCCACGCCCGCCCCGCCCGGGGCCGCGACCCGCTGCTGCCGTCGTGCAGGCCCGGCGCGAGCGGTCTGGAGCGGCTGAACGCGGCCACCCGCCGCGCCGCCGAGGACACGCTGCTGACCTGCTGCGGCAGCCGCCGCTGGGCCCGCCGCCTGGCCGAGCACCGCCCGTACCCCGACACCGGCGCCCTCCTCGCCGCCTGCGACGAGGCCAGCTACGACCTCACCCGGGCCGACCTGGACGAGGCGCTGGCCGCGGAGACCGACGCGCCGTACCCGCCGGTCTCCACCCACGGCCCCGGACCCGGCCCCGAATCCGGCTCCGGCCCCCGCCCCGGCGCGCTCGCCGCCCACCCCGCCCACACCTTCCAACGAGCCGCAGACACCCACACCGCCCAGCGCGCCGCCCACGCCGAGACCGCCCTGCGTGCCGCCCATGCCGAGTACGAACGCAAGTTCCGGTACGCCTTCGTGATCTGCCTGGACGGCGTCCGCGAGAGCGAACGGCTCAACGAGGTCCTGTCCGCCATCCGCGTCCGCATGGGCAACGAGGAGGAGAAGGAGCGCGCCATCGCCGCGGAGGAATTGCGGAGAATCGCCCGGAGCAGGCTTCTCGCCCGTATTGCCGGTCGTCAGCACTGATCCACCGATTCGTCCTTGTGTGATAGCCCGTCCGTGCCTGTTTGATCACACCTGCGGACCCCGGCGGGAGGTTCCGACAAGTCGTCGCTACGATGGCCGGGGCCGGTGGACCGTACCCGGCCGGGCCAGACCGACAGTGAAGCCGGCAGGCCCCAATCCCCGCTCCCGGAGGGTATTTCCGTGCCGGCTGGAACGCTGTACCGCGGCCGGGAAGGCATGTGGTCCTGGGTGGCTCATCGAGTCACCGGCGTCCTCATTTTCTTCTTCCTGTTCGTGCACGTCCTGGACACCGCACTCGTGCGTGTCTCGCCCGAGGCATACGACGACGTCGTTGCCACGTACAAGACGCCCGTCGTCAACGTGATGGAGTACGGCCTGGTGGCCGCCATCCTCTTCCACGCGCTCAATGGCCTGCGGGTCATCGCCGTGGACTTCTGGTCCAAGGGCCCGAAGTACCAGAAGCAGATGCTGTGGACCGTTGTCGGTGTCTGGGCCGTCCTGATGGCCGGCGCCTTCTACCCCGTGTTGCAGCACACGCTGCGCACGCTGTTCGGGAGCTGACGCGCGATGTCTGCTGAGACGACTGCTGCCGCCAACGACGACGTCACCCTGTTCGACGTCGACAACCCGGCTCCGGTGATCGAGCCGCCGCGCAAGCGGACGAAGAAGACCCCCAAGTCGACCCGCACCAATTTCGAGATGTACGGCTGGCTGTTCATGCGGCTGTCCGGCATCGTGCTGGTCGTCCTGGTCCTGGGCCACCTGCTGATCCAGCTCGTGCTGGACGGCGGCGTCTCCAAGGTCGGCTTCGCCTTCGTGGCCGGCCGCTGGGCCTCGCCGTTCTGGCAGGTCTGGGACCTGACGATGCTGTGGCTGGCGATGCTCCACGGCGCCAACGGCCTGCGTACGGTCATCAACGACTACGCGCAGCGGGACAACACCCGCTTCTGGCTGAAGATGCTGCTGTACACCGCCACGGTGTTCACCGTCCTTCTGGGCACGCTGGTGATCTTCACCTTCGACCCGAACATCCGCTAGGCCACGGGGCTGAGGTAACCACCCATGAAGATCCACAAGTACGACACGGTCATCGTCGGCGCCGGTGGCGCGGGCATGCGCGCGGCCATCGAGGCCACCAAGCGCAGCCGCACGGCGGTCCTGACCAAGCTCTACCCGACCCGCTCCCACACCGGCGCCGCCCAGGGCGGCATGGCCGCCGCCCTCGCGAACGTCGAGGAGGACAACTGGGAGTGGCACACCTTCGACACGATCAAGGGCGGCGACTACCTGGTCGACCAGGACGCCGCCGAGATCCTGGCGAAGGAGGCCATCGACTCCGTCCTGGACCTGGAGAAGATGGGCCTGCCGTTCAACCGGACCCCGGACGGCACCATCGACCAGCGCCGCTTCGGCGGTCACTCCCGCAACCACGGTGAGGCCCCGGTCCGCCGGTCCTGCTACGCCTCGGACCGCACCGGCCACATGATCCTCCAGACGCTGTACCAGAACTGCGTCAAGGAGGGCGTGGAGTTCTTCAACGAGTTCTACGTCCTGGATCTGCTGCTCCAGGACGTCGACGGCGTCAAGAAGTCGGCCGGTGTCGTCGCCTACGAGCTGGCGACCGGCGAGATCCACGTCTTCCAGGCCAAGGCCGTCATCTTCGCCTCCGGCGGCACCGGCAAGTTCTTCAAGGTGACGTCCAACGCGCACACCCTGACCGGTGACGGCCAGGCCGCCGCGTGGCGCCGCGGGCTGCCGCTGGAGGACATGGAGTTCTTCCAGTTCCACCCGACCGGCATCTGGCGGATGGGCATCCTGCTCACCGAGGGTGCCCGCGGTGAGGGCGGCATCCTGCGCAACAAGGACGGCGAGCGCTTCATGGAGAAGTACGCGCCCGTCATGAAGGACCTCGCCTCGCGTGACGTCGTCTCCCGCTCGATCTACACCGAGATCCGTGAGGGCCGCGGCTGCGGTCCCGAGGGCGACCACGTCTACCTGGACCTGACCCACCTGCCGCCGGAGCAGTTGGACGCCAAGCTCCCGGACATCACCGAGTTCGCGCGTACGTACCTGGGCATCGAGCCGTACACCGACCCGATCCCGATCCAGCCGACCGCGCACTACGCCATGGGCGGCATCCCGACCAACGTCGAGGGCGAGGTGCTGGCCGACAACACCACCGTCGTGCCGGGCCTGTACGCCGCCGGCGAGGTCGCCTGCGTCTCGGTGCACGGCGCCAACCGCCTGGGCACCAACTCGCTGCTGGACATCAACGTCTTCGGGCGCCGCGCGGGCATCGCCGCCGCCGAGTACGCCGCCACGGCCGACTTCGTCGAGCTGCCGGAGAACCCGGCGGAGCTCGTACAGGAGCAGGTCGAGCGGCTGCGCACCTCCACCGGCAACGAGCGGGTCACTGAGATCCGCAAGGAGCTGCAGGAGACCATGGACGCCAACGTGATGGTGTTCCGTACCGAGCAGACGATCAAGACGGCCGTCGAGAAGATCGCCGAGCTGCGGGCGCGCTACAAGAACGTGTCCGTCCAGGACAAGGGCAAGCGGTTCAACACCGACCTGCTGGAGGCCATCGAGCTGGGCAACCTGCTCGAACTGGCCGAGGTGATGGCCGTGTCGGCGCTGGCCCGCAAGGAGTCCCGCGGCGGTCACTACCGCGAGGACTACCCCAACCGCGACGACGTCAACTTCATGCGGCACACCATGGCGTACCGCGAGGTGGGCGCAGACGGCTCGGAGTCGATCCGCCTCGACTACAAGCCGGTCGTGCAGACCCGCTACCAGCCGATGGAGCGTAAGTACTGATGAGCACCTCCACGCTCGAAAAGAGCGCCGCCTCCGCCGAGGCCGAGGCCGCCGCGCACGTGATCACCGTCACGTTCCGGATCCGCCGGTTCAACCCGGAGGTCTCCGAGGACGCCCGCTGGGAAGACTTCCAGTTGGAGATGGACCCCAAGGAGCGGGTGCTCGACGCCCTCCACAAGATCAAGTGGGAGCAGGACGGCACGCTGACCTTCCGGCGCTCCTGCGCGCACGGCATCTGCGGCTCCGACGCGATGCGCATCAACGGCCGCAACCGGCTGGCGTGCAAGACGCTGATCAAGGACATCAACCCGGAGAAGCCCATCACGGTCGAGGCCATCAAGGGCCTGACGGTCCTCAAGGACCTGGTCGTGGACATGGAGCCGTTCTTCCAGGCGTACCGCGACGTGATGCCCTTCCTGATCACCAAGGGCAACGAGCCGACCCGCGAGCGCCTGCAGTCCGCCGAGGACCGCGAGCGCTTCGACGACACCACCAAGTGCATCCTGTGCGCCGCGTGCACGTCCTCGTGCCCGGTGTTCTGGAACGACGGCCAGTACTTCGGCCCGGCGGCGATCGTCAACGCGCACCGCTTCATCTTCGACTCGCGTGACGAGGGCGGCGAGCAGCGCCTGGAGATCCTCAACGACAAGGACGGCGTCTGGCGCTGCCGTACGACCTTCAACTGCACGGACGCCTGCCCGCGCGGTATCGAGGTCACCAAGGCGATCCAGGAGGTCAAGCGCGCGCTGATCACGCGTCGCTTCTGATCACCGGGCCGATCACCGGCCGGCCGTGAGCCAGGGCCCCGTTCCCGTACGTACGCGTAGGGGAACGGGGCCCTTGGCGTTCCCGTACCGGGCGTCAGGCCCGGGCGGTGCCGGTGACGGGGGCCGAGCGCAGCGCCGTGGCGGCCAGCGCCTCGTCCTGGGCGCGCCGGACCCGCATCACCTGGACGTAACGGGCCAGCGCCGCGCGCCGCCGCCGCAGCTCGGCCATCTCCGCGTCCAGTCGCGCCATCTGCTGTTCCACGACCCCGTAGGAGAAGGCGCAGGGCTGGAGCGCCGGGCCGCCCTGGGCGCAGGGCAGCAGATCACGGATGAGGTCGGTGCTCAGGCCGGTGGCGAGCAGTTCGCGGATCCGGGCGACGGTGGCGGGGGCCTCGGCGCCGTAGCGCCGGTAGCCGTTGCCGTCCCGCTCGGCGGCGAGCAGGCCCTGCTGCTCGTAATAGCGCAGTGAGCGGGCGCTGACGCCGGTACGCCGCGCCAGCTCGCCGATCCGCATCGGTGCTTCCCCCACCTGTTTCACCGGTTACCTCCCGAGCGACTTGACCTTGACACCGGTGTCAAACGTCAACCTGGTGCACATGACACGGATTCCCGCACCCGCGTCGACGGGCACCCCGTCGGCCCTCGCCACCTCCCCTTCCACTCCTTCCGCCCTTCCCACGCTGTCCACCACCGTCAGCGGCTCCGGCCCCGGCATCCTGCTCGCGCACGGCGCCACCGGCAGCATCGCGGGCAACTACGACGCGCTCATCCCCGTCCTGACCGCCTCCGGCCACACGGTCGTAGCGCCCGACTACCCCGGCTCCGGCGACACCCCGCGGGCCGCGGACCCGCTGACGCTCGACGGCCTGGCCGACGCGCTCGTCGAGCGGGCGGTCGCGGCCGGGGTCGAGACCTTCACCCTCATCGGCTTCTCCATGGGTACGGCGGTGTCCGTACGGGCCGCGGCACGGCACCCGGAGCGGGTGCGCGGCCTGGTCCTGAGCGCGGGGCTGGCCAAGCCGAACCGGCGGGTCCTCATATGGATGGACCTGTGGCTGCGGCTGCTGGCACAGCAGGACTACGCGGGCTTCGCCCAGGCGCGGGCGGTCAGCGGCTTCTCCCCGGACTTCCTCGAATCCATGTCGCCGTCGGAGCTGGCGGCGGTGCTGGACGACAGCCCCGACGTGCCGCAGCCGGGCTCCGCGGAGCACGCCGTGCTCGTCAAGGAAGTGGACACCACCGCCGACCTGCCGGGCATCTCCGTGCCGACGCTGGTCATCGCGACGACGCAGGACCAGCTCATCCACCCGTCGCACTCGCGCTACCTGGCGGACCACATCCCCGGCGCCCGGTACGCCGAGATCGCCACCGGGCACCTGCCGATGGTCGAAAAGCCGCAGGAGTGGCAGGAGCTGATCGCCTCCTTCCTCGCCGAGCACGGACTCTGACGGCGACAGCGGCGGCCGGGAGTGTGCCCGTACCCGTACGGCAGATCTGTACGGGTACGGGCCCGGGCACGGTGCGGCGACAGCGGCGCCCGGGAGCAGGCCTGTATCCCGGCCCCATTAGTGTCATGACCGTGGACGACGCGACAGAACCCCGGGCGGACACCGCGAGCGGCGGCGGGCCGGCCCGGGCCACGGCCAAGAGCGACCGCACCCGGACGCTGATCCTGGAGACCGCGCTGCGCCTGTTCCGGGAGCGCGGTTACGACCGGACGACCATGCGGGCCATCGCCCAGGAGGCCGGGGTCTCGGTAGGCAACGCCTACTACTACTTCGACTCCAAGGAACACCTCGTCCAGGGCTTCTACGACCGGATCACCGAGGAGCACGCGGCGGTCGCGGCACGGGTCCTGGCCACGGAGAAGGACCTGGCCGCGCGGATCCGCGGGTACTGCTGAGCTGGCTGGACATCGCCGCCCCGTACCACGAGTTCGGGGCCCAGTTCTTCAAGAACGCCGCCGATCCGCACAGCCCGCTCAGCCCGTTCTCCGAGGCCTCGCGCGCTCCCCGCGAGGCCGCCATCGCCGTCCACCGGCAGGTGCTGGCCGGCGCGGACGTCAAGGCCGACCCCGAACTGGCCGCAAAGCTGCCGGAGTTGCTGTGGCTCCAGCAGATGGGCCTGGTGCTGTTCTGGGTCCACGACCGCTCGGCGGGGGCCGAGCGCAGCCGTCGGCTCGTCGAGCGCACCGCGCCGCTGATCGCCCGCGCGGTGGCCGCCTCACGCTTCAAGGTGCTGCGGCCACTGGTCCGCGAAGTGACCGATGTCCTGGGCGAGTTCCTGCTGCCGACGGCAGGCGGAAAGGGACGGGGAGACGGGCGCGGCCGGTGACCGTCCTGCGGGCGTACCGGGGAAGTGATGTTCGTCAGTACCGCACCGTTCCGGCCGTCCGTACGGTGTGATCATGAACCGACTCCGCCGCGGCGCCGTCGCCGCACTCGCCGCCCTCGCGCTGCCACTGGCCTCGGCCGGCGCCGCATCCGCCGCCTCCCCCGCCCTGCCTTCCCCCGACCTGCCTCCCTCCGCTCGCCTCCTGTCACCCGGCTTTGCGTCCACGCAGCCCCCCGGCGACGTCCGCCTCGCGCTGCCCCGCCCCACCGGCCCGTACGCCGTCGGCCGGGAAACCCTGCATCTGACCGACCGCCACCGCAAGGACCCCTGGGTCCCCTCCGCTTCCGCCCGGGAGCTGATGGTGTCGATGTATTACCCGGCACGGCCCGGCACCGGCCGCCCGGCCGCGTACATGACCACCGAGGAGGCCCGGCTGCTGCTCCAGGGCTCCGGACGCGCCACAGGCGGACGCGCCGCGGACTCCGGACGTACTCAGGAGCCGTCCCCCGAGACGGTCGCCGGCACCCGCGTCCACGCGCGGACCGGCGCCCGGCCCGTGGCCGGACGGCACCCGCTGGTGGTGCTTTCGCCCGGCTTCACCATGAACCGCGCCACCCTCTCCCTGCTCGCGGAAGAGTTCTCCAGCCGGGGCCACGTCGTGGCGCTGGTCGACCACGCGTACGAGTCCGCCGGTACGTCCTTCCCGGGCGGACGCGTCCTGACCTGCGCGGCGTGCGCGAAGGTGAACGCGCAGCCCGACGAGGACGCCAAGCGGAAGGTCCTGGCCGACGTCGCGCGGGGCCGCGCCCAGGACGTCTCCTTCCTCCTGGACCGCCTGCTGGACCGGCGCCACCCCGCCTGGCGGTACGCCGGCACGGTCGACCCGCGGCGGATCGGCATGGCCGGCCACTCCATCGGCGGCAACTCCGCCGCCACCGCGATGAGCGCCGACCACCGGATACGGGCCGGCGCCAATATGGACGGCACCTTCTTCACACCCGTCCCCGCCTCCGGGCTCGGCGACCGCCCCTTCCTCATGATCGGCACGGCGGCGGGCCACGCCCCCGGCGCCGGGGACACGAGCTGGGACGAGGGCTGGCGCGCGCTGCACGGCTGGAAGCGCTGGCTGACCGTGGCCGGCTCCGGCCACTTCACCTTCACCGACCTGCCGGTCCTGGCCGAGCAGCTCGGGCCGGACGCGAACGACCCCTCGGTACCGCTGTCGGGGCGCCGCTCGGGCGAGATCACCGGCGGCTACCTCGGCGCGTTCTTCGACCGGCACCTGCGCGGCGTACCGCAGCCGCTGCTGGACGGCCCCTCCCCGACCAACCCGGAGGTCACCTTCCACCGGCCGTAGCAGCCGGGCCGGCCACACCCCTCCCTCTCCGCCCTCTCCGCTCTGTCCTAGTCCTGCTCCTCCAGCACCTTGTCCAAGAAGGCGTCCAGGTTGCCGGCCATACGGGCGATCCGCTCCTCCAGCGGCAGCGTCTCCTCGTAGCTCCCCGCCAGTTCGGACTTCTTCTTGCCGCGTACGTACAGCGAACACGCCAGGTCGGCGCAGATGTACGTACCCACGGTGTTGCCCTGGCGGCCCGCGGCCCCGGCCCTGCGGGCCGCCAGCAGGGCGACGCCGGAGCCGGGGTGCCCGGTCACACACAGCGAGCACACCGTCGTCTTGGTGAAGCTGCGCCGGACGCCCTGCGGCACCCGCAGCGTGACGCCCACCAGGCCGCCCTCGCGCGGCGCGACCAGATAGCTGCGGTCGGGCGCACCCGGGTCCCGCCACCCCAGGAAGTCCAGGTCCCGCCACGGCATCGCGTCGAGCCCGGCCGGCAGGTTGATCCGCTTGGCCTCGCCCTTCGAGCAGTTCACGAAAGACGCTCGTATCTCGTTCTCATCGACCGCATCCATGGTCCGGAAGCTAACACTCCACTCCGTACCCCGTCGCCCGATTTATGCCCAGCCGGGGGCCTGCCGGGTGCGCCCGGACGAAACGGTCGTCCGCAGCGCTCAGCCCCAGGTCTGCGGCCCGACGGGGGTACGGCGCCTACGGCCCCGGGCGACGACCGCGGCGATGATCCCGGCCAGCGCCAGCAGCCCGAGGGCTCCGGCCCCATAGAGCCCGAACTGGCCACCATCATGAGCAAGGCAGCCCGGCCGGTCACGCATCGTCAACTCCCGCGTCGGTAAGAGCGTTGGGAGCATATTGAGGTTCTCGTGACCGTTGTGAAAGGTGGGTGAAGATCGTACAGTTGTGCTACTTCTGGCTCTGTGGGGGTCGTGTGCCCATGAATCCCTATGGAGTCGCTTCACCATGTGGGGGATATATGCGCAAGCGCGCCGCCATGACCGTTCTCACCGCCGCCGCAGCCGCTGCCGCGGCGGTCGGTCTCACCGCTCCGATGGCCCACGCGGACGGCTACGGCGACACGAAGATCACCAAGGTGGTCGTCAACGGGGGCAAGCCGGTCGTCGTGGACGCCACGTCCGCCAAGAGCTTCACGGCGTCGGTCACGGCCACCGACAACTCGGGCATCAAGGGCATGGACACATTCCGGCTGGTGGGCCCCGAGGTCGCCTTCGCCAACCCGAGCGGCCCCGTCAAGTGCGTCAAGCAGAACGCCACCACCTCGACGTGCACCGCGAAGTTCATCATCGACCCGCGCGCCGACTTCTACGACAACAGCCCGGCGGGCAACTGGTACGTCGACGCCTGGGTCCAGGCCAACGACGAGGACTTCTACGCCAGCGAGAAGGCGGGCTCCTTCAAGGTGCAGCGCGCCACGAAGGCCACCCCGGCCGATGCCACGCCGGAGCCGGTGAAGAAGGGCAAGGACATCACCGTCACGGGCAAACTGACGCGCGCCGACTGGACCGACCACAAGTTCCTCGGCCTGAAGGACCAGCAGGTCAAGCTGCAGTTCATGAAGAAGGGCGGCACCGCCTACGCCGACGTCAAGACAGTGAAGTCCGGCAACGGCGGCGCACTGAAGGCCACCGTCAAGGCGACCGTGGACGGCTACTTCCGGTACGTCTACGCCGGCAACGCCACCACCGCCCCGGTCACCTCCGGCGCCGACCTGATCGACGTACGCTGATCCGCCGACGCCCCATGCTTGACCACACCTGACTGATCACGGCCCCGGCCCACCGCAACCACGGTGAGCCGGGGCCGTGCGCATCCCAGGCCGGACCTCAGAGACATATACGGCCTTCAGGGAGTAAACGGCATTCACCGTCGCATGCCGCCTTCATGGGCATATACGGCCTTCAGGGACGGCTCTCCGGGGACGGCCCGGCGGCGGCGCGGCGCAGGGCGCGTACGCCACGGAACCCGATGACGCCGATCACCGTCCCCAAGAGAAAGGACGTCACCGCGAGCAGCAGATGGACCCAGAAATAGGCTGTCGGGTTCCCCGCGTCGTCGAAAGCGAGACCGCTCCCGTCCTTCCACAGGTTTTTGACGAAAGTGATCCAGATGAACCAGCTCCAGACCCCGAAGGCGAGCAGGAACCAGGAGACGGGGCGAGAGAGCTTCATGAAGTCCAGTATGGGCAGGGACTCCATCCGGCCGTCGGCAGGGGCACTCTTCCGTGGGGCGCTGTTCGGGGGCCGTGCGGCGGCGGGTACGTTCACCCACGTGCCGACGACTTTTTCCGGGTCACCCAGCGCTTCGCCTGGATCCCTCTCCGTACCTTCCGCCGCGCCTGCCGCTTCCCGTACCGCCGCCGGTGCCGCCTCGCGTGCGGCGGGCCGTACGGGGGTCCGTACGGCCGCGGCGGTGGCCTCCGCCGCGCTGCTGCTGTCGCTCGCGCCGGTCGGCAGCGCCTATGCCGCGCCCGGCCCGCACGGCAGGAAGGACGACAAGAACAGCGACCAGCCCAAGGAGCCGGCGCCGCCCGCCACGATGTCCCAGGTCGGCGGTGACCGGCTGAGCCGTCCCGGCACGCAGGTGCAACTGAAGGACGGCGCCCCCAAGCTGCCCTCCGGGCTCACGGGGCGTTCCTGGATCGTCTCCGACGCGGAGTCCGGCAAGGTCCTGGCCGCGCACAACGCCCACTGGCCGCTCCCGCCGGCCAGCACGCTGAAGATGCTCTTCGCCGACACGGTGCTGCCGAAGTTCCCCAAGGACCAGAAGTACAAGGTCAAGTCCTCCGACCTGATGGGCATGGGTGAGGGCAGCAGCCTGGTCGGCATCAAGGAGAACCTCACCTACACCGTCCACGACCTGTGGCTGGGTGTCTTCCTGCGCTCGGGGAACGATGCGGTGCACACGCTGTCCGCCATGAACGGCGGGACCGCCCAGACCGTCAAGCAGATGCAGGAGCACGCCCACGAGCTGAACGCCGGGGACACCCACGTCGTCACCCCGGACGGCTACGACGCGCCGGGGCAGGTCTCCAGTGCGTACGACCTGAGCCTGTTCGCCCGCGCCGGGCTGCGGAACGCCGACTTCCGGGAGTACTGCTCGACGGCCGTCGCGAAGTTCCCGGGCGAGATGAAGAAGAGCAAGGGGAAGGACAAAGACAAAGGGAAGGACAAGGACAAGGGCAAGGGCGAGGACAAGGGCGAGGACAAGGGCAAGGGCAGCGGGGAGGAGGCGGAGCGGGACTTCTTCGGCATTCAGAACACCAACCGGCTGCTCACCGGTGACTACGACATCAAGCGGTACGACGGCATCGCGGGCGTGAAGAACGGCTCGACCACCAACGCCGGCTCCACCTTCACCGGCTACGCCCAGCGCGGCGGGCGAAAGCTGCTGGTCACGGTCATGAACCCGGCGAAGAAGGAGCACAACGAGGCGTACCGGGAGACCGCCAAGCTCTTCGACTGGGGCTTCGCCGCGGCCGACAAGGTCGAACCGGTCGGCCGGCTCGTCGACAGCAGGACGCAGCAGCGGGAGGCGGCGGCTGCCAAGGCCCGCGCCGAGCATGCCCAGGCTTCGCTGAAGACCTCGGCCGCGGGAACCGGCTGGCTGTGGCCCGCGGCGGGGATCACGGCCGGTGTACTGGCCCTCCTGGGCGCGGTGACGCTGGTCGTACGGCGTCGGCGGCAGGCTTCGTAGTCGGATCGTCGGCGGGCTTCGTGACCGGATCAGCGGGCTTTGCGGCGGTGGTATCGGGCAGGTCTGCGGAAGCGGGCTTCTGGGTGGCCGTCCACGCGGCGCAGAAGACGACCAGCTTGGCCGTGAAGTTGATCCACAGCAGCAGGGCGATGGGCGTGCCGAAGGCGCCGTACATGCTCTTCGCCGCCACGCCCTGCAGATAGCCGCTGAGCAGCAGCTTCAGCAGCTCGAAGCCGATCGCTCCCATGAAGCTGGCCACGACGACGGCCCGGCGGCCCGGATGGGCCCCGGGCAGCCTGGTCAGGACGTACGCCAGCATCAGGAAGTCCGCGAGTACGGCGATGCAGAAGCCCGCGGCGGACAGCAGGACGCTGCCGGCGCCCCCCTCCGGCAGGCCGATCGCGTCGGCGGCCCTGCCCACGGCGGACGACGCGAAGGTCGAACAGGCCAGCGAGAGCAGCGCCACCCCGCCGAGCCCGAACAGCAGGGCGCCGTCCTTGAGCTTGGCGAGGAAGGGGTTGCGCTCCTCGTCGTCCTTCTCCCATACGGCGCGCAGGCAGTCGCGCAGCGCCTCGATCCAGCCGAAGCCGGTGAACAGCAGCGCGGCACCGGCGATCAGCCCGACGGTGCCGGCGTTGTCGACGAGTCCGGCGAGGTCGAGCTGACCGGAGATGCCGGGGATCTGGGCCGCGAATGCCTTTTCGAGGTCGTGCAACCGCTGCTCGCTCAGGAGGGCGGCGCCGATGGCCGCGGCGACCGTCAGCAGCGGGAAGAGCGCGATGAAGCTGGTGAAGGTGATGGCGGCGGCCAGCCTGGTCCAGTGCACGCGCTGCATGCGCTCCTGCGCCCGCCACAGGTGGGTCCTCATCAGCCACGTCACGGCCGGGCCGATCACCGGCAGCCTGCTCAACCAGTCCATGAGCTGCGACTACCCCGTTGCGGCGGCCGTCATCGCGGGAGGTGGTTCGTCACCCTCCTGTTGTCGCTCTCCTGGCGGAACGCCGCGTACGGGGGCGGCTCAGCGGGACGGCGCGGGCGCGGCTCAGCGGGACGGCGCGGGCGGGCAGGACAGGTCCGCCTGGCGCGGAACACCGTCCACCGGGTCCCCGAAGGGATACTCCCGCTCCAGGCGCCACACCCCGTCCGCGCCCTGCTCGTAGAGCGCGAAGCCGTCGATCGTCCAGGCGGCCTCGAAGTCCTTCAGCTCCGTGTAGGCGCGGTCCATGGCCTCCTCGGAGATGCCGTGGGCCACCGTCACATGCGGGTGGTACGGGAACTGGAGCTCCCGCGCACAGGGCCCGGACGCGGCCCGTACCCGCTCCTGAAGCACGGCACACTCCGCGTCGCCCTCGACGACCTTGACGAAGACGACCGGGGACAGCGGCCGGAAGGTATCGGTGCCCTCCAGGCGCAGGCGGAAGGGGCGGAAGGAGGCCGCGACCTCGGCGAGGTGCTCCTCGATGCCGGGCAGGTCCACCGCCCGGGCCTCGGTCGGCGGGAGGAGGGTGATGTGCGTGGGGATGGCGTGTGCGGCCGGATCCCCGAAGCCCGTGCGCTGCCCCTGAAGGAAGCTGCCGTACGGCTCCGGGACCGCGATCGAAACGCCCAGCGTTACGGTCCCCACTGCGTTCTCCCTCCTGATGTCCCTTATGCCGCTGTTCTACTGTTCTACTGCTCTGCTGTTCTGCTCTTCCGCTTGCCGCGCTGCCGCTATGTCGTCCGTTCTGTCCCTGTTGTACCGGTGCACCCGGCCGTCCCCGTGTCTCCGGCCGTGTTCCCGCTTATCAGTGTGCCGGGTCCGTCCCACTCGCGGGCGGCGACCAGGGTCCTGTTACGGAGGGGCCGGGCGGCCCTCCCGTACCGGGACCCGTGGCCGCCCCCGGGCACCCCCGGCCGGCTGCCGCCGCCGAGCGCCGACAGCCGGCACCGGGAAGCCGGAAGGCCGGAAGCCAGAAGACCGGAGACCGGACCTCAGTGCTTGGCGGGCAGGAAACCGATCTTGTCGTACGTGGCGGCCAGCGTCTCGGCCGCGACCGCCCGTGCCTTCTCGGCGCCCTTGGCCAGGATCGAGTCCAGCGTCTCGGGATCGTCCAGGTATTCCTGCGTACGGTCCCGGAAGGGCGTGACGAAGTCGACCATGACCTCGGCGAGGTCGGTCTTGAGTGCGCCGTACCCCTTGCCCTCGTACTTCTGCTCCAGCTCGGGGATGCTCGTCCCGGTGAGGGTGGAGTAGATCGTCAGCAGGTTGGAGACGCCCGGCTTGGCCTCGGCGTCGAAGCGGATCACGGTGTCGGTGTCCGTGACGGCGCTCTTGATCTTCTTCGCGGAGGTCTTGGGCTCGTCGAGCAGGTTGATGATGCCCTTGGTGGAGGACGCCGACTTGCTCATCTTGATCGACGGGTCCTGGAGGTCGTAGACCTTGCCGGTCTCCTTGAGGATGTACGGCGCCGGGACGGTGAAGGTCTGGCCGTAGCGCCCGTTGAACCGCTCGGCGAGGTCGCGGGTCAGCTCGATGTGCTGGCGCTGGTCCTCACCGACCGGGACCTGGTTGGCCTGGTAGAGCAGGATGTCGGCGATCTGCAGGATCGGGTACGTGAACAGGCCGACGCTCGTGCGGTCGGTGCCCTGCTTGGCGGACTTGTCCTTGAACTGCGTCATCCGGCTCGCCTCGCCGAACCCGGTGAGGCAGTTCATGATCCATGCGAGCTGCGCGTGCTCGGGGACATGGCTCTGGACGAAGAGGGTGCAGCGCTCGGGGTCCAGTCCGGCGGCCAGGAGCTGGGCCGCGGCGATGCGGGTGTTGAGCCGCAGTTCCTTGGGGTCCTGCGGAATGGTGATCGCATGCAGGTCCACCACCATGTAAAAGGCGTCGTGGGACTCCTGCAGCGCTACCCACTGGCGCACCGCGCCGAGGTAGTTGCCGAGGTGGAAGGAGCCGGCGGTGGGCTGGATTCCGGAGAGCACACGCGGACGATCGAGAGCCATGGCACACATTCTCTCAGGTCCGCGACCGGACCCGGCGGTGTGGTGCGCGCCGGGGCCGCCCCGCCCGCACGCCCGAACCGTACGCCCGGCCCGTACGGCTCTGTCCGCGCCGTCCGGGACCCGACGGCGGGAGGTTTCGTCACCTGCCGGACGCGCGACGATACAAAGAGGCGAAAACCCGCCCGCATACCGGACGCTCTGCCCCTGCCCAACGGGCACGACTCACGCGATGATCGGCCCAGGAATCTCCGCACGACGCCCGGCCGTCCCCGAAGCCGCCGCACGGCCTGCCGAACGGCCGGGGAAGCACGGCCTGCCGGACGGCCGGGAAAGCACGGCCTGCCGGACGGCCGGGAAAGCACGGCCCGCCGAACGACCTACGGAACGGAACGGAGTCAACGGTGACGTCCACGGAACACAGCATCGCCGCCGCCGAAGCCCACAGCGCGCACAATTACCACCCCCTCCCCGTCGTCGTGGCCTCGGCCGACGGCGCCTGGATGACCGATGTGGAGGGCCGCCGCTATCTGGACATGCTGGCCGGTTACTCCGCGCTCAACTTCGGGCACCGCAACCGCCGGTTGACCGACGCGGCCAAGGCGCAGCTCGAACGGGTCACGCTCACCTCGCGCGCCTTCCACCACGACCGGTTCGGCGACTTCTGCGCACAGCTCGCCGAGCTGTGCGGCAAGGAGATGGTGCTGCCGATGAACACGGGCGCGGAGGCCGTGGAGACGGCCGTCAAGACGGCCCGCAAGTGGGGCTACCGCGTCAAGGGCGTGCCGGACGGCCGGGCGAAGATCGTCGTCGCGGAGAACAACTTCCACGGCCGTACGACGACCATCGTCTCCTTCTCCACCGACCCCGAGGCCCGCGCGGACTACGGTCCGTACACCCCCGGCTTCGAGATCGTCCCGTACGGGGACCTCGACGCGCTGACCGCCGCCGTGGACGAGAACACCGTCGCGGTGCTGCTGGAGCCGATCCAGGGCGAGGCGGGTGTGCTGATGCCGCCGCCCGGCTATCTGGCGGGCGTACGGGAGTTGACGCGGGAACGCGGTGTGCTGTTCATCGCCGACGAGATCCAGTCGGGCCTGGGGCGTACGGGGCGTACCTTCGCCTGCGAGCACGAGGGCGTCGTACCGGACATGTACGTCCTGGGGAAGGCGCTGGGCGGCGGGGTCGTACCGGTCTCGGCGGTGGCCGCCTCGCGCGAGGTGCTGGGCCTGTACCGGCCCGGCGAGCACGGCTCCACCTTCGGCGGGAACCCGCTGGCCTGCGCGGTGGCGCTGGAGGTGATCGCGATGCTGCGGACCGGCGAGTTCCAGCAGCGGGCGACGGAGCTGGGCGACCACCTGCACAGCGAACTGGGGCTGCTGGCGGGCGGCGGCGCGGTGGACGCGGTGCGCGGGCGCGGCCTGTGGGCGGGCGTGGACATCAATCCCGCGCACGGCACCGGCCGGGAGATCTCCGAGAAGCTGATGGCCCACGGGGTACTGGTCAAGGACACCCACGGCAGCACGATCCGCCTCGCGCCGCCGCTGGTGATCAGCAAGGAGGACCTGGACTGGGGCCTGGACCAGCTCCGTACGGTCCTGGGCGCGGGCTGACGCGCACCTCGCTGACGCGCCGCCGGACCTCGCGCGCGGCTCGCTGCCGCGCGGGAACGGGTCAGGGCCGTACGGGCGCGGGACTGTGTGCCGTACGGACGCGGGGCCGGGAGGAACCTCCGGCCCCGCGCCGACGGCTCAAAGGATCAAAGGATCACGTGGGGCAGGAAGCGGGCGTAGGAGTCCGTGACCGGCCCCGCCGACTCCCGGATGCCCAGCCCCGCCGCCTCGTCCTCGACCACCCAGGCGCCGAGCACCACCCGGTTGCCGTCGAAGTCGGGCAGCGGGGCCAGCTCCTGATAGCAGCAGGGCTCCTCGCGCAGGACGGGAGGGGCCCCTGCCTCGTGGAGGGTGACGCCCGCGCCCTCCCTGCCGAGCAGCGGCTTGGCCGCGTACCCGCCGCCTCCCTCACGCGCCAGCTCGCGCGGGCCGTCGAGGTAGGCGGGCAGCAGGTTGGGGTGGCCGGGGAAGAGCTCCCACAGGACCGCCAGCAGCGCCTTGTTGGACAGCAGCATCTTCCACGCGGGCTCGATCCACAGCGTGCTGCCCGTGCCGCCGCCGTTGTCGAGGGTGTCCAGGGCGTGCGGGCCGAAGGTGTCGGTGGCCAGCCACTCCCACGGGTAGAGCTTGAAGCAGGCGCGCATGAAGCGCAGCCGCTGGTCGACGAAGCGGCCCGTGATCCGGTCCCAGCCGATGTCCTCCATGGAGATCGCCACGGTCTCCAGCCCGGCCTGCCGCGCGGTCTCCTCCAGGTAGGCGACGGTCATCAGGTCCTCGCCCAGCTCGTCGTCCGCGGAGTGCGCGAAGTGCAGCGGCGCGCCCGGGGGAGCAGCGGCGCCTGCCGCTTCCAGGCGTCCACCAGCCTCTCGTGCAGGGAGTTCCACTGGTCGGCGCCGGGAAAACGTTCCTCCATCCAGAACCACTGCGGGCTGGCGGCCTCGACCAGCGAGGTCGGGGTGTCGGCGTTGTACTCCAGCATCTTGGCCGGCCCGGTGCCGTCGTACCGCAGGTCGAACCGCCCGTACAGCGACGGCAGTTCGGCCCGTCGGCGCCAGGACTCGGCGACCAGCTCCGCCAGGCGCGGATCGTGCAGGCCGAGGTCGGCGAAGCGGCGCTCCTCGACGATGTGCGCGGCTGCCGCCAGACACATGCCGTGCAGCTCCTCGACGACCTCCTCCAGCGCCTCGACCTCCGGGAGCGAGAACTCGTAGTACGCGCTCTCGTCCCAGTACGGGCGCAGCGAGCCGTCCGGGTAGCGGGTCAGCGGGTAGATCAGTCCTTGGGCCTCGACGGTCTGCTGCCAGCCGGGGCGCGGCTCGACGCGGTGCCGCTTCACCGGCCATCCCGTACGTGTATCCGTACCCGTACCGCCCTTGTACGCATCCTCCCGGCCCTCATCCGCCGCTGGAGTGCGAGTGTCCCGAGCAGCCGAAGCCGCCGCGCTCCACGGCTGCGCTCTTGCTGAAGGACCCGTAGTCGGCGTACCGGCCCTTGACGTCCGAGCCGTAGTACCACTGCCCCTCGACGGGCTTGCTCTTGCCGAGCCCGCCGCCCGTCTGACCGGTCTTCCCGCCCTTGCCGGCCTTGCCGTACGAGCCGGAGCTCCCGCTCGTACCGCTGCCACCGCCGGACCCGCTGCTTGCGCCCGACCCGCTGCTGGTGCACGCCTTGGAGTCCAGGACCCGGTACCCCTTGACGACGTCGTAGCTGTTCTTGTCCACGCAGCGCTTGTCCGGCTCCGAACCGCAGGAGGTGAGCGCCGCCGCGAGCGCGCCCATGCTGCCCAGGATCACGGTGCTGGACCGCAGCCGTCGCCGTGCCTTCTCCGCCATCGTCCGCCTTCCCCCGTACGTACCACTGTTTGAGCGCAGCCAGCCTAGACGCCGGTCTTCTCCCGTCGGCAGAGGGCCGGGGCCCGCCCAGGGGCCCTAGAGTCGTTTCGTGCTCCTTGGGATGATCTGCGCTCTCGGTTCGGCGGTGTGCTTCGGGACCGCGTCGGTGCTCCAGGCCGTGGCGGCCCGGGCCACCGCGCCCGGCAGCCGCTCCGGTGTCGACCCCGGGCTGCTGCTCCGCGTCCTGACCCAGTGGCGCTACCTGCTGGGCCTGGCTCTGGACGGCCTCGGTTTCCTGCTGGAGCTGGTGGCGCTGCGCTCGCTGCCCATCTACGCGGTCGGCGCGGCCCTCGCCGCCAGCCTCGCCGTCACGGCGGTGGTCGCGGCGCGTGTGCTGCGGGTCCGGCTGAGCCGGGCGGAGTGGACGGCGGTGGTGGCCGTCTGCGGCGGCCTGGCCATGCTGGGGCTGGCTTCCGGGGAGGAGGGCCACCGTACGGGCTCCACCGCCCTGCGCCTGGGCACCCTGATCGTCGCGGTGGCCGTGCTGGCCTCCGGCGCGCTCGCCGGCCGTCTCCCCGAGCGCGCCCGCGCCGCCACGCTCGGCCTGGGGGCGGGGTTCGGCTTCGGCGCGGTGGAGGTCGCCGTCCGCCTCGTCGACGACCTCTCCCTCCCCGCGGTCCTGGCCAACCCCGCCACGTACGCCCTCCTCATCGGCGGCGGCGCGGCCTTCCTCCTGCTGACCTCCGCCCTCCAGCGCGGCTCGGTGACGGCGGCGACGGCCGGCATGGTCATCGGCGAGACCCTGGGCCCGGCGCTGGTCGGCGTCGTATGGCTCGGCGACCGCACCCGTCCCGGCCTGCTCCCGGCGGCCATGGCCGGCTTCGCCCTCGCCGTCGCCGGGGCCCTGGCCCTGGCCCGCTTCGGCGAGAGCCCCACCACCGCGCCGGACAGGGAGAAGACCCCGGACACCGCGCCGGACGGGGACGAGACCACCGACGCCACAACGGGCGGCCGATGACGGGTTCTTACCCGACAACGCGAATATTGGCGTTGCCGCATAGACGGCCCCGCCTGCCCCTCGTAACGTCGTACTCACCAGGTCCCAACCGGGGCCGCAAAAAAGGGGGTTCGGCATGGCACGCGAGGAACTCACCCGCTTGACCGGCAACGCGGACGACCCGGAATGCACCCAGAACGACTGCCCCAATCTCTACCGGACGGCCAAGGGATCAATCATCGTGCAGGGTGACGCGTCCGACGCCTTTACGCCCCCGGCCGGTGAGGCCCTGGTGGAAATTCCGGAAGAGGTCTTGAAGGAGGCTTTCCGTGCTCTTGGATGGTGAGGCTTGGCAGGCGAAATTCCGTGACTTCCAATCGGAGGCATGGAGGCTTGAGACGTTGCCTGCCTACAACGTCCCCCAGGAAGCCGAAGAGATCCAGCGGTTCCGGGCGGGGGAGCGAATCGACCCGCGCACCCATTCCAACGACTACACGGAAGACCTCAAGCGGGTGCGGAGGGAGGGGAAGAGCAAGGGACGCGTCCATGTCGTCACGCGCCCTCTTTCTGAATACCTCCGCTACGAGTTCATGTATTACCTGCCTCACACGTGGGCCGGGGAAGACATCCGAATCATGGACGTGACCGACCGGCCCAACCCACTGTCCGGCGTTCAGGACTTCTGGATGTTCGACAGGTCGGAAGTCGTGCTCATGCACTATGAGGCTGACGGAACACAGATCAGCCGGGAAGTGTACAAGGGTGACGTGCAGCCCTACATCGAGTACCAGCGCATTGCGCTGGCCGAGTCGGTGCCCTTTGAGGAGTACGTGAAGGGCCTTGACGCTTAACCCGGAGGAGCTGGGCCGGTCGAAGGCCGATCTGGCCGAAACACTCAGAGGGCTCCGCAAGCGGGCCGGGATCACTCAGACCCGGCTCGCTCAGCGCTGCAATCTGTCACAGACAAAGGTGAGCAACATCGAGGGCGCGAAACTTACGCCCAGCCTGGTGGATGTGGAACTGATCCTGCGAGCCCTCGATGCGCCACCCGAACTTGTTGCCCAGGTCACGGCCCTTGCCCGTGTTGCTAACACCGAATGGCAGGACGTCTGGTCTCAGCGCCGCACCGGCCTGGAGAAGAAGCAGAACGAGCTAGCCGGATTCGAGAAGACCTCGACAGAGTTCCGATATTTTCTCCTGTCCATGGTGACGGGGCTATTGGCAACCCCTGAGTACGTGAGAGCCAGTCTCGCCGGCATCCCCGGGGATCACAGCAAGGCCATGACGAAGAAGCTGGAGCGACAGGCCGTCCTCTACGACACATCTAAGCGCTTCACGTTCATTCTGACCGAACAAGCGGTTAGGTGGCCGTACGTCCATGGCGCAGCCATGGCCATGCAGCTTGACCGGCTGATCTCTGTGAGCCTCCTTCCGAATGTGCGAGTCGGAGTTATCCCGCTGGGCGGTCACATGCCCGTGTGCCCTTTGAACACCTTCACCATTTATGACGCACGTACGGCCACGGTCGAGACGTCCACCGGGGCAATGGTGTTTCGTGACCATCGAGACGTGTCTTCGTATCTCAACGAGTTCTCTGTGTACGAGGGTTACGCGCTGTTCGGTGAGCAATTCAGGGAACAGCTTACCGAGTGGGCTGCGGCGTTCCGCTCATGATCTTTACCCGACCACGGAAATATTGCGCGAACCTCTCCCCTCCTCCCTCTACCTTGAGTGCAACACGGAGAGGGCGGAGGGGAAGACGTGGGCGATCGGGCAAGCGGCAGGCGGAACGTGGTTCGCGTATTGCCGTGGAAGACGATGGATGGCAAGGAATGCTTGCTTCAGAGTGACGACGCTGGAGGCGTGCTCAGCCGTCTCGCGGATGACATGGAAGCTGCGCAACTCAGCATCGGGAAGACGGTGCTTCTCCACGCTCATGAACTCCTGACCAACCCTCGCGCCACGGAACCTGAAATGCGATACGTCGCCCGGCAGTTGACGGAGTGCCTGGGCGACGCCTTACGGGTCGCTGAGAGCCGTGGTGACCGTCTGGGAGTCGACGGCCCTGGAGACGACCAGGACGATGGCGAGGAAGGCCCGGAGCTGCCCGCAGGGGCGTTCGGGTGATCACGGAGGCTCACGTGGGTCAGAAGGTGACCGACAGTTCCGGGCGGGTCGGCATCCTGCGTGAAGTGATCAGAGATTGGGAAGACCCGGCGGAACTCCCGAACGAGCGGAAGAAGCAAACTGTGGCGTTCGTACGGCCTGAAGGCGGCGGCGTCGAGTGGATGACTTCTCCCGCGAGGCTTTCACCCGTCTGAGACTCCGGCGGGCTGAGCGACGGCGAGTCGGACAGCTCAGCAAGCCGGAACGGCGACGCTCCCGACCGGACAAGCCCTGTGCAGGAGTAGGACGTACTCCGTCTGAGCTGACGTGCTCAGGCACTCGCCCCGGTCCGCCCCTTGGCCGGGGTGCCGCTCACGCGGTGAGGGCGTAGCCGGCCGGCCCCGTTCGTTCGCTGCCCCCGTAGCGTCCGGACGGGGCCTTTCGTGTGCTCTGAGCTGCACCTTCTCCACGTTGCCAAGGTGTAGGGCCAACCGGCTGGCGGTCGTGGCGGAACTCCGCTCCACCCCACCCGCCGGCCCCGGAATTCGCTGGTGGGTCCCGGCACGACCGGCGAAGGCCCCCGGCTGCTGCACACCTACCCGTGCATCGGCTCACTCCTCCGGCGCGTCCGGCAGCACCCTCAGCAGTGCGTCCAGGGCGCCCGCGAAGGAGTGGTCCGCCGGGGCCCCGTACGCCAGGACCAGCGCGTCGCGGGGAGTGGTGCCCGCCGGCATCTGCGGGTGGGCGAACTGTGACAGGCCCTCCAGGGCCAGGCCCTGCCAGCGGGCGGCCTGGACGATGGAGCGCTCGGAGCCGGGCGGCAGTTCGAGTACGGCGTGCAGACCGGCCGCGATGCCGCTGACGGTCAGGTGCGGGGCGTGTTCGGCGAGGGCGGCGACGAGTTGGTCGCGGCGGCGCCGGTAGCGCAGTCGCATACCGCGTACGTGACGGTCGTACGCGCCCGAGGAGATGAACTCGGCAAGGGTGAGCTGGTCCAGGGAGCCGGTCTGCCACTCCCCCGTCCCCTTGAGCGCCAGCACCGGATCCACCAGCCGGTCCGGCAGCACCATCCAGGACAGCCGCAGTCCAGGGGCCAGGCTCTTGCTGGCCGTCCCCATGTAGACGACACGTTCGGGATCGAGTCCCTGAAGCGCGCCGACGGGCTGGCGGTCGTAGCGGAACTCCCCGTCGTAGTCGTCCTCCAGGATCACCCCGTCCACCGAACGCGCCCAGTCGACGACGGCGGCCCGGCGGTCGGGGTGCAGGGGGACGCCGGTGGGGAACTGATGGGCCGGGGTGAGCAGCACCGCCCGTACGGAGCTGCCGCCCACGGCCGCCGCCGGGCCCGTCAACTCCCCCGTACGCGCCCCCTGTGCGTCTATGGAGAGCGGTGCGAGGCGCAGCCCGGCGCGGGTCAGGACGTCGCGGTGGAAGTCCAGCCCGTAGGACTCCACACCCATGGCCCGGATGCCGGAGCCGCGCAGCGCCCGGCCGACCAACCCCAGTGCCTGCATGAAACCGGCGCAGATCACGATGCGGTCGGGGTCGGCCCATACGCCGCGGGCCCGCGCCAGGTAGTCGGCGAGCACGGCGCGCAGCTCCGGACGGCCGTTCGGGGCGCCGTACCCGAACGCCTCGCTGGGGGCGGCGGTCAGCGCCCGGCGGGCCGAGGCGAGCCAGGCGGCGCGGGGGAAGGAGGAGACGTCCGGGGAGCCGGGCATCAGATTGTGGCGCGGGCGGTCGGGCACGTGCGGAGAGGCCGTACGGCGGGCCGGCGGCGCGGTACGGGAAGGGGCCGCGGCAGGGGGAAGAGCCGCGGTACGGGAAGGGGCCCGTCCGCCCCTGCCCCGGGCCGTCCTCGCCAGGTGGTCCCCGGCGACGCGGGTGCCCGAGCCCTGGCGCGCGCTGAGCCAGCCCTCGGCGACCAGCTCGCCGTAGGCGTCGGCGACCGTGTTGCGGGCGATGCCCAGGTCGGCGGCGAGCGAGCGGGAGGAGGGCAGCCGGGTGCCGGGGGCCAGTCTGCCCGTACGTACGGCGTCGCGCAGGGCTCGCATCAGGCCGGCCCGTACGCCTCCCGGCCCGGCGAGGTCCAGGTGCAGGTCGCGGCCCAGATTGGCCCAGGAATTCTCCATGAAAGTGGACCATACCGATACGCCATTGGCGCCGTAGCGTCATAGCCATGACGACGGACACGACGAACACGACAGACACGACGGACACGACGGACACGACGACGAATCGGAGCAATGGCGGAACCTCCCACCCGCACGGCCCCCGGCTGGCGTTGGCCAAGCTCGCTCCCCAGGTCTACAAGGCCATGATCGCGCTGGACACGGCCGCCCGGCAGGGGCTGGACCCGGCCCTGGTCGAGCTGGTCAAGATCCGCGCCTCGCAGCTCAACCACTGTGCCTTCTGCATCGACATGCACATCAAGGACGCACGCAAGGCAGGCGAGAGCGAACAGCGCATCTACCTCCTCAACGCCTGGGAAGAAGCCACCGACTTCTACACCGAGAAGGAACAGGCCGCCCTCGCCCTGACCGAAGCCATCACCCTCCTCACCGAAGGCTTCGTCCCCGACGCCGTATACGAACGCGCCGCCACCCACTTCCAGGACACCGAACTCGCCCAGCTCATCGCCCTCATCACCACCATCAACGCCTGGAACCGCATCGGCGTGAGCACTCGTATGTCCCCGGGAAAGGCGTGAGCACGATGACGAACAGCACCTCCAGCAGCACCTCCACCCCGACTACCGACCGCATCCGCTTCTGGAAGCTCGCTCCCGAGGTCTACAAGGCGCTGCTCTCCCTCACCACGTCCGCCCGGCAGGGGCTCGACCCCGTACTGGTCGACCTCGTCATGATCCGCGCCTCGCAGCTCAACCACTGTGCCTTCTGCATCGACATGCACATCAAAGACGCACGCAAGGCAGGCGAGAGCGAACAGCGCATCTACCTCCTCAACGCCTGGGAAGAAGCCACCGGCATCTACACCGAGAAGGAACAGGCCGCCCTCGCCCTGACCGAAGCCATCACCCTCCTCACCGAAGGCTTCGTCCCCGACGCCGTATACGAACGCGCCGCCACCCACTTCCAGGACACCGAACTCGCCCAGCTCATCGCCCTGATCACCACCATCAATGCCTGGAACCGCATCAATGTCGCGGTCCGCGTACCCGTGCCCGGTGCGGCATGACGGCGGACGGCGCCACGGCCGCGCACGGCGCCACGGCCGCGCACGGCGCCACGGCCGCGGCGGCCCTGCGCGCGCTGCACCACGGCCCGCGGCTCCCGCTCGTCCTTCCCGGTCCCTGGGACGCGGCCAGTGCCAGGGTCTTCGCGGACGCGGGCTTCCCGGCGCTGGCCACCCCCAGCGCCGGGGTCGCGGCCTCCCTCGGGTACGAGGACGGCGCGACCCCGCCGGCGGAGATGTTCGCGGCGATCACGCGGATCGTACGGGCCGTGGACATCCCCGTATCGGCGGACGTGGAGGCCGGTTACGGGCTGTCCGCGCGGGAACTGGTGGAGCGGCTCATGGAGAGCGGTGCCGTGGGCTGCAACCTGGAGGACTCCGACCGGGCGGCGGGGGCCCTGCGGGACCCGCGGGAGCAGGCCGCACGGCTGGCGGCGGTACGCGCCGAGGCCGGCGAGGACCTGGTGATCAACGCCCGTATCGACACGTTTCTGCACGCGGGCGGCGCGCGGCCCCAGACCCCTGCGAGCTCCGGGCGCCTTGATGACCCGGCCCTGCTGGAGGACGCCGTGGCGCGCGGCCGGCTGTACGCGGAGGCGGGCGCCGACTGCGTCTACCCGATCTTCGCCCCGCCGCGGCTGCTGCCCGAACTGAGCCGGCGCATCGGCGTACCCGTCAACGCCCTGGCCCGCCCGGACGGCCCCGCGCCGCACGAACTGGGCGGACTGGGCGCCTCGCGGATCACGTTCGGCCCGGGGCTGCTGCACCGGACCATGGCCGCACTCAAGGACATCGCCTCGGCCGTACGCGACTCCTGAGACGACCTGGCCGTCGGCCGCGTACAGGGGGCGCGACCGACGGCCGGGTACGGACTCGGCCGTTCCGGGCACTCCGGCCGCTCCCGCCGGCACCGCCGCTCCCACCGACCCCACCGCTCCCGCCGGCCCCACCGGCCCCGGAATTCGCTGGCGGGTCCCGGCACGACCGGCGAAGGTACCCGTCATGACCACCCCTCCCACATCCCCCTTCCTGGAGACCGACCGCCTGCTGCTGCGCCGCTTCACCGAGGCCGACGAGGACAACGTGGTCGGCCTCGACGCCGACCGCGAGGTCATGCGCTTCATCACCGGTGGCCGGGCGACCCCGCGCGAGACCGTCCGCCGCCACACCCTCCCCCGGCTGCTCCACACCTACCCGTGCATCGGCGCCCCCGGATTCTGTGCCGCCGAAAAGCGGCACACGGGCGAGTTCCTGGGCTGGTTCGAGTTCCGTCCGCTGGCGGACGGCAGCGCCGCCGTGGTCGAGCTGGGTTACCGGCTGCGCAGGGCGGCCTGGCGCGGCGGCTACGCCACGGAGGGCTCCCGCGCCCTGGTCCACAAGGGCTTCACCGGCCTGGGCGTGGAACGGGTCACCGCCAACACCATGGCGGTCAACGCCCGCTCCCGCCGCGTGATGGAGAAGGCCGGGCTGCGGTTCGTCCGTACGTACTTCGACCAGTGGCCCGACTACATCGACGGTGCCGAGCACGGCGAGGTCGAATACGCCCTGACCAGGGAAGAGTGGGAGGCGTCAAGGACCTGACGGGCCGAAGAAGCGGGCCGCGCCGGGCCGGCGGCCGACCCCGCGGAACCGGCCCTCACCCGACCTCGCACCGACGACCGCCACCCGTTCGCCAACGGCGGCTACCTGTTGGCGAACCGCCGGCTGATCCCGTTGAACACCCGCTGCGCCTCAGGGCCCAGGTGCGGTCCGGCCAGCCAGGTGTGGTTCGGCGATCCGATCGAGCTGTTGGACACCAGGTACGTCTTCCCGCCGCGCGAGGCGAACCAGCCGCCCCCGGACGTGCCGCCGGTCATCGTGCAGCCGATCCGGTGCATGGCGGGCGTGCCCGGCGCCATCGTGAGCCGGCCGGGGCGGGCCAGGCAGTTCATCATCCGCGCGCCGTCGTACGGCGGCGCGGCCGGGTAGCCGAACGCCTGCATCCCGCCGATGCCCGTCGCGGACGGCGCGCCGAACCATACGGGCACGGCCGCCCCCACCGTCTCCTCCAGCGACTTGCCGCCGCCCCGCTCCGGCTGGACGCGCAGCACCGCGAAGTCGTACGCGGAGCCGGCGTTGCCCTCCTTGGTGCTGCCCATGCTGATCCACTCACCGGAGGTGGTGATCCAGTTCGCCCACCACACCCCGTACGGCGACACCTGCTGGGCCGGCGCGCCGCCGACCCGGCTCATCGGCAGTCCCTGGTCGTTGTACGACGGTACGAAGACGATGTTGCGCATCCAGCCGCCGCGCTTGCCGCTGTGCACACAGTGTCCGGCCGTCCACACCAGGTTCGACCGGCCCGGGTGGGCCGGGTCCTGGACGATCGTGCCGGAGCAGACCGCCGGCCCCGAAGGGCTGTCGAACATGATCTTGCCGATGGGCGCCATGTGCCGGTGGTACGGGCGCTCGACCTGCTGCGCGGTGACCGGGCGCGGCTCGGGGTCGGTCGCGCCGACGTCACCGCCCGCGCCACCGCTCTTGACGGTGACGTCCGGGGCCGCCTTCGCCTCCGCCATCCTGGACGGCTGCCACAGGTCCTTGATGATGGGGTTGGCGAACTCCGACGCCTCCCGCGCCCATTTATCCCAGTTCTTCCAGCCGCCCTGCTTCCACTGCTTCAGCTCGTCCAGGCTCGTCGGCACACCGTCCGGCAGCTTGATCCCGTCCGCGCCGTCACCGTCACCGCCTCCGCTGCCCGCGCCCTTCGCGCCGGCGGACGGCGAACTCCCGGGCGCGGCGGCGGCCTTGTCCTCACTCGGTCCGCAGCCGGTGGCGGTGGCGGCGAGCAGCGCGGCCACCGCCATCGCTGTCGCGGCGGAACGGCGGCGTATCGATCGCATGAAAGCGTTTCCCCCTGGTACGTCTGGTGCGTCTAGTGCTTCTGGTACGTCTGGTACGACACCGGCACATCGGCGCCGGGTCGGTCGTTGTCATGCCCCCTACCGGGACGGCCCCTACTATGCCCGCACTTCCGACCCCACCACCAACAACAGCCCCAGCTCCAGCCTCTCCCGTCCTCAGCCGGACGACAGCCCGGCCTGATGCGCCAGCAGCGCCGCCTGCACCCGGCTCTCCGTCCCCGTCTTCTCCAGAATCCGGCTGACGTGCGTCTTGACGGTACCGAGCCCGATGTCCAGCCGCCGCCCGATCTCCAGATTGGCCAGCCCCTCACCGAGCATCGCCAGCACCTCACGCTCCCGGTCGGTCAGCGCCGCCAGCCGCGGATCGGGTCCGCTCCCGGAACCCGCCGTACCGAGCCGCCCGCCCCCCTGAAGCATCCGCTTGACGACATACCCGGTGACACCCGGCGAGAGCACCGCGTCCCCGTTCGCCGCCGCCCGTACAGCATTGATCAGCTCCTGCGGCCCCTCGTCCTTGAGCAGGAACCCACTGGCGCCGGCCTGGAGTGCCCGGGTGACGTTCTCCTCGTCACCGAACGTCGTGAGCATGACGACCTGCGGCTTCGGATCGAGCCGTACGAGCCGCTCCACGGCCGCGAGCCCGTCCAGCACCGGCATCCGGATGTCGATCAGCGCGACATCCACCGGCTGCCGCCCGGCCAGCTCGACCGCCTCCGCCCCGTTGGTGGCCTCGGCCACGACGTCGATGTCCTCGGCGTGCTTGAGAATCAGCCGCACCCCGTGCCGGATCATCTCCTCGTCATCCGCGAGCAGCACCCGGATCTTGTTCCCGGCCCGGTCAGGGACCCCGAATTCAGACATACGATCACCCTACGCAGCCGCCCCGCCGTCCCGCCGCCCCACAGACCCGCGCGCCCTCGGAACCCCTCCCTACGCCCTGGCAACACCACCGCGCGCTCCACCAGCGGTCCCGGATATGGCGTCGCCACGGCTCGCAAGGTGCTCGAAGAACTCCTCCAGCAGGGCGAAGAGCCCGGCGACAGCCTGCCGGTGCTCGTCTTCCGACCACGGCTCGGCCGGCCGGCCCCCGGGAAAGACGATCAGAACAACCTGGGCGAACCAGACCAGGTTGCTCCCGACCCGCCTCGTGTCCGCGAGCCACTGCCGCAGTCCGTCCAGCAGGGCTCCGCCGCAGGCATGGTCGTCACCGTCGAGGTAGTGAGGGGATTGCGTCCGCTTACAGCGTGGAGGGGCCACGGGTACGCTCACCAGCAGGCGGGGCGTGACACATCGTCTGTCACACAGGGGAGTTGCCCGCATGATGGATAAGCGGATTTCCAAGTCGCGAGTGGCTTACGAGGAAGAGCTGAAACGGCGTCGGGAAGCGGCGGATCTCACCCAGGAGACTCTGGGGGAACTGGCGATCACGTCGCGGGGTTCGCCGACCGTGACCGCATCCGCCTGCACGTACTGCCCTTCTCCGTCGGGGTTCACTCGCTGCTCGAAAGCGGCGTCACGCTGATGTGGTTCGATGACGCGCCACCGATCGCGTACGTAGAGGGGCTGAAAACCGGGGCGGTACTGGATGCCCCGACGGCGGTACACGAGTGCCAGGCCGCATTTGACCTGGCACTGGGCGACGCCTGGTCACACGCGCATTCACTGACTTTCATCAAGCATGTTGCGGAGGGCTACGAGCATGGGCAGAAGTGAGCACAACGCCTCGGACATTCCCGAGGTGCCGATATGGCGTAAATCCAGTTACAGCGGCGCTAGTGGCGGCAACTGCCTCGAATTCGCCGCCGGGCATGAAAATGTCCCCGTTCGGGATTCCAAGGATCCCCGTGGGCCCGTTCTGCTGCTTTCTACGAGTGCCTGGACGGAGTTTGTGGGGTGGGTGGCAGGCGGTGGGACTCGGGGGCCAGAGGGGCCTGGAACGTGGTGATGTCGATGAGGATGTTGTCGCGGAAGCAGTAGCGGGTGATCTTCACCTGATCCTTGGAGGCGGGGGCTTCTTCCGCCTCTCCTCCTGAGGGGTAGGGGAAAATGCAGGTCGTGTTCGGCGGGCGGGTGGGTTCGTTGTAGGCGGCGGCGGCTTGGATGTAGTCGACGTTGCCGCTGGTCTTGCCGAGTACTTCGGTCAGGGTCATGCCGGTTCGCAGGGTCGCGTCGTGCAGGTAGTTCTCCTCCGGGCGAATGGTTTTGACGACCTGGAGGCCGAAGAGCAGCATCGCGCCGACGCCCGCCATCCCCATGACCGCCGCCGCGGCGCCCGGCAGGTGGTGCAGGAGGCGGCGCAGGGCGCCGGGCGGGCGGTGGGGGCCTGTGGTGACGTCCGGTTCACCGACAAGGGGGTCGGCGAGGGGGTCGGTACCGGTCCCGGCGGGCGTGCGGTCCGGCGAGGAAGCCGGGTGGGCGGGGACGGTGGCGTCGACCAGGAAACCGCCGAACAGGGTCGGTTCGGCGCGCAGTTCGCCGCCGAGCAGGCCGACCCGTTCGCGCAGCCCGGTCAGGCCGCGCCCGGTGCCCAGCCCGGTGGTGGCCTCCGGCGGGGCGGGTGGGGCGGCGTTGCGGATCTGTACCCGTACGCGGTCCTCGGCGTGGGTCACGGTCAGGTCGACGGCCGCGCCCGCCGCGTACCGGTGGACGTTGGTCAGCGACTCCCGTACGACACGGTGCACCGCACGCCGTACGCGCGGTTCGAGACCGTCGAGGTCGGGGCCCTCCCAGGAGAGCGCGACCGGGATGCCGGCGGCCCGGGACTCGTCGGCCAGGGCCTCGATGTCGCGCCGGGTGCCGGTCGCGTCGGTCAGCGCGTCGGTGCCGGTGTCGCGGCCGAGCGGGCCGAGTACGCCCAGGACCTCGCGCAGCTCGCGCATGGCGTCCCGGGATGCCTCGCGTACCTGGGAGGCCGCGGACTTCAGCTCGGGCGCCTGGGTGGCCAGCGCCATTTCCAGGCCGCCGCTGTGCAGCGAGATCAGGCTCAGGCGGTGGCCGACGAGGTCGTGCATCTCGGCCGCGATACGGGAGCGCTCCTCGACGCGGGAGGCGCGGTCGATCAGCCGGCGGGCCTCTTCCGCGGCGGCCGTACGGTCGCGCAGGGCCAGCACCAGGCGCTCCTGCTGGCCCGCCGAACTGCCGACGAGGCCGGGGATCAGTACGCCGATGAGGCCCAGGACGCAGCCGAGGGCGGTGCCGTAGGCCCAGGACCGTTGACCGTCCGTGACGGTGAAGGTCACGGCGGCGACCACCGGCAGCAGCGCCGCCGCGATCAGGACGACGCCGCGCCGCCGGGGAGCCTCCACGCGCCGGGCGGCGGTGTACGCGACCGGGGCCGTCAGCAGCGCGGCGCCGGGCAGCGCCCCCGCGAGGGCGGCCAGCGCCAGCAGCGCGAAGACGGGGAACCGCCGGCGCAGCACCAGGAGCACCACGGCGCCGGCCGCCAGCAACGCTTTCGCCAGGCCCTGCGGGGCACCTTTGTACCCGGCGAGGTCGGACGCCATGACGAGCATGAGGACGGACGCCGCGCACACTTCGAGTACGTACAGCAGCCGGCGCACGCCTTTGCGGCGCGGTACGGATTCAGGGCGGCCGGGGGCCGGCGGCGGCAGATAGGGCATGCCAGCGATTATCGGGGCGGTCGGTGCGTGGCCGGTGCACCTTGAGGACGAGGAGAATCCGGGCGCGTATGGCTTTGGATATACCGGATGGGTTGGTGGATTGGTGGGCCGATGCGCTGATGGGCTGTGCTGCGGAGCTACCGGGCCACGCGGAAGGCCGGGCGCGTAAGCCGGTGAAGCCGCACGCGCCCGGCCCGTGACGATGCGTCGTGCGGACCGGTTCCGGTTATCTACCGGGACCGGTGAGCCACTTCTTCCAGACGTCGGGGTGTTTGTCCACCCACCGCTTGGCCGCCTCGTCCGCCGAGAGGCCGTCGGAGGCGATCATCTGGGAGACGGCGTTCTGGTTCTCCTTCGTCCAGTGGAAATTCTTCAGGAACTTCGAGGCGTCGCTGCCGCTCTTGACGAAGTCGGTGTTGAAGTATTTCTGGAGCGGTGTCGTCGGATAGGCGCAGTCGACGGAGGTGGGGTCCTCGGCGCCCTTTTCGGCGCAGGCGTCCGTGTACTTGGGGAGTTTCACCTCCACCATCGGTACCTCGTTGAACAGCCACTGCGGCTCGTACCAGTACGTCAGGAACGGCTTCTTCGCCTTGGCGAACTGCTGGATCTGGGTGATCTGCGCCGCCTCGGAGCCCGCGAAGACGACCTCGTAGTCGAGCTTGAGGTTTTTCACCAGCGCCTTGTCGTTGGTGACGTAGGACGGCGAACCGTCCATGAGCTGGCCCTTGTTCCCGCTTTCCGAGGTGCGGAGCTGGTCGGCGTACTTGTTGAGGTTCTTCCAGTCCGTGACGTCGGGGTGGGCGTCGGCCCAGTACTTGGGGACCCACCAGCCGATGTGGCCGGTGACGCCGTTGCCGCCGCCCGCCGTGATCGTCTTCTTGTCCTTGACGTAACGCTTCTCCTGGTCGGGGTGGCCCCAGTCCTCCAGGATGGCGTCCACCCGGCCCTGGCTCAGCGCGTCCCAGGCGGGGATCTCGTCCACCTGGACGGTGTCGACGTGGTAGCCCATCTCGTGTTCGAGGATGTGCTTGGCCACGGCGACATTGGCCTGTGCGCCGACCCAGGTCTGTACGGACAGGGTGACCGACTTGGTTCCCTTGGCCGCCGCGAAGGGCGACGCCTGCTTGGTCATGTCGGCCTTGCCGCAGCCGCTGAGGGACAGCAGGACGGCGCCGGCCAGCAGGGACGTGCCGGCGACCGTGGTGCGTCTGCGGGTACGGGGTCCCATACGGGTGATGATCGTCATGGCTCAGGCCCCCTTCCCCGTCGTACGGCGTTCCGTCGGCTGGGTGACCCGGTCCAGCATCAGCCCCAGGCAGACGATGGCCACCCCCGCGACCAGCCCGAGCGCCAGGTTGCCGGTGGCCAGCCCGGTCACCACGTCATAGCCCAGGGCGCCGCCGCCCACCAGCCCGCCGATGATGACGACGGCCAGGACCAGCACCACGCCCTGGTTGACGGCCAGCAGCAGCGCGGGCCGGGCGAGCGGGAGTTGGACCTGCCGCAGTTGCTGCCAGCGGCCGGCGCCCAGCGAGCGGGCGGATTCCAGCGCGGCCGGGTCGACCTGCCGCAGGCCCTGGGTGGTGATGCGGATGACGGCGGGCAGCGCGTAGACGACGGCCGCGGCGGCGGCCGGGGCGCGGCCGACGGCGAACAGCGCGACGACCGGGATCAGGTACACGAACTGCGGCATCGTCTGCATGACGTCCAGTACGGGCCGCAGCACCGCTTCCAGGCGCTTGCTGCCGGCGGCCAGGATGCCCACGCCGAAGCCGATCACCAGCGTGACCGCCAGGGCCGCCAGCACCTGGGAGAGGGTGTTCATGGAGGGCTTCCAGACGCCCAGTACGCCGATGGCGGCCATCGCGAGTACGGCGGTCAGGGCCGTACGCCACGTACCGATCAGCCAGGCCAGCGCGGCGACGATCAGCAGCACGCCCCACCACGGCAGGGCCGTCAGGCCGTCGCGCAGCGGGTCCAGGACCCAGGAGGTGAAGCGCGCGGCCCAGTCGGCGGTGCCGCCGATGACCGGTACGCCGGAGTAGAGGTGGTCCACCATCCACTCCTTGAAGTCGTTGACGGGCCGGGCGATCGCCACCGTCCAGCCGGTGGGCCAGACCGCGGAGCCGGCCAGTCGGCCGGCGAGGGCGAGTACGGCGGTCAGCGCCGCGACGCCCGCCCAGGCGCGCCACCCGCGCAGCAGCGCGGGTCCGGTGGCTTCGGCGCGGGCGCCCATCCGTTCGCCCGCGGCGGCCGTCGTACGGTCCATGACGATCGCCAGCAGCACGATCGGGACCGCGGCGGCCAGCGCGGCGCCCACGTCCACCGAGGCCAGTGCCTGGTACACGCGGTCGCCCAGTCCGGCGGCGCCGATCATGGAGGCGATCACGGCCATCGACAGACCCATCATGATCGTCTGGTTGAGGCCGAGCAGCAGTTCCTTACGGGCCAGCGGCAGCCGGGCGGACAGCAGCCGCTGCCGGCCGGTCGCGCCGAGCGAGGAGACCGCCTCCAGTACGCCGGGATCGGCGCCGCGCAGGCCCAGCGCGGTCAGCCGGGCCATCGGCGGCGCCGCGTACACCACGGTCGCCAGCAGCGCGGCCGGCACGCCGATGCCGAAGACCAGCACGACGGGCAGCAGATAGGCGAAGGCGGGGAGCACCTGCATGGTGTCCAGTACGGGCCGCAGCAGCCGGAACAGCCGGTCCGAGAGCCCGGCGGCCAGTCCCAGCAGCGCGCCGACGACGACCGAGGCGAGCACCGCCACGATCATCAGCGCGAGCGTCTGCATGGTGGGCACCCACATCCCCAGCACGCCGCTGACCAGGAAGGACACAAGTGCCGTGAGGGCGATGCGCGGGCCCGCGACGCGCCAGGCGACGAGGGTGACACCGGCCGTGACACCGGTCCAGCCGAGTGCGAGCAGCAGCAGGTAGACGCCGCGTACGGACAGCACCACGGCGTTGCTGAGGTGGCCGAGGAAGTAGACGAACAGCGGGTGGCTGTCGCGGTTGTCGATGATCCAGTCGCTGGTACGGCCCAGGGGCCCGGTCAGGTCGACGGTCAGCGCGTCGGGCCAGGTGCCGCTCGCCCATTTGGCGTGCGCGATCGGTACGAGGACCGCGGCGAGGGCGGCCAGCAGGAGGAGTTTGTGCAGGGCTCGGTGGCGCAGCAGCGCACGGAGCGGGCCGGGGACGGCGGACAGGGGGGCGGTGGCGGACGGTGTGGGGGCGGCGGTGCTGCTCATGCGCGGCCCCGCTTCACCGTGCCGGCCGGCACGCTCGCCGCCGCCGCGCGCTGTGCCGCGCGCCAGCGCCGTACCAGCGCCACCCGCCATCGGGTGATCAGGGCCGGGGCGCCGGACGGACCCGAGGCCGGGCTCAGGGCGGATGACGGCGCAGGCACGACCGGGACTCCTTCGCCCGCCGTACGGGCGGCGGCGCCCCAGGAGACCACGTACGTGGCCAGGGCAGGTATCGCGGGCATCAGGCAGCCACCTCGCCGCGCCCGGCGTCACCGATCCCGGCGACGACGTTGAGCAGGCAGGCGTGGTCCACGATGCCCAGGCAGCGCCCGCCGTCCACCACCCGCGCCGCACCGCCGGTACGGGCCACGGCCTCGATGGCGTCGCAGATCAGCGTGTCCGGCGTCAGCGCCGCGCCCTCGTCCGCCTCGCCGGACCGCGCCGGGCGCATCGCGCGCCGTACGGTCAGCACCTGCTCGCGCGGTACGTCGCGGACGAAGTCCCGTACGTAGTCGTCGGCGGGCGAGCCCACGATCTCCTCCGGGGTGCCGAGCTGGACGATTCGGCCGTCCCGCATCAGGGCGATCCGGTCGCCGACGCGCAGCGCCTCGGCGAGGTCGTGGGTGATGAAGACCATCGTGCGGCCTTCCTCGCGGTGCAGCCGGACGACCTCTTCTTGCATGTCGCGCCGGATGAGCGGGTCCAGCGCACTGAACGGCTCGTCGAACAGCAGGACTTCGGGGTCCACGGCCAGCGCGCGGGCCAGCCCGACGCGCTGCTGCTGGCCGCCGGAGAGCTGTCCGGGACGGCGCTGTTCCAGGCCCGCCAGTCCGACCTTGTCCACCATCTCGGCGGCCCTGACGCGGCGTTCGGACCGCCCCATGCCCTGGATCTCCAGGCCGTAGGCGACGTTGTCCAGGACGGAGCGGTGCGGCAGCAGCCCGAAGTGCTGGAAGACCATGGCCGCGCGGTGCCGGCGCAGCTCGCGCAGCGCGGTGCGGTCCATGGCGCGGACGTCCTCGCCGTCCATCTCCAGCACGCCGCTGGTCGGCTCGATGAGCCGGGTCAGACAGCGTACGAGGGTGGACTTGCCGGAGCCGGACAGGCCCATGACGACGAAGGACTCGCCCTTGTGGACGTCGAAGGAGACATCGCGGACGGCGGCGGTGCAGCCGGTGCGCTCGCGCAGTTCCCGGGCGGACAGGCCGGTCAGTTCGGTGTTCCCGGGGATGCGCTCGGCCTTGGGGCCGAAGACCTTCCACAGGTTGCGGACGGAGAAGACCACCTCGCGGCCGTCCTGCTCCCGCGCGGCACCCGTCTCCCGTACGTCACGAGACTCCCGTACGTCACGAGACTCCCGTACGTCGCGAGACTCCCGTACGTCGTCACCTACGTCAGGTGCGCCATGCATGTCACGCGAGTCACGTACGCCCCGGTCTTCGCGCCCGGACCCGTCCGTGCCCTCGACGGCGGACCCGGTACGCGGCCTGGGTATGCCGGACGCGCCGGCGGCGGTGGCCTTAGTCATCACGCATCACCCCCCTGGGCCGGGGTCGCACGGAGAATCTCCGCGCACTTCTCCCCCACCATCAGGACGCCGATCATCGGGTTCACGGCGGGCATCGTCGGGAAGACGGACGCGTCCGCGATCCGGATGCCCTCAAGGCCCCGCACGCGCAACTCCGGGTCCACGACGGCCATTTCATCGCTCGCCGCGCCCATGCGGCAGGTGCCGGCGGGGTGGTAGACGGTGTGTGCGACCTTGCGCGCGTACTCGCTGATGTCCTCGTCGGAGGTCACCTCCGGGCCCGGGCACACCTCGCGCTTGAGCCAGCCCGCCAGCGGCTCGGTCTTCGCGATCTCGCGGGCGATCTTGATGCCGTCGACCAGGGTCCGGCCGTCGTAGTCCTCCTCGTCGGTGAAGTACCGGAAGTCCAGCGCCGGCTTGGTCTCGGGGTCGGCGCTGGTCAGGTACAGCCGGCCGCGGCTGCGCGGCTTGGGGATGTTCGGCGTCATCGACACCCCGTGCTCGGGCTTGGTGTAGCCCACGCGCTCGGGGTTGTCGGTGAAGGGGATCTGGTAGAAGTGGAACATCAGGTCCGGGCCGCGCGACCCGGGGTCGCGGCGCACGAACAGCCCGGCGTCCGAGTCCATCGCGGAGTTCTCGGGAATCGGGCCGTCGGTCTCCCAGACGATGACCGACTCGGGGTGGTCGAGCAGGTTCTCGCCGACGCCCGGCAGGTCGTGCTTGACCGTGATGCCCAGGGCCTCCAGGTCCTTGGCCGGCCCGATGCCGGAGTGCATCAGCAGCCGCGGGGTGTCCACCGCGCCCGCGCACACCAGCACCTCGCGCCCGGCCTTGACGAGGATCTCCTCGCCCTCCTTCGTACGGACGTGGACGCCGGTGACCCGGGTGCCGTCCACCTCCAGCTTGTACGCCCAGGTCTCCAGCATCAGGTGGAGGTTGGGCCGGTCGCCCGCCTCCATGTGGGGGTGGAGGTAGGCCACCGACGCCGAGGAGCGCTTGTTGTTCTCCGGGTGGTAGGCGAGGTCGAAGAAGCCGACACCGTCGTGGAACGGCTTGCTGTTGAAGCCCTCCACGCGCGGCACGCCGGTCGCCTTCTGCGCCGCCTCCACGAAGTCGCGGGCGATGGCGTTCCGGTCCTTCTCGTCCACCGGGACGATGTTGTTGCGCAGCTTGGCGTAGTACGGGTCCATGGACTTCGCGTCCCAGCCCGTGGCCCCCGCCTCGGCCCACTCGTCCCAGTCGCCGGGCAGCGGCTTGAAGGAGATCAGGGTGTTGTGGGAGGAGCAGCCGCCGAGCACCTTGGCGCGGCTGTGCAGGATGTGCGAGTTGCCGCGGTGCTGCTCGGTGGTGGGGTAGGCGTAGTCGAGTTCGCCGCCGAGCAGGCCGAGCCAGCGGCGCAGGGTCAGGACGTCCTCGCGGCCGAGGTCCGAGGGGCCGCCTTCGATGACGACGACGGAGGTGCCGGGGTCCTCCACGAGCCGGGAGGCGATCACCGAACCGGCGGTGCCGCCGCCGACGACGACGTAGTCGGCTTCGACCGTGCGGGATGGAGTGCCGAGCGAGGAGTTGGGGGTGGTGGTGGCGGGCATGAGGTTGTGCTCCTTTGGCGAGGTGCGTGCGTCTCGTGGCGTACGTGCGTTGTGTGGGCTGTACCAACGGCCGTGCGCACGCGCATGCGTACTGCTGGGAAAGACCGGGCGTACTCGGCCACTCAGCCCGCGAACCAGCGGACCGGCTCGGGCCGGAGGTTCTCGTAAACGTGCTTGGTCTCGCGGTACTCGTCCAGACCCGCGGGGCCCAGTTCCCGGCCGATGCCGGACTTCCCGAAGCCGCCCCACTCCGCCTGCGGGAGGTAGGGGTGGTAGTCGTTGATCCAGACGGTGCCGTGCCGCAGCCGCGCGGCGACCCGGCGCGCGCGGGCGGTGTCGGCGGACCACACCGCGCCCGCCAGGCCGTATTCGGTGTCGTTGGCCAGCGCCACGGCCTCGTCCTCGGTGGTGAAGGTCTCCACCGTCAGGATCGGGCCGAAGGTCTCCTCGCGGACGACCTTCATCTCGCGGTGGCAGCCGTCCAGGACGGTCGGCGCGTAGAAGTAGCCGCTCGCGGGCCGTACGTCGCTGGGCTCGGGCCGTACGCCGCCGCAGCGCAGCCGTGCGCCCTCCTTCAGGGCGGAGGCCACGTACGCCTCGACCTTCTCCAACTGCTGCCGGGAAACCAGCGGTCCGCACTCGACGCCCTCGGCGGTGCCGCGGCCGAGCTTGATGCGTTCGGCGCGGCGGGCCAGCTCGGCGACGAAACGGTCCCGCACCGACTCCTCGATGATCAGCCGGGCACCGGCCGAGCAGACCTGGCCACTGTGGATGAACGCGGCGTTCAGCGCCTGGTCGACGGCGGTGTCGAAGCCTTCCTCGGTGGCACAGGCATCGGCGAAGACGACATTGGGATTCTTGCCGCCCAGCTCCAGGGCGATCTTCTTCGCCCCCGCCACGGCCGCGGCCCCGGCCTTGGTACCGCTGGCCAGACCACCGGTGAAGGAGAACAGGTCCACGTCCGGGTGCTCGGCCAGCCGTGCCCCCACCGGCACCCCGGCCCCGGTGACGATGTTCGCGACACCCGTCGGCAGCCCGGCCTCCACCAGCAACCGCACCAGATACACCGTCGACAGCGGAGTGATCTCACTCGGCTTGATCACAAAGGTGTTTCCGGCGGCCAGTGCCGGGGCAACCTTCCAACTGGCCTGGAGCAGCGGATAATTCCAAGGGGTGATCATCGCGCACACACCGACCGGCTCGTGCACGACGACGCTGTGCACATCCGCCGATCCCGCGTCCACGACCCGCCCGCCGCTCTCCCCCGCCACCAGATCGGCGAAGTACCGGAAAGCATTGGTGACGTCGTCGACGTCGACGCGCCCCTCCTCCAGCGTCTTGCCGGTGTCCCGGCTCTCGATGAGCGCGATTTCCTCGCGGTCCCGCTGAAGCAGTTCCGCCACCCGCCGCAGCAGCGCGGCCCGGTTCGCCACGGACGTACGCGGCCAGGCCCCCGCCCCGCCGTCGAACGCCCGGCGCGCGGCCTGAACCGCCGCGTCCACGTCCTCGACGTCCCCTTCGGCGACGACCTGGAGGGTGGTGGCGTCGGCGGGGTCGAGGACCTCCCGCGTGGCGCCGGATGCGGCCGGGCGCCACACCCCGTCTACGTGAATGGTCTCGACTGCCGACACGTCTGCTCTGCCTTTCGGTTTCCGATTCGTTCCCACTGGTTCACACCAGCAACGAGGACCCCTCCCCGGAAGCCCCTCGCCTATGCCCAAACCTCCAGGGAAAGTGACCCGACTCACTAAATGTGCAGCCGAATGCCCGAAAATGTGGCATTACGCCCCATTGCATCGCCCGTACGGCCGCGCAATGCACCCCCTCTTCATCGAGAGCGCAAAGAGCACCCTCTTCCCGAACCGCGGCACCTCACCGCCGCCACCGGGGGCGAATACCGCGATCCGGTGAGCCGCGATGTGGTGAGCCACGACGTGGCGAGCTGCGACGCCAAGAAAGGACCGGGGAAGGACCAACCCAACCTGTCCCTACCGTTGTTCGTACGGGAACCCATGCGTCACCTGATCAGGTGACGGAGTGGCAGATGGGTGAGTTGGCGCGGTACGTTCGCGCCACAAGGTCACAAGTCCACAAAAAAACTTCGGCCCCCGGCGGGACTGGCATCCCGGCTCCGAGGGCCTGATCAACAGGAAGAAAGCCAGCCTTCCCGATGACTTCACGTCAGTCTAGCGCGTGTCCTTCCGCGCGCGTCCAGCGTCCGCCGACATCGTCCTCCGTGTCCCGGGTTTCCGGTGTCACCATCGTCCGGTACCGGCACAAGAGCCACTTCACCGTTGTCGGCAATCACCTGGCCCAGCATCCGAACCTGTCCGCCACCGCGATCGGTATCGCGCTGTACATCCAGTCCCTGCCGGAGGGGTCCAAGGTCAGCGTGAAGGCCCTGGCCGAGCACTTCCCGGAGAGCGAGTACCGGATCGCCGCCGCACTGCGGGAACTGGAAGCGGCGGGCTATCTGCTCCGGGAGAAGGAGCGTACGCAGGGGCAGCGGATCGTCACGCGGACGACCTATTTCGAGTGCCCGGGGGCGGAGGTGCGGCGACAAGCGGCGGCTGTCGAGGAGGAGTTGGCGCCCGTGCGAGTTGTCGCGGAGGTGGCGGCGCCTGTGCGTGCTGCTGTTGCTCCGGCCCCGGCCCCGGCGCCTGCTCCCGCCCCTGTTCCGGCTGTTGCTGCGGATGTGGACGTGGAGGTGGCGGGGTCCGCGGCGTTTGCGCTGCTGGCCGGACTGCGGCGGGTGGATACGCGGTTGACGTTGCCCGAGCGGGCCGTTGAGCGGCTGGTGCCCGCGGTGGAGGTCTGGCTGGAGCGTGGAGTACCGGCTGAGCGGGTGGTACGTACGCTCAGTGGGGATCTGCCCGCCGGGCCCATTCCCCATCCGGCTGGTCTCCTCACGTACCGGCTGTCCAGTCTGCTGCCGCCCGAGCTGCCGGTGGTCACACCTGCGCCGCCCGGCCCGTCGCGGCTGCCCGTGCCGTTGCAGAACTGCGAGGGCTGCGACCGGGCGTTCCGGGGGCCGGCACCGGGCCGGTGCAGGGACTGCCGGGAGGAGCGGGGAGAGTGGGAGGAGCGGGAGGCTGGGGCAGATGGCGGTTCCGGTGGTCCTGGGGGCTGATGCCTCGTACGCGCTTGAAGGCCGTGCTCAGGGCGAAGGAACTGCCGTAGCCCACCCGGCGGGCCACCGCGCCGATCGTGAGGTCCGGCTCGCGCAGCAGGTCGGCGGCGAGGTCGAGGCGCCGGTGCGTCAGGTAGGTCATGGGTGGTTCGCCGACGAGCCGGGTGAAGCGGCGGCCCAGCGCGGCGCGTGAGACGCCGGTCGCGGCGGCCAGGGCGGAGACGGTCCACGGACGGGCCGGGTCCTCGTGCAGGAAGCGGAGCGCCCGGCCGACCACGGGGTCGCTCTGCGCCCGGTACCAAGGCGGCGCCTGGGCCTCCGGGCGGGAGAACCACAGGCGCAGGGCGGCGACGAGCAGGAGATCGAGGAGCCGGTCCAGGACGACGTCCTGTCCGGGTTCGTCCCGGCCGATCTCCTCGGCCAGCAGCGACAGCAAGGGGCCCAGCGAGGGGTGCGCGGCGACCGCGGGCAGGAGCGCCAGGGCGGGCAGGGCGCGGAGCAGCGGCTGATTGATCTCACCGTGCAGTTGGTATGTGCCGCTGAGCATGATCGCCGAGTCGGACGCCGCCCGCTCTTCGGGGGACTGCGGCGCGTCGCCCCAGGTACGGATGCCCAGGTCCATGGCCTCACACAGCGGGTCGCCCTCGGGGGTGGCGGAGATCTGGCCCGGGTGGATGATGACGCGGGGCGGCCGGGCGGCCGTTTCCGGACTGTCGGCGACGGTGTACGGGTCGGGGCCGCGCAGGATCGCCAGGTCACCGGGGCGGAGCCGTACCGCGTCCGGCGTCGGGGACCGGTCGCCGGGGACGGTGACGCAGGCGTCGCGGTGGGACATGGTGAGGAGGGTGAGGGGTGCCCGGTCCTCGACCCGTACGGACCAGGGCGGATCGAGGACCGAGCGGAGCAGGAAGGCGCCGCGGGCGCGCGGCCCGTCCAGGAGGTCCGCCAGTGGGTCCATGGGGCTCAGCGTAGGCGAACTCCTGGACGGCTGTGGACGACGGAACATGGGGGTGAGCGGGTCGGCCATGGCCCGGGCCCGTACGCGGCGGTTGACTGCCAGCCATGTACGAGTCGATCAGGAACGCGGCGCTGTTCGCGGCCACCGCCACCATGGGGCTCAGCGCGGGGCTCTTCTACGCCTTCGCCTGCGCGGTCATGCCCGGTCTGCGGCAGACGGATGACCGGGCGTTCGTCGAGGCGATGCAGCGGATCAACGTGGCGATACAGAACGGGTGGTTCAGCATCGCGTTCGGCGGGGCGCTGATCTTCACCGTGGCCGCCGTCGCCCTTCATCTGCGGGCGGACGGGCGGTCCCTGCTGCCGTGGCTGGTGGCGGCGCTCGTGCTGTACGGGGTGGCGCTGGGCATCACCTTCGCCGTCAGCATTCCGCTCAACGACCGGCTGGAGGCCGCCGGGAACGCGGCGCGGCTTCCGGACGCGGCGCTCTCCGTGGCGCGCGGGCAGTTCGAGGCGGCGTGGGTCCACTGGAACGTGGGGCGTGCGGTGGCGAGTACGGGCGCGCTGGCCTGTCTGGTGTGGGCGTTGATGGTACGCGGGCGGTCGTAGCGCCGGGTGGTGCGACGGCGGTTCAGGAGGTCGAGGACGCGTCGAAGAACTGGAGCGCGATGCGCTGGATCTCCTCCTGGCGCGGCCAGTCGGCGTCCGGGCCGCCCGCCAGTACGGCGAACTGCCGCCCGTCCGGGACGCCGAAGGCGCGGTCGGTGACCCGGCAGCGTACCCCCAGCTTCTCGCTGTCGTACGCGTAGACGAGCTGCGCGGCGGGTGGGGAGCCGGTGTCGGTGGAGTCGGTGTCCGATCCGGGTGCGGGTGCGGAAGCGGTTTCGGATTCGGAAGCGGTTTCGGGTCCAGGGATCTGTTCGAGGGTGATCTCCTCGTAGCCCGGATTGCCCGCCAGGTTCTTCGAGGTCAGCCGCAGTGCTTCGTACGGCGTGATGTCCGGCTCGGTGATCTCGAAGATCTGGAGCAGGCTGCGGTGATCCGGTGACCGGTAGAAGACGCCGTCCTTCTCCAGGCTGCGGGTCCAGTCCTCGGGCACCGCGAGCGTGAAGCCCTGGCTGTCCCTGGTCAGCCGGTAACCCTCCGGCACCGGGGCCGCGGTGCCGGAGGGGGCCGAACCGGACGTGCCGGGAGAGGGGCCGGCGGGTGAGGTGCCGGGCGCGCCGTCCGTGCCGCGTGCGCCGTCCGTGTCGGCGGGCGTCTGCCGGCCGGCGGACGGGGAGGCCGACGCCGGGGGCCGGGCGCCCGTACGGTCGCCGCCGTCGCGGCCCCACAACAGCCAGCCGCCGGTGAGGCCGGCGGCCACGACGGCGACGGTGACGCCCACGACGATCGGCGTGGACCACGTACGCGGCCGTGAACCGGAAGGTGGGGCGTCGGGCGGTACGGGGAGTGACGCGCCAGGCGGTACGGGTGATGGTGCGTCCTGGGGCCACGTCGCCTCGTGGGGCCACGTCGCGTCGTGGGTCCACGCCGCGTCGGACCACGGGGTGCCGGGCTCCGGCGTGCCGCCGGTCCGCGACACGTCGCCGGTCCGTGGCGCGGTCCGTGGGCGCGGTGGCGGCGGCCCGGTGTACGGCGCCGGGGCCGGGCCGCCGTCGTCCCAGCTCTGTGTCTCCTCGTTCCAGCGCGCCCCGCCGCCGCCCGTGCTCATCTCATCCTCCCAGCAGCCCGGCCACCGCCTGGCCGACCGCGGCGCCCGACGCCAGCATCCCGGTCACCGCGCTCGCGTCCGTCAGGGCCGTACGCAGTCGTGTCAGCCGGCCCGGAGCCGGGCGGCCGGTGGTCTCCATCTCCTCTTGCGCGTCGGCGAGTTCGGCGCCGAGGACGGTGGTCTGCGGGGTGCCGATCAGCCGGTCCAGGTCGGCCCTCAACTGGCTCACGGCGGCGTGGAGTTCGACGTGTTCGGCGTCCGGGCCGGGCCGCTCCTGTCCGTCGCCGGTCCGGTTGGTGACCGTGTTGTGGTCGCCGATGGCGAAGGCGCCGTGCACATCGCCGATGTGGATGCCGCCGTCCCTCTCGTCAGCTCCTGTCACGATTGCCTCCCGTGTCCGGGGACTCGCCGCCGCGGCCCGCCGCCCCGCCCGGCCGTCCTGTCCTGTTGGTCCGGCCGTCATGACCGGCCTGGTGGTTGGTGATGATGTTGTGGTCGCCGATCCCGACGGCCCCGTGCGCGGTCTCGATGAAGGTCCCGCCGTTGCTGACGTTGACGATCCGCTGCTCGAACTCCTCGGTCTGCCAGCCCGCTTCGTGCAGTGCCAGCCGTACGCCGCCGGCCACCCGGTCCTGGATGCTCTTCAGGTAGCGGCTGACGTCCATGTCCTGGAAGAGCGAGGCGCCGCGGGCCATGGCCAGTTCCCGTACGGAGACCGCCGGGCCGTCGGGCAGCGCGCCGCCGTGGCCGCCGGTGGCCATCCGCCATACGGAGACGAAGCCCCGCCACAGGGTGAGCAGCGCCCGGCCCGCCGAGCCGGGCATCCGCGTCAGTACCCAGACGGCCTTCCCGAAGGGGTGGTTGTTGCGGTACCGGTGGGCGATCCGGTCCGCGTTGCGGAACAGCGGGCGCAGCGGCAGGAGGACGTGCGGGGCCACCTCCAGCATGAACATGCCGCCCTGGGTATGTACCCGTACGAAGACCGTGGTGACGATTCCCTCGCCCCAGCCGCCGACCCTGATCCGCAGGAAGTGCCGCCGGGTCTCACCGCCCTCCTCGACGGCGCGTGCCCGGTGGGCCTCGAACGCCTCCGGTTCGTACGGGGCGTCGGCGCGCCGCGGCAGCCCGTCCACCGGCAGGAAGACGCACTGGTCGATCTCCAGGCCGCGCAGCCGGTCGCGCACCGCGGCGGCGGCCTGTGGCGAGCCGTGGGGGGCGGGCACCCGCAGCGCCTCCACCAGCGGGATGATCCGCGCCAGCACGGCACTGTTGTCCATCGGCTCCGGCCTGCGGCCCTTGCGCGGGCGCAGCTCGACCGACAGCGACCACGGCTCGTACGGGACGCCCGCGCCGCAGAAGGGGTTGGCGGGCGCGTACATCACCATCGGGCCGTGCTGTTCGGTACGGATGCGCTGCCGCAGCCGCTGGAAGCGGGCGCCCTCCGCCCGCTCGGCGGGATCGGCCATGACGTCGGGGAACCGGGTCCGGGAGAGCTCCCCGGTCAGGGCGCGGGCGAACTGGCCGCGCTGCGCGCCCACCGCGCAGGCCAGGACGAGGGGCAGGGCCAGGGCGATCCAGGCGTGGAAGGGGCGGGCTCCGGTGGCCCACCCCATGAGGGCGTCGGGGATCAGCGCCAGCGGGCTGCCCGGACCGTCGTACGTGACGTCTGACGACGGCCCGGAGCCGAAGCCGGAGCCGAAGCCGGTGCCGGAGCCGCTGCCGGAGCCGAGCGGTCCGGTCTCCTCGCCGGCCAGTGCTGCCACCAGGAGCAGCACGCCGACCAGGAGGAGGGACAGCCGGGCGTACCAGCGCAGCACGAATGCGGTGACGCGGCGGTACCAGGGCGGCCGGTCGGCGCGTCCGCGGACGAAGGAGGCGACCGCCAGGATCAGCACCGGGGGCAGGAAGGCCAGGATCAGGCCGGAGGTGAGCGGCACGGCCACGACCCACAGCAGCAGGATCGCGCCGGCCCAGGCGGTTTCGATGCGCCGGGCGCGCAGCGCGTGGGCCAGGACCCGGGCCGCGTTGTGGCCCAGCGACGGGGCGGCGAGGCGCTCCTCGTGGACGTACAGCTCCTCGATCACCGCGTCCCGGAACTCTTCGTCGAGGTACGTGCCGGCGCACATGAGGCGGGTGGCCTCGCTGGCGCTCGGAGCGACCGGCGGCACGGCGGCCGGTACACCCTCCGGGCCGCCGGGCTGCTGAGGCACGTACGTCTGAGTCACCGGCTTCCCCCAAGGCCCGACTGCCCATTACGGCACGTGAGTTGTGCGACGTGGAGGCCGCAGCATAGGGCAGCCCGACGGCCCGTGTCAGGCGACTTGGGGAACGGGCTGAGCGCCGGCGTCAGGCTCCCACGGAAACGCCGCGAACAACCGGAAGCCCGTACGGAACTCGCTGTTCCGTACGGGCTCGGGTGGCACTCGGATGACGGCCGTCGCCGCCGTCAGCAGCGGGTGATCGCTGTGACGGAGGCGGCAGCCGCAGGTGTCAGACCAGACCAGGTCAGTCCAGGTCAGACCAGGTCAGGACAGATCAGGTCAGGTCAGATCAGGCCCAGGCCGCGGACCGCTTCGCGCTCCTCCGCCAGCTCCTTGACCGAGGCGTCGATGCGCTCGCGCGAGAAGTCGTTGATCTCCAGGCCCTGGACGATCTCGTACTTGCCGTCCTTGGTGGTGACGGGGAAGGAGGAGATCAGGCCCTCCGGGACGCCGTAGGAGCCGTCCGAGGGAATACCCATGGAGGTCCAGTCGCCGTCCGCGGTGCCGTTGACCCAGGTGTGGACGTGGTCGATGGCGGCGTTGGCGGCGGAGGCGGCCGAGGAGGCGCCACGGGCCTCGATGATCGCGGCGCCGCGCTTGGCGACGGTCGGGATGAAGGTGTCGGCCAGCCACGCCTGGTCGCCCACGACCTCGGCGGCGTTCTTGCCGGCGACCTCGGCGTGGAAGATGTCCGGGTACTGGGTCGCGGAGTGGTTGCCCCAGATGGTCAGCTTCTTGATGTCCGAAACCTGCGCGCCGGTCTTCTGCGCGAGCTGCGAGATGGCGCGGTTGTGGTCCAGGCGGGTCATCGCGGTGAAGCGCTCGGCCGGTACGTCCGGGGCGGCGGCCTGGGCGATCAGGGCGTTGGTGTTGGCGGGGTTGCCCACGACCAGCACCTTGATGTCGTCCGCGGCGTGGTCGTTGATGGCCTTGCCCTGCGGCTTGAAGATGCCGCCGTTGGCCTCCAGCAGGTCGCCGCGCTCCATGCCCTTGGTACGGGGACGGGCACCGACCAGCAGCGCCACGTTCGCGCCGTCGAACGCCACGTTCGGGTCGTCGGTGATCTCGATGCCGCGCAGCAGCGGGAAGGCGCAGTCGTCGAGCTCCATGGCGGTGCCCTCGGCGGCCTTCAGGCCCTGCGGGATCTCCAGGAGGCGCAGCTTGACCGGCACGTCAGCGCCGAGGAGGTGACCGGAAGCGATGCGGAAGAGGAGTGCGTAACCGATCTGGCCGGCCGCGCCGGTGACGGTGACATTGACGGGAGTGCGGGTCATGGCGATCTCCTGCGCGCTGTTTTCTGGGGGCAAGCCCCCTGACCCCATTGCTGGCGGAGGGTGTCCCTGCCCATTTACCGAGGTCTCTTGGTATCGAGAGACTCGGCCGTCAGGCTATCGGACGGGCGCTCCGCACAGGAGACGGGCCGGTGTGGAACGCCTCACCGGCTCGGCCGACCGGGTCCGTACGGCCGGGTGCTCCGATGCCTCCCACGGGCGTGCTCGCGGAAGTGGGCGACCGCCCGCCGGAAGTGGGGGGAGGCGGGCGGTCGCCGGGTTGTGCGCACCCGTGGGGTTAACGGCCGCCTGCCCTCGATCCGGCGGGGCAATCCTCCTTCGTACGTTTTTTTGGACGCGGGTCCGGGACGGCCGGTCCGGACCGGCACGGCGGGTCGGGCCGGGCCGGGCCGGGTTGGGCCGAGTCGGATCGGATCGGGTCGAGTCGGATCGGATCGGGTCGAGTCGGATCAGATCGGGTCGGGTCGGGTCGGGTCGGGATCAGCGTGCCGTGGGCCTGGTGCAGCCCTTGGCGCCCGTGGTCGTCGTCCCGCACGCCTTGACTTTCTTCGGGTCGCCGGTCACCGGCACCATCGCCGTATAGGCGTCGCCGTCCCGCCCGGCCCCGGCCTTCTCGCTGCGGCCCGCCGCGGTGACGGTGGTCTGGTCGCCCGGCGCCGCACCGGTGATCCGCGCCCACGCCGCACTGCACACCTTGCTGTACCTGACCTCTATCAGCGCGCCGCCCGCCAGGCCCCGGGACGGGCTGGTGGCGTACTGGCCGCCGCACCCCATGACTTCCGGGTCCTTCCCGGCACAGGCCGTGCCGTTGCACTTTACCCCGGCGGGCAGGACGGGCTTCTTGCTCGCGGACGGGGACGGTGAGGGCGACGGGTGCGCCGCCCTGCCGAAGGGCTCGCCGCCCTTCAGGTCCAGCAGCAGTACGGCGGCGGCGATGACGAGCAGCGCCCCGACGAGCCCGGACAGGAACATCGTCGCGCGGTGCCGGCGCCGCTGCCGGTCGGTGGCTCCGGGGCGACCCCCCTTGCCCGTACGGTCCGTATCCCTGCCCGCACCTCCTGGGGCGGGCGAGGTGGCGGATGAGGCGCCCGGGCGGCTCGGGGTGTCCGTGGCGCCTGGCGCACTGGTGACGCTGTTGGCGTCGACGGCACCGTATCCGCGCGCGGCGTCCGTGGGACCGCGCGCGCCGGATATGCCGGCCACTACGGACCCGGGCGGGGCCGGGGGCGGCACGGCCGTCGGCCACCGCAGCGGCGGCGAGGCGGATGTGGCCGCGGTGGCGGACGGGGGCGGTGAGGCGGAAGAAGCCGGGGGCGGGGGCGAGGAGGGGAAGGCGTCGGCGGTGCCGGTGCGCGGGCCGGGGGCGTGGCGGCCGGTGGGGGTGCGGCCATGCCGGGGAAGTCCGTACGGGAGGGCGGCTCACCGCCGTAGCGGTCCGCGCTCCTGCCCTGACCGACCCCGCCTTTGTCCCTCCTGTCGCCTTTGCCCTCCCTGCTCGCGTGGCCCCCCTTGTCGTTCTTGTCGTTCTTGTCGTCCTTGCCGACTCTCTCCCTGCGTCGGCCCTTGGCCTTGGCGGGCGGAGGACCGAATTCACCCAGCGCGGCCCGCGCCTGCGCCACCCGGGTGGCCTCCATGGTGATGTCGTGGCGCGCCTCCGAACGGCTCCACGCCCGCTCCGCGAGCTCCCACATGGTGGTGAGGTGTCCGGTGTCCGCGCCGGTCACCTCGGCCAGCGCCACGACCGCGCGCTGCGGCGGCAGCAGCCGGCCGTTGAGATAGCGCTCCCACGACGTCTTGCTGTAGCCGGTCCGGTCCGCGACGGTGGCCACGCTCAGACCGCTGCGCTCCACGAGCGTGCGCAACTGACTGGCGAACTCCCGCACCCTCGGGTCGAGTTCTTCCGGTAGCGCCCTCCAGCGAGGCATTGCCTCCCCCTATCCCCCCGTATACGCGGCATGCGCCGTTCAGTGCGTACTGCTGCTAGTCCGGGTCGCGCCCCCGCGTGCCGTCCGCGTGGTCGCTCGGTTACTCGTAGGGATGCCGTAGCCAGGATGCCAGTTCCGCTCTCAGGGGCGCATGGAAGCGTTCGGGCCGTGACCCGTCCGGCGCACGCCGTCTTTCGTCGCCTCTCGCGGACCTTCGCGGACTGTCGCCGCCTTCCGCGGTCACGTGCTGGGCCGCTCCTGGGCCTCCGGGGTCTTCGCCTCGCCCGTGCCGGAGGGCGGCACCGAGGAAGGGGGCGAGAAGCATTCGCGTTTCGCGCCGGTCGCGGGCGAGAGGCAGACCGTCGCCCGGCCGGGGTCCCCGGTCGCCGTCATCGCCGTCGAGCGGTAGACCTCGGTGTCCCGCTGGCCGACCGCACGAAGCTTCTTGGGATCGGCGCCCGGCAGCGACAGTTCGACCTGGTCCCCGACCCGCAGGTTCATCGTCCGCGCCCACACCGCGCCGCACTTCGCGCCGTACCGGATCTCGACCCGCTGACCGCCCGCCGCCGTGCGCTTGAGCAGGCTCACCGCCAGGCCCTGCGCGCCGCACCCCATCTCGTACGCGTCCTGCCCTTCGCACTCCCGGCCCGTACAGCCGGGCTGGAAGGACTGCTCGTATGTGGGGCCGGGCGGCGGCGCGGACGCGGCGGGGGTCCGTTCGTCCGCCGAGTGCCTCCCCGGCGCCGACGTGAGCAGCAGCGGTACGACGACGGCCGCCACGACGACGGCCGTGGCGGAGGCGAACAACGCCCCGCGGGGCCACGGACGCCCGAACGCATGCCCGAAGACGCGGCCGGTCGCCCGGTGGCCGGACGAGTCGCCGTTCCGGGTCTCCTCTCCCGTACCTGTACTCGCACCTGTGTCCGGGCCCGGCCCCGTACCCGCGCCCGGCCCCGCCTCGGCCCCCGCTCCGGCTTCCGGTCCGGGCCGGGCCCCGCCGCCCGTCCCGGCCACCGTCCCGGCAGTCGTCCCGTTCCGGCCGCTCCACGCCTGTTCCGCCAGTTCCCACAGCGCCAGCAGCCGGCCGGCGGGCTCCCCCGCCAGCCGGCACAGCGCCTCCACCGCCTGCCTGGGCGGCAGCTTCTTCCCGTTGAGGTACCGCTCCCAGGACGACTTGCTGTACGGGGTGCGCCCGGCCAGCCCGGCCAGGCTCAGCCCCGTACGCTCCCGCAGTTCACGCAGTCCGGCGGCCAGCCGTACGCACTCGGCCGACGGCGGATGTTCCGTCCTCACCGGCGCAGCTCCTCCCAGGTGTCCGGTCCGACGATGCCGTCGACGACCAGGTCACGGGCCTTCTGGAAGCGTTTGGCGGCGCTCTTGGTACGCGGGCCGTACGAGCCGTCGGTGACGCCCGGGTCGTAACCGTGGTGGCGCAGCAGGCACTGCGCCTCCAGGACCTCCCAGCCCGAGCTCTTGAGGTCCATCAGGGTCTCGCGGGTCGGGCTGTACCCGGCCCGCAGCTCGCTGCCCTTGCGTTCCACGTCGCACGGGTGCGAGCGGCCCTGGACGAAGACGAACGGCGGCAGGCTGTGCTGCTCCCCTCCCCGTCCCTGGCCCTGGCCCTGGTGCTGCTCCTGGCCCTGCGCCACGCCCGGGCCGCCGGGCCGCGAGTCGTCCTGCCAGGGGCGGGCGGTCAGCAGCCAGGCGGCGAGGGCGGCCAGGGCCACGGCCACGACGGCCACCAGTACCTGCGAGCGGCGGAACCGTCGCCCCGCGCGGCCCTCACCGGCTTCGCCGGATGCACCAACTGCATCCGGTACGCCGGATCCGTCCGGCTTGCACAGCTCTCCCGACCCGCCGGACCCGCCAGGCCCGACGGAACTGTCGGATTCGCCCGACCCACCGGACCTGCCAGCCTCAGGGGCCTCAAGAGTCTCCACGGCCTCATCAGCCCCACCGTTCTCAACGGTCGCATCCGGCCATGCCTCGGCCGCGAGTTCGTGCAGCACCAGCAGCCGGGTCGGCTCCGTACCGCACACCCGCGCCAGTTGTTCCACCGCGTCCCTGGGCGGCAGTTGCTTCCCGTTGAGGTAGCGCTCCCAGGAGGAGCGGCTGTACGTGGTCTTGGCGGCCAGCGAGGCCAGGCTCAGCCCGCTGTGATCCTTCAACCGTCTGAGCTGTCCGACCAGTTGGCGTACCCGCTGATCCAGCGAGGCAGGCAGTTCCCTCCAACGCGACATGTTCCACCCCACACGCGCTCTGCGTTCCCCCGAGGCGAGAGCCCCCTATGCGCCCATCATGGCGACGCCCCGGCCGCCGCTTCCTGTTTCCGCCACCCCCCGGAACCGCTTTCGGCCACCTCTTCCGCGTCGGGGCGTCCCGTCGATCCCTCATGGGACGCCGCATCGTCGCAGGTGGTGGCGTGGGACGTCCCACGGTGGTCCATTTTGGCAGCCGGCGGTGGCTGTTGGCGATGTGGCGCGTCAAAGTCGGTGCTGCCAGCCGGGCGGTGCGGTCCACCCCGCGCCGCCCTCACCGCAACGGGGAGGAACCCGGACCATGAACCCACGCAAGCACGTAGCGATCGCCACGGCGACCCTGGCTTTCGGCGCGCTGGTCGCCGGCGGTACGGCCCCCGGCGCCTTCGCGTCCTCACAGGCCCAGAAGGCGCCCACCGCCGTCGCGAAGCAGACCACGGCCGGCCAGTCCGCCGCCGGGGCGTCCGTCGCCCTCGCGCGTCCGGCGTGCGACTACCCGCAGGTGTGCTTCTACAAGGGCGACACCTTCCTCGCGGGCTACAAGGACTACGGCTACCAGGGCCTCGGCCCCAAGGCGAAGAAGGCCAACTACATCTACAACAGCCGCAACGACGACGGCGCCCGCATCTACGTTCATTACAACGGCGGCCAGAAGCACTGGGAGTGCTGGTACCCCAAGGAGGGCGCCGGCCTGAACCCGGGCTGGAAGGTCTATGCGATCGACATCCGCAAGAGCGCGACCTGCAAGTGACCGATCGGTCGATTGAGCGAACGGGCGATTGACCGGACCGTCAGTTGAGCGGACATACAGTCGGCCCGTCATCCGGTGATCCGGTGATCCGGTGATCCGTTCGGTCCGTCATTCGGTCGGCCCTCATCCGTACGCACAGCGGCCCGTCCTCTCACGGGGAGAGGACGGGCCGCCGTCGTGCCTACGCTCAACCAACCCTGATCAGACCTGCCGGCCCTGATCCGCCATCTTCTTCTGAAGGTTGGCGTCCAGCGCGTCCAGGAACTGCTCGGTGGTCAGGTACGGCTGGTCCTTGGAGATCAGCAGGGCCAGGTCCTTGGTCATCTGACCGCCCTCGACGGTCTCCACGCACACCTGCTCCAGGGTCCGGGCGAACTCCGTGACCTCCGGTGTGCCGTCGAGCCGGCCGCGGTGGGCCAGTCCCCGGGTCCAGGCGTAGATCGAGGCGAGCGGGTTGGTCGAGGTGGCCCTGCCCTGCTGGTGCAGGCGGTAGTGGCGGGTGACCGTACCGTGCGCGGCCTCCGCCTCGACGGTGCGGCCGTCGGGCGACATCAGGACGGAGGTCATCAGGCCGAGCGAGCCGAAGCCCTGCGCGACGATGTCGGACATGACGTCACCGTCGTAGTTCTTGCAGGCCCAGACGTAGCCGCCCTCCCACTTGAGCGCGGAGGCGACCATGTCGTCGATCAGCCGGTGCTCGTACGTCAGTCCGCGGGCCCGGAACTCCTCGGCGAACTCGGCGTCGAAGACCTCCTGGAAGAGGTCCTTGAAGCGGCCGTCGTACTTCTTCAGGACCGTGTTCTTCGTGCCCAGGTAGACCGGGTACGCGCGCTCCAGGCCGTACCGGAAGGAGGCGCGCGCGAAGTCGCGGATGGCCTCGTCGTGGTTGTACATGGACAGCGCGACCCCGGCGCCGGGGAACTCGTGGACCTCCAGTTCGACCGGTTCGCCGCCGTCCTTGGGCGTGAAGGTCATGGTCAGCGTGCCCTCGCCGGGGACCTTCAGCTCGGTGGCACGGTACTGGTCGCCGAAGGCGTGCCGGCCGACGACGACCGGCTTGGTCCAGCCGGGGACCAGCCGGGGCACGTTCTCCATGAGGATCGGCTCGCGGAAGACCACGCCGCCGAGGATGTTGCGGATCGTGCCGTTGGGCGAGCGGTACATCGCCTTGAGGCCGAACTCCTCCACCCGCGCCTCGTCCGGCGTGATGGTCGCGCACTTCACGCCGACGCCGTACTTCTTGATGGCCTCGGCCGCGTCGACCGTCACCTGGTCACGTGTGGCGTCGCGGTGCTCGATGCCCAGGTCGAAGTACTTCAGGTCGACATCGAGGTACGGGAGGATCAGCTTGTCCTTGATGAAGGACCAGATGATGCGGGTCATCTCGTCGCCGTCGAGCTCGACTACGGGGTTGGCTACCTTGATCTTGGCCATAAGCTGAAATGTCCCTCTCGCGCGGTTCGGACCCCCCTGTTCATGGCAGGAGGGCAGGCAGCGTCGGCGACTCGTCGACTTATCTCGGCATCAAGATACTCGACAACAAGATTCTTGGGCGGCCCTTTCCCGCGCGGTGTCGGCGTGCCGCCGGTCCGGTCGGCACGATGGCCCCGGCCCGGCGGTTCCAGAGCGGCGGTCCCAGCGGCGGACCCGGCCCGGCGGTCCCGGGGCGGCTGCGCCGACCGGCTCAGCGCACGGTGAAGTGCACCACGTCGTCCAGGAACGGGATCGACAGCCACGGCTTGGGCTGGGCCATCAGCGCCAGCATGACGATGGCGAACCCCAGCCCGCCGTACGTGGCCATGTCCGTGAAGCGCGACCGTACGGCCAGCATGCCCACCGTCGGCAGCACCCGCCGCAGCACGGCCCCCGCCAGCAGGGACAGCCCGACCAGGATCGTCCCGATACGGAAGGCGTCGAAGGCGGTGATCAGCAGCCCCAGCGCGACACCGCCGCCGACCGCCAGCAGCGGCCACTGCCGTACGGGGGCGGCGGCGTCCCCCGGGGCGGCCCGGCCGCCGCCCTCCGGCCGGGCGGTGTCCCTCGTGATGAGCGGAAAACGGCGTGATCTGCGCTGTGGCGCGGACGCGCCGTCCGAATGCGCTTCGGCACCCATGGGTGGCAGTCCTTCCTCCGGTCAGCCCGCCGCGCGCTCGGCGGCCTCGACCACGTTGACCAGCAACTGCGCACGGGTCATCGGACCGACGCCACCGGGGTTGGGCGAGAGCCAGCCCGCGACCTCCGCGACGCCCGGGTGCACATCGCCGACGATCTTGCCGTTCTCGTCCCGGCTGACGCCGACGTCCAGCACGGCCGCGCCCGGCTTGACGTCCTCGGGCTTGATGATGTGCGGCACGCCGGCCGCGGCGACGATGATGTCCGCCTGCTTGAGCTGCGCCGACAGGTCACGGGTGCCGGTGTGGCACTGGGTGACGGTGGCGTTCTCCGACTTGCGGGTCAGCAGCAGCGGGATCGAGCGCCCGACCGTGATGCCGCGCCCGACGACGACCACGTGCGCCCCGTTGATCTCCACACCGTGGTGGCGCAGGAGCTGGATGATGCCGTACGGGGTGCAGGGCAGCGGCCCCTCCTCGTTGAGCACCAGCCGGCCCAGGCTCATCGGGTGCAGCCCGTCGGCGTCCTTGGCGGGGTCCATCAGTTCGAGGACGCGATTGGTGTCGATGCCCTTGGGAAGGGGGAGTTGAACGATGTAGCCCGTGCACTCCGGGTTGTCGTTGAGTTCCCGTACGACCGCCTCGATCTCCTCCTGCGTGGCGGTCTCGGGCAGTTCGCGCTGGATGGAGGCGATGCCCACCTGCGCGCAGTCGCGATGCTTGCCGTTGACGTACCAGCGGCTGCCGGGGTCGTCCCCGACCAGGAGGGTACCGAGGCCGGGCTGCACGCCCTTGGCCTTCAGTGCCTCGACACGAGTGACGAGTTCGGACTTGATCGCGGCGGCGGTGGCCTTGCCATCGAGAATCTGGGCGCTCATGCCCCCATCCTCCCGGATGAAGCCATCCCCGTTCCAATCAGGGCACGCCCTGTTCCCCCTGACTCCTCTCGGGCTTCTCTCAGACTCCCCTCAGGTTCCTCTCACGCTCCTCTCAGGACCGCACCGGCCGCGGAACGGAATCGATCATTGCGCTTGCACAACGCCGGTAGAGCTTGACTGGACAACAATATTGCGCAACTAGAAAGATTGCCGGGCAGTGCCGCAGGCATCGTCGGGGGCGGGCCACTGAATCCCTGTTTTTCCTCCGAAATCGCCGCGTCGTCCCCCACTGAACACAACGGAGGAAAACCACTCATGAGTTTCGGTGACCCGAACAATCCGTACGGTCAGCCGCCCCAGGCGCAGCCCGGCCCGTACGGACAGCCCCCGCAGGCGCCCTACGGCCAGCCGGCGGCGCCCCAGGACGGACAGCCGGGCTACGGCTACCCCCAGCAGGCCCCGCCCGCCCAGCAGCCCTACGGCTACCCCCAGCAGCCCCAGCAACCTCAGCAGCCGTACGGCTACCCGCAGCAGGCGGCCCCGTCCCCGTACGGCGCCCAGGGCGGCATGCCGGGCCCGGGCATGGGAATGGGCGCGCCCCAGGGCTACGCGAGCTGGGGCGCCCGGGTCGGCGCGTTCCTCCTGGACTACCTCATCGTGGGTCTCATACCGACCATCTGTGGCTCCCTGGCCTTCTTCACGGCACTCGGCGCAGCCCACGAGGCGATCCCGGACACCTCCTACTGCCGTGACCCCCAGTGCGTCACCGACGCCTTCGACCGGGCCGCCGCATCCTCCTCGACCGCCGGCTTCACCATGGGCGCCCTGCTCCTGATCCTGCTCGGCAGCCTCGCCGGCCTGATCGGCGGGATCTTCATCCTCGTCAAGGAGGGCTCGACCGGCCAGACGCCGGGCAAGAAGGCGATGAACATCAGGCTGGTCAGCGAGGCCACCGGCCAGCCGATCGGCTTCGGCATGGCCTTCCTGCGCCGCCTGTGCCACATCGTGGACGCGCTCCCCTGCTACCTCGGCTTCCTGTGGCCGGCCTGGGACGAGAAGGGCCAGACCTTCGCCGACAAGTTCGTCGGCACGGTGGTCGTCCGTACGCAGTGAGCCGGCGCGGTGGCCCCACCACCGCGGCCGATACGCAAGCCGAGCCAACGGCACCAGGGGCCCCTTCGCACCGCTCGCGCAAGGGCCCTTGCGAATCCACGCCGCATAACCGACATGCAGCCGTATGGAGAGACATGTACCCGCATGCGCTCCTACGGGTTTGTATGAACCCCGTCACGAAAACCGGGTCGGGCGGATTCGGAGTGGACATCCGCGAACCGGCCCGCCGATCATGACGAAGTCTGTTGGCTTTTAACGTCCCCTTATATTCGCTGACATCCGCTCAAGACGCCTGAAGGACACCGCTCGTGAGTTACCCCAATCAGAACAACCCCTACGGACCTCCGCAGGGCCAGCCCGGCTACGGCTACCCGCAGCAGCCCATGCAGCCGATGCAGCCGCAGCCCTACGCGGCGTACCCGGGCGGCGGGATGATGCCCGGCGGGATGCCCGGCATGCCGATGACGATGCCCGGCGGCGTCAAGGCCGCCCGCGTCCTGCTCTTCGTCATCGCGGGCCTGGGCCTGATCGGCCTGATCTTCGCCGTCATCGGCCTGAACAGCGTCAACAAGGCTTCCCACACCGTCTCGGCCTACGGCTCCGCGGAAAGCCAGTCGGTGTTCAACTTCGGCAAGGGCCTGCTCATCTTCATGATCATCGCGATCGTGCTGTTCGCCGCGACCGCGATAGTCCTGGGCCTTCAGTTCGCCAAGGGCGGAAACGGCGTACGTATCGGAACGATCATCTTTGGTTCGGTGGTCGTCCTGTTCAGCCTCTTGAGCTTCCCCGTCGGCATTCTGCACATGGTGATGGGAATTCTGATCATCGTGTTCGTCTCCAAGGCGGACGGCGGGGCCTGGTTCAACCGCCCGCGTTACTGATCCGCCGGCCGGCAGCACAGCCGAAGACCTCCGTCCCGCGCACAGCGGGACGGAGGTCTTTTCGTTCGGCCGGTGCATACGGCTGACGGGTACGGCCGACGGTTACGGCCGCCCCGGGAATCAGTGGAAGAAGTGCCGGGTCCCCGTGAAGTACATCGTCACGCCCGCCGCCTTCGCGGCCTCGACGACCAGCTCGTCACGGACCGAACCGCCCGGCTGCACCACGGCCTTGACGCCCGCCTCCAGCAGCACCTCCAGCCCGTCGGGGAAGGGGAAGAAGGCGTCGGAGGCGGCGTAGGAGCCACGGGCCCGCTCCGCACCGGCCCGCTGCACCGCCAGCCTGGCGGAGTCCACCCGGTTGACCTGGCCCATGCCGACGCCGACCGTCGCACCGTCCTTGGCGAGCAGGATCGCGTTGGACTTCACGGCACGCGCAGCGCGCCAGGCGAAGGCCAGTTCGGCCAGTTCACCGGCGGACAGTGCCGTGCCGGTGGCCAGCGTCCAGTTGGCCGGGTCGTCACCCTCGGCCTGGAGGGCGTCCCTGACCTGCGCCAGGCCACCGCCGTCGATCGGCTTGAACTCGGCCGGCGGCTGCGGCGCGTCGGGGCAGCGCAGCACGCGGATGTTCTTCTTGCGGGAGAGCACCTCCACCGCGCCGTCCTCGTAGTCCGGCGCGACGATGACCTCGGTGAAGATCTCCGCGACCTGCTCCGCCAGCTCCACGGTGACCGGGCGGTTGACGGCGATGACGCCGCCGAACGCGGACAGCGGGTCGCAGGCGTGCGCCTTGCGGTGCGCCTCGGCGACGTCCGCCCCGACGGCGATGCCGCACGGGTTGGCGTGCTTGATGACGGCCACGCAGGGCTCGGCGTGGTCGTAGGCGGCCCGGCGCGCGGCGTCGGTGTCCGTGTAGTTGTTGTAGGACATCTCCTTGCCGTGCAGTTGCTCTGCCTCGGCCAGACCGCCGCGGCCGGCGGTGTAAAGGGCGGCGGGCTGGTGCGGGTTCTCGCCGTACCGCAGGACGTTCTTGCGCTCGTACGTGACGCCGAGGAAGCCCGGGAAGTCCTCGTCCCCGCCGGTGTAGTCCCCGGCGAACCAGGAGGCGACCGCCACGTCGTACTCGGCGGTGTGCTGGAACGCCTCGGCGGCCAGCCGCTTGCGCGCGCCGAGGTCGAAGCCGCCGTCCGCCGCGGCCTTGAGCACGTCCGGGTAGCGGTCCGGGTTGACGACCACGGCCACCGACGGGTGATTCTTGGCCGCGGCGCGGACCATCGACGGGCCGCCGATGTCGATCTGCTCCACGCACGCGTCCGCGTCCGCGCCCGAGGCGACGGTCTCGCTGAAGGGGTAGAGGTTGACGACCACCAGGTCGAACGGCTCCACGCCCAGCTCGGTGAGCTGCCGCCGGTGGTCCTCCAGCCGCAGGTCGGCCAGGATGCCCGCGTGCACCTTCGGGTGAAGGGTCTTGACCCGCCCGTCCAGGCACTCCGGGAAGCCCGTCAGCTCCTCGACCCTGGTGACCGGGACGCCCGCGGACGCGATCCGCGCCGCCGTCGAACCGGTGGAGACGAGCTGGACGCCTGCCGTGTGCAGTCCGCGGGCCAGGTCTTCCAGGCCCGTCTTGTCGTACACGCTGACCAGCGCGCGGCGGATGGGTCGCTTCGTACCTTCGGCGGTCACTGCGGTGCCGGCGGTCCCGGCAGTCTCGGCGGTCACAGGATCTTTACCTTTCGTCCCTCAATGCGGTAGCCGTTACGGGCCAGACGCCCCACGACCTCGACGAGCAGCGCTCGCTCGACTTCCTTGATCCGCTCGTGCAGCGCGGATTCGTCGTCCTCGTCCCGGACCTCGACCACGCCCTGGGCGATGATCGGGCCGGTGTCGACGCCGTCGTCGACGAAGTGGACGGTGCAGCCGGTCACCTTCGCGCCGTACGCGAGCGCTTCGCGCACTCCGTGGGCGCCGGGGAAACTGGGCAGCAGCGCGGGGTGCGTATTGATCAGACGCCCCCCGAAGCGGGCCAGGAACTCCTTGCCCACGATCTTCATGAACCCGGCGGAGACCACCAGGTCCGGCTCGTACGCGGCGGTCGCCTCGGCCAGCGCCCGGTCCCAGGCATCCCGGGACTCGTAGTCCTTGACCCGGCGGACGAAGGTGGGCAGACCGGCCCGCTCGGCGCGCTCCAGGCCGGCGATGCCGTCACGGTCGGCGCCGACGGCCACGACCCGGGCGCCGTACCCGGCGGGATCGGCGGCGACGGCGTCCAGCAGCGCCTGGAGATTCGTACCGGAACCGGAGACCAGCACGACCAGGCGGGCCGGGCGGGCGAAGGGGGGCGGGGAGGCCACGGCGGGTCTCTTTCTCGCGGGGCGGTGCGGTTTGTATGGTCGTACGAACTCGGCGTACCCCAGAATCCGGGGGACTCTACGAAGCCGCCGACCGCCAGCAACGATACCGGCACACCGAGCGGCCCCCACGGGACGGGGGCAGGTGCGGGAGGTAGCGTCTGGACAGAGCGAATCCGTGCACACCACTGCATTCCACAGGCGCACTCCACAGGACCTGCGGAGTGCAGGGTGACGACACAAGGGGAAGACACACTCCACATGCCGGACCGACGCCGCCGCGCGGCTCTCCTCCTCCCTCACCCAGCTACCGCTGGGTGGTGCCTCCGACCCGCGACCGCACCAGGGGCGGTCCTGCTGCCGCGCGAGCGCAAGCCGTCCTCCTCGCCCGTCCCTGGGAGCTCGGGGGGTTCAGGGAGCCCGGGGAGCCCGGGAGCTTCAGGGTCGGAGAATCCGGACAATCTAGAGAATCCGGAGAATCCGGAGAGCCCTGCGAAGCCCAGGAAGTCGCCCGCCCAGCAGGACAACCCCTTCGCGCCGCCGCCTGCCGACGCCCCCGACCGTGTCTGGCGGCCCCGGCACCCCTCCCCCCACGGGTCGGGTCAGGGCCAGGGTGGGGATGAGGGCCGTGGTGAGGGGCAAGGCCAAGGCCAGGGTCAGGGACAGGGCCACGAGCAGGAGCAGCCGCCGGTCTGGGGCAGCCAGTGGAGCGCTCGTCAGCCGGGCCGTCAGAGCGGCGGCTTCGGTACGGGCCCGGGCGGCGGACGCGGCAATCCGCAGCACCAGCAGAACGGGCCGGGCGGCCCCGGCGGCCCGGGGCCCGGCGGACTGCGCTGGGACCCGACCGACCCGGCCCAGCGCCGGGCGCGCTATGCCCTGCTGTCCGGAATGTGGGCCTTCTTCTTCGTCCTGTTCAGCCTGCCGGAGGTCTCGCTCCTGCTCGGTGCGCTGGGCCTCTACTGGGGCATCAGCTCGCTGCGGGCCGAGCCGCGCGCACCCCGTACCACCGCCGCCGACATCTCCGGCGGACAGCCATCACGTACGCAAACGCCGTCCCCCGGAGTCGGTGGCCCCGGTGGAGCTGGTGGCGCTGGTGGAGCTGGTGGCGCCACCGGGACCGGGGTGACCGGCAAGCCGCAGACGACGGCGGCGATCGGTGGTCTGGTCACCGCGTCGCTGGCGCTGGTGATGGTGGCCGCGACCTTCACGGTCCAGCTCGTCTACCGCGACTACTTCACCTGTGTGAACGACGCTCTGACGCGCTCGGCCGCTCAGTCGTGCGAGAACCTCCTCCCCAAGCAGCTCCGCCCGCTGCTCAGCACCCAGCAGTGACCGCGGCCGGCCCGCGAGGTGTGACCACGACGTAAGCGCTCCCCGAACCTCCGCCCCGGCGCGAACGGCCATGGTCACGTAGGACGTCTCCCGCCCGGGACACCGGCGTCGGCGTGCTGCGACGCGGCGCACCTCGCGGAACTCGCCCGGATGCGGCACTTCCTCCTCGCCGCGGTCGTTCTGGCCGGGCTCGCGCTGCTGTGCCGCGCACAGTGGACGGTGGTGTCGCGGCTTCTGGCCGCCGGAACACTGGCGGTGCTCCTCGCGCTCGCACAGCACGACTACGACCGTGGCCATCCGGGCCCCGCACCCACGCCGAGCGCGGATTACCAGCCCGGCTACAGCGGCAGCGAACGGTGTCATTGAGTCAGTTCGGTTGCTTGGGTTACTTGGGCTGCTCGGGCTGCCCGGTCGCTTGGATCACCTGAGTCGCCCGGGCCGGCCGGTACGCCCTCGGCGGTCCCCTGCCGACCGTACGAGCCGCAGGTCGCGGTCGTCGCGGTCGTTCTCGGGCGCGGCTGCCTCATGCGGCGTACGGGCGTCGGGGGCGGTGTGCGCCTGTGCCGCCTGCGTCCCGTCGGCATCGTGCGACCTCTGCGCACCGTGTGCCTCTTGTGCGTCGCGTTCGCCGTGTGCGCCGGGTGTCCCTTTCGGCGGCCGGTCCGTGGTCGCGGAAGACGGTTCGAAGTCCGCCATCAGGCCGCCGGAAGTCTCACGGAGCGCCGCCCAGCGCTCGTGCAGGGTGCTGGTGTCGTGCCAGGGCGCGGCACGGCTTTGGTCGTCGCCGTCGCCGCTGCGGCGCGCCGGGGAGGACGGCTTCGTACGCCCAGAGTGCGGCCGGGAGCGCGGGTCCGGTTCCGGCCGGGGGCGCGGCCGGGGTGCCGGGCGCGAACGGGGCCGGGGCCGCGGCCAGGGGTCCGGGGGCGGTCGCAGCGCCGCCACCAGCTTCTGGTGCAGCGGCAGGGGGCGGCGTACCGCGCCTGGTCTCGTACGCTGCCTGGTGTACTGGGCCAGCCGCGCGGCACCGCGCCACCAGATGTGCAGCACCAGCGCGACGGGGACCCCGACTGCCGCCGTCCAGACCACCGCCGCGGCACCCGTGAGCCAGCCGTCGGGCCCGAAATCGGCGAGCCGCGCCCGGCCCACGGCTCCGCCCGCGAGTTCCGAGAGCACCGACACCGCCATTCCGCAGCCGACGGCCCCCAGACCGGCCGCCGATACGGTGGCGCGCCATCCCCACCGCTGCTTCCGCCGCATGAGCGCTTGTGGCCGCATGCGCGCTTGTGACCGCATGAGCGCTGGTGACGGTCCCGGCCGGTCCGGCGCCGGCCAGGCGTCCGTACGGGCCCGGTCCCTGACGGGGCGTACGGCGTACCAGGCCAGCACCGTGCCCGCAGCCACCGGCGCCACGGTGGTCGCCCAGCCCAGCAGCCCCGCCGCGCCCTCCTGCGGCAGCAGTCCGAAGAGCGGGAAGGGCGGCAGGTCGGGGTACCCGGCGGCGCCGAGCGGCCCGACCGTACTGCCCGCTCCCAGGGAGAAACCCGGCCCGAGCCCGTAGGCGCTGCCCCAGACGGCGGCGTTCGGCAGCAGTACGAGGCTCAGCAGCACGACCGCCGAGCGGCCCGCCCAGTCCTGGGCGAGGCCCAGGAACTCGTCCCGTACCGCGCCCGCGTGCGCAGCGAACGCGAGCAGTGCGAAGAGCGCGCCGCACAGCAGCAGGGCGGTGACGGCCGCCGCGCATGCGCGCAGCGCGACGGCGAGTGCGGGGCGGGCCAGGACGGCGCGGACGGCGGGCGGCAGGCCGTCCCGGGCCCGCTGGACGGGGGCGGGCAGCGGGCCGGCGAGGACCCCGGGGCCCATGGTGCGCCAGCCGGCGGCGGCCAGCGTGAGCACGGTGACGAGCGGCACGAACAGCACGGCGCTGAACGGCGCCACGCGCAGCGGTCCGGCGGAGGCGTAGAGGACGGCGATCAGGGCGACGAGCAGATAGCCGGCCAGCAGCCAGCCGAGCAGGGCGAAGGGGGTGAGCGGCTCGGTGGGGGCGGTGGGAGCGGGGGGCTCGGTGGGAGCGGGGATGGCGTCCGGGGCATCTGTGGTCTTGGGGACTTCTGATGGCCCTTCGTGGTCTGTGGGCTCTGATGGGTCCTCTGGTTCTGCTGGGGCGGATGGTTGTGCTGAATCTTCTGGTCCGGCGGTGGCGGTGGTGGTGGCAGGGGCCGAGGAGATGAGGACCGCCGAGGAGACGAGGACATGGCGGGCGGCCCGGTACAGCAGCCAGACCGGCAGGAGGGTGAGGAGCAACGGCGTCACCCCTACGGGAACCGGGGCGCCGGAGAGCGTACCGATCCGTACGAGATCGGCGCCGTGCGCGAGAAGCCACAGGTCAGCGGCGAGGTGCAGAGCCCCGGAGGGGTCCCTGCCGGGTAGGGGGAGGCGATCCAGAGAAGGATCACGAGCACGGCGAGCGCACCGAGACCGAGCCCCGCGGCCACCGCTCCGCCGAAGAACGCGGTGCCGATCGCCGAGGAGCGCTGGGCGGAGGCATGGCTACGCGAGGACAACGACGTGCCGCGACCAGTCCATTGACTCACAGCGCCATGCTGCCAACAACACCCGTTTCATCCATGGAGCAGGCGAATGCCGGACGTGTCGCGCAATATGAGCTTATGCGCTTTCTGACACAGGTGAGACGTATGTCCCGCGTCCGCCTCCCGGACCACCGTGCGGGGGTGCCGACATGACGCGGCGCCAGGCCCGCGGCACGGCCACGGTCCCCGGCGAGCGCACTCCGCAGGCCGTACATCCTCCGGCCGATCCCCCGTCAGGTACGAGCGGGGCCCGGGCGGCTGACGCGGCATCGAGCGAGCCGCGGACCGCCCCCGTCGCCGCCTTCGAAGCCCTTTACGCACGTCACGCCGATGCGCTGACCCGTCAGGCGCTACTGCTGACGGGCCGTCCGCCGCTGGCGCACGAGGCCACCGTCCGCGCGTTCCGGTCGGCGTGGCAGCGCTGGCCCGAGGTGGCCGTCGACCCGGACCCGGCCGGCTGGGTCCGGGTCCTCGTACACGAGTACGCGCTCTCGCCCTGGCACCGGCTGCGCCCGGGCTGCACCGCCTCATCCACGTCCACCACCCGGCTCACCTCTCTCACGTCTCTCACTTCTCTGACATCTCTCGCCTCGACGGCCTCTTCCGTCTCGTACGCCCCTTTGGATCTCAGCTCCGAGGACCGCGACCTGCTGGACGCGGTCGTGAGCCTGCCGTCCCCGTACCGCCGGGTCCTGCTCCTGCACGACGGCCTCGGGCTGGGGCTGTACGAGACCGCGGCGGAGGCGGAGGCCAGCACGCCGGCGACCGCCGGGCGTCTGATTCACGCCCGCCGGGCCCTCGCCGTACGGCTGCCCGGTCTCGGGCTGATGGGCCGGCCGGCCCTGCGGCAGGGGGAGATCCTGCACGAGCGGCTGGTGACGCTGGCCGCCGCGCTGCCGGTGGCGCCGCCGACGGCCACGGCCGTACGCATCGGGGGCGAGCTGGGTACGCGGCGGATGACCCGCGGCGCGTTCGGGCTGACCGCGCTGATCGCGGCAGCGACCGCCTTCACCCTGATCCACTCGCCGGACCCGTTCGCCCCTCCGGCCGGCCGGCCCGCCATGGCCGCGGCCGTGGCCGATGCCCCGCTGCCGTCGCACCGGCCCGCACCCGCCGTCCGGCAACGGCACGAACATCACCGAGCTGCGGAGATCACCCCTTCGGCGGCGGCGGACGAGACGGGAGAAGGGGCGCGCCGAGAGAAGCACGCGGGTCCCGAGAGGCCGCACGTGGGCGAGAGGACCGAAAGGACCGAGCACGCCAAACATGCCGAGCACGTCAAGAACGGCAAGAAGCACAAGGAGGGTAAGAAGGGGAAGAAGAAGCGAAAGAAGGGCAGGAAGCACAGGAGGAAGGGGATGAAGGTCACATGGTGGGAGCGGACCGGGCAGTCCAGGAACAAGCGGTCCGAACGGTCCGAGCCCGCCGAGCCCACCAAGCCGGCCAGGACAGTCGAGCCGGCCACGACAGTCAAGACGGCTGAACCGGCTCAACCAGCCAAAACGACGAGGACGGCCGAACCGGGCCACCGGGCAACCCAGCGCCCCGCCGGTTCGCCCACCGGTCGGCCCGCCCACCCCCTCCCGTACAAAGGCGCGGGCCCCCACCCCGACCGGGATGAGGGCCCGCGCCCGATGCGCTGATGCGCCGAGCGGAGGAAGGTCAGCCGCCCAGGATCTCGCGCGCCAGGCGCGCGGTCTCCGACGGGGTCTTGCCGACCTTGACGCCGGCGGCCTCCAGGGCCTCCTTCTTCGCCTGGGCGGTGCCGGAGGAGCCGGAGACGATGGCGCCGGCGTGGCCCATGGTCTTGCCCTCGGGCGCGGTGAAGCCCGCGACGTAGCCGACGACCGGCTTGGTGACGTTGGCCTTGATGAAGTCGGCCGCACGCTCCTCGGCGTCGCCGCCGATCTCACCGATCATGACGATCAGCTCGGTGTCGGGGTCGGCCTCGAACGCCTCCAGGGCGTCGATGTGGGTGGTGCCGATGACCGGGTCGCCACCGATGCCGACGGCCGAGGTGAAGCCGATGTCGCGCAGCTCGTACATCATCTGGTAGGTCAGCGTGCCGGACTTCGACACCAGACCGATGCGGCCGGGCTTGGTGATGTCGCCCGGGATGATGCCGGCGTTGGACTGGCCGGGGCTGATCAGGCCGGGGCAGTTCGGACCGATGATGCGGGTCTTGTTGCCCTTGCTCTTCGCGTACGCCCAGAAGGCGGCGGAGTCGTGGACCGCGATGCCCTCGGTGATCACGACGGCGAGCGGGATCTCGGCGTCGATGGCCTCGACGACGGCGGCCTTGGCGAAGGCCGGCGGCACGAAGAG